>NZ_JBIWJG010000007.1:0-425892 GCF_044765045.1 Streptomyces sp. NPDC093546 | reverse complement strand
CGCCCGGTTACATTCCGAACCCGGAAGCTAAGCCTTTCAGCGCCGATGGTACTGCAGGGGGGACCCTGTGGGAGAGTAGGACGCCGCCGAACAATCTTTCAAGGACCCTTGGTCCCAGCGTGCATGCTGGGACCAAGGGTCCTTTTTTCAATTGTGCGGGATTTTCCCGAAGCGCGTCGGACGGCCGACTGCGCGAGAATGACTGCGGTACCCGAATGACAGGAGTCATGCCCATGTCCACCAACTCCTCCGACGATCGTCCGGAGCGCGAGCCGCGTCGCAGGGACGGTGGCGAGCGGGGCGGCTTCCGGCGTGATGACCGCGGCGGGCCTCGTCGGGACGACAACCGTGGCGGTGGCTTCCGCCGCGACGACCGAGGCGGGCGCCCCGCCGGCGGCGGCTTCCGTCGTGACGACCGCCGTGACGATCGGCCCGGTTTCCGTCGCGATGACCGGCCCGCTGACAGGCGGGATGACAACCGCGGCGGTGGCTTCCGTCGTGACGAGCGCCGTGATGACCGGCCTGCCTTCCGGCGCGACGACCGCCGGGATGATCGACCTGGTTTCCGTCGCGATGACCGGCCCGCTGACAGGCGGGATGACAACCGCGGCGGTGGCTTCCGTCGTGACGACCGTCGTGACGACCGGCCTGCCTTCCGGCGCGACGACCGCCGGGACGACCGCCGTGATGACCGTCGTGACGAGAACCGTGGCGGCGGTTTCCGTCGTGACGACCGTCGTGACGACCGCGACCGTGGCGGGTTCCGCCGGGATGACAACCGTGGCGGTGGTGGCTTCCGTCGTGACGACCGTCGTGATGACCGGCCTGCCTTCCGTCGTGACGACCGTCGTGATGACCGTCGTGATGACCGCCGTGACGACCGGCCTGCCTTCCGTCGTGACGACCGCCGGGATGACCGGCGCGACGACCGCCGGGATGACCGCCGTGACGACCGTCGGGACGACAACCGTGGCGGTGGTTTCCGTCGCGGTGGCGACCGGCCGACGTTTCCGCGGGACGACCGGGCTCCGCGGCGCGATGACCGCGACCGCGGTGGGTTCCGTCGGGACGACCGCGGCGACCGCGGCGACCGCGGCACCTTCCCCCGCGACGACCGAATGCAGCGTCGGGACGATCGGCGTGATGACCGCCGCGACGACCGGCCTGGCTTCCGTCGTGACGACCGAGCGCGTGGGCCCCGCCGTGATGACCGCCGGGATGACCGTCGTGACGACCGGCGCGGTGGCGGCTACCGGGGGCGGGACGACCGTGGTGGGTTCCGGCGGGAGGACCGTGAGCGGGAGCCCATCAAGCGGCTGCCGATCCCGGCGGACGTCACCGGTGACGAGATCGACAAGGACGTGCGGCAGGAGCTCATGAGCCTGCCGAAGACGCTCGCCGAGGATGTCGCCAGGAATCTCGTGATGGTCGCCAAGCTCATCGACGAGGACCCGGAGCAGGCGTACGCGTACTCGCGCATCGCGCTGCGGCTGGCCTCGCGCGTGGCTGCGGTGCGGGAGGCGGCCGGCTTCGCGGCCTACGCCACGCAGAAGTACGCCGAGGCCCTGGCGGAGTTCCGGGCGGCCCGGCGAATGACCGGCAGCGTGGAGCTGTGGCCCGTCATGGCGGACTGCGAGCGCGGGCTGGGCCGGCCCGAGCGGGCGATGGCGATGGCCGGTGAGCCCGAGGTGCAGAAGCTCGACAAGGCCGGCCAGGTCGAGATGCGGCTCGTGGCCGCGGGGGCGCGCAGGGACATGGGGCAGCTCGACGCCGCCATCGTGACCCTGCAGAGCCCGGAACTGGCGTCGAACTCCATCCAGCCGTGGACGGCGCGCCTGCGGTACGCGTACGCCGACGCGCTGCTGGAGGCGGGCCGCGAGGACGAGGCGCGGGAGTGGTTCGCCAAGGCGCTGGAGGCCGACAAGGACGGCTCGACCGACGCATCCGACCGGCTCGCCGAGATGGACGGTGTCGAGTTCGTCGACGCCGCCATGGAGGACGGGGACGAGGACACGGACGCGGACGCGGACGACGACGCGGAGGAGCTGGACGCCGAGGACGGCGACCAGCGCTGATGACGAAAGGGCGGCACCCCATCCCGGGGTGCCGCCCTTTTCGCGTTTCAGCCCAGGGCGAGGCTGCGGAGCACCAGGCCCGTTGCGGGCTTCGGGCCGAATGACGTCGACTTGCGAGGCATCGTGACGCCCTGGCGGGCCAGGTCGCGCACGACCTCTTCCCGTACCGGATGCATCAGGACCGCCGTGCCGCCTCGGCGGGAGGCCAGGCCGACGGCGGCTTCGGTGTCGTGGATGTACGCGATGTGCTCGGGCGTGTCCGGGATCCGCCAGAGGTGGTCGATCAGGGTGGCGTGCAGGACCGTCGCGTCGAGCGTGCGCCAGGCTTCGGGGCGGTCCGCCGGGACCGTGCGGGCCAGCAGGGCGGGGTCGGGGCGGTCGAGGAGGTGGAAGCGGCCGTCGGCGCCGGTCAGGAGGAACGCGTTGCCTTCGGCGGCGGCGGAGGCGAGGGTCTCCATCGCCGACGGGAGCGGAGTGCCCTCGTCCAGGGTGCGTATGCGGAAGCGGTCGTCGAGGGCGGCGAGCGCGTCGGCGACGGGCAGGCGGTTCAGCAGGCGGTGGATGGCGCGGACCTGGAGGGGGTAGCGGGCGGTGTCGACGAGGAGGACCAGGCCGTAGTTCCAGGGGCCGGGGGAGGGGTGCTCCTCGCGCAGGCGCAGATAGGTCGCCCAGCGGTGGTGGCCGTCCGCGATCAGGGCCTGGTGGCGGGCGAGGTCGGCGGCGATCCGTTCCATGTCGGCCGGGTCGGTGATGGCCCACAGGCGGTGGCTGAAGCCGTCCTCCGTGGTGGTGGCGAGGACGGGGGCGCGCAGGGTGGTGCGTTCGATGACGGCGGTCGCGCCGGTGGCGCTGCCATTGCCGCGGTAGGTGAGGAGCAGGGGCTCCAGGTTGGCGGCGGTCGTACGCATCAGGGCCGCGCGGTCCTCGATGACGTGCGGCATGACGTCCTCGTGCGGCAGGACGACGCCCTCGGCGGGGGCGGAGAGCTCCAGGGCGCCGATGAGGCCGCGCTGGAGCACGTCGCCCTTGCGCTGCTCGTACACGTACAGGGCGGGCTCGGCCTCCGGGGTGAGGACCCCCTCGGCGAGCCACGCGTCGAGGGTCTCGGCGGCCTGGCGGTGGCGGGCGCCGTTGGTGGCGGCCTGCGGGAGGATCAGCCGGACGATGTTGTGGGGGTCGGCCGACTCCAGGTGGTTCAGGCCGTCGGGCCGTACGACGACGTCGTACGGCGGGGAGGTCACCGCGGCGAGGCTGCCCACCCGTTGGGCGTCGTAGCGCAGCCCACGGAAGGGGAGCAGGTGCAGACCGTCGTTGGCCGCGGGACCTGTGCTGTTCATCCCAGCATCGTATGTGGGACACGTCATGAGCGATGATCGAGGGAGTGGATTCGCAGGGAGGACGACGGACATGGCGCAGCAGCAGGGTGGCGACGACAGGACCCGCGCGACTCGGACGCGGCCGAGCGGGAGCGCGACCGCGCTGAGCGAGGCGTACGACACCGCGCTGCTGGACCTGGACGGGGTGGTGTACGCGGGTGGCGAGGCGATCGCGTACGCCGTCGACGCGCTGGAGGCGGCGCGGGCCGGCGGCATGCACCTGGCGTACGTCACCAACAACGCGCTGCGGACACCGGCGGCGGTGGCGGCGCACCTGACGGAGCTGGGTGTGCCGGCGGAGGCCACGGACGTGGTCACCTCCGCGCAGGCCGTGGCGCGGCTGATCGCCGAGCAGGTGCCGCAGGGGTCGCGGGTGCTGGTGATCGGCGGCGAGGGTCTGCGGGTCGCGCTGCGCGAGCGCGGACTGGTGCCGGTGGAGTCGGCGGACGACGAGCCGGCGGCGGTGGTGCAGGGGTACGGGGGGCCGGAGCTGCCGTGGGGGCGGTTCGCGGAGGCGTCGTACGCCGTCGCGCGCGGGGTGCCGTGGTTCGCGTCCAACACCGACCTGACGATCCCCGGCCCGCGGGGCATCGCTCCGGGGAACGGTGCGGCGGTGGAGGTCGTCCGTATCGCGACGGGGGCGGAGCCGCAGGTGGCGGGCAAGCCGCTGACGCCGATGCACCGCGAGACGATCCTGCGGACGGGCGCGGAGCGGCCGCTGGTGGTCGGGGACCGGCTGGACACGGACATCGAGGGGGCGTTCAACGGCGGCGTGGACTCGCTGCTCGTCCTGACCGGGGTGACCGATCCGGCGCGGCTGCTCGCGGCGGTGCCGGAGCACCGGCCTACGTACGTGGACGCGGATCTGCGGGGACTGCTGACCGGGCAGCCGGAGGTGACGGGGACGGCGGCGGACGGGTTCGGGTGCGGGGGCTGGACCGCGTCCGTGAGCGGTGACGGTGGTGCGCTGGTGCTGGAGGGCGAGGGCGAGGCCCTGGACGGGCTGCGCGCTCTGTGCGCGGCGGCGTGGACGCAGGCGGGGGCGAGGGCATGCGCGCTGGACGCGGGGAAGGCGCTGGCCCGGCTGGGGTGGTGACGGGGTGTCAGGAGCGCGGCTCAGGGCGGAAGGTGGTGTGTCCGGTCGGGTGAGCTGCCGTCGGTGAGGTGGCTCTTCGGCGCGCGTATGCCGGCCCGTCGGTGGCTCCGCAGCGCGCCGTGGCGCGGCGGATGGTGGGGCTTCGCAGGTCAGGCGGCTGGCGACCAAAGGAGGATAGGCTAACCTAACCGGGTGTTGGTCGAGAGTCCTTCCGAAGTGAGCGCGGAGCCGATACCCGCCGCCCCGCCGCGCAGGCGCCATTCGGTGCGTGCGCTGGGGTTGCTGGGGGCCGTCGGTGTCCTGCTGCTGGTGTGTGTCGCGAGCATCGTGATTGGGGCCAAACCGGTCCCCGTCGGGGATGTGTGGCACGGCGTGTTCCACAACTCCGGTACCGGCAACGACGTCGTCATCGCCGAGCTGCGCATGCCGCGCACCCTGCTGGGGCTGCTCGTCGGTGTCGCGCTCGGGCTGTCCGGCGCCGTCATGCAGGCGCTCACCCGCAATCCGCTCGCCGAGCCGGGGCTCATGGGCGTCAACGCGGGCGCCGCCGCCGCCGTCGTCACCGCCATCAGCTTCTTCGGGGTCACCTCCCTCGCCGGGTACGTGTGGTTCGCGTTCGCCGGGGCGGCGCTCGTCTCCGTCGTCGTGTACGTCCTCGGCGGCAGCCGCAGTTCCACCCCCGTGCGGCTCGCGCTCGCCGGAACGGCCACCACGTTCGCGCTGTACGGCTACGTCAACGCCGTACAGCTGCTGGATTCGGCGGCCCTGGACCGGCTGCGGTTCTGGACCGTGGGGTCGCTGGCCACCGCCGACATGGCGACCATCGGCAAGATCGCGCCGTTCATCGCGGTCGGGGTCGTCCTCGCGCTGCTGATCGCGCGGCCCCTCAACGCCATGGAGATGGGCGACGACACCGCCCGCGCGCTGGGCGCGAACCTCAACCGCACGCGCGTGCTCGCGATGGTCGCGGTGACGCTGCTGTGCGGTGCCGCGACCGCCGCCTGCGGGCCCATCGTCTTCGTCGGACTCGCGGTGCCGTACCTCGTACGGGCGCTCACCGGCCCGGACATGCGGTGGATCCTGCCGTACGCGGCGGTCCTCTCGCCGGTGTTGCTGCTCGGCGCCGACGTCATCGGGCGGGTCGTGGCCCGGCCCGCCGAGCTCCAGGTGGGCATCGTCACCGCGATCGTCGGCGGGCCCGTCTTCATCCACCTCGTACGCCGCAAGAGGATGGCCCAGCTGTGAAAGCGACACGCGCGATACGCATGCCCGGTGGGCTCTCCGTACGGGTCGAGCCGCGTGGCCTGGGCGTCGCCCTCGGCCTGCTCCTGGTGACGCTCGCGGCCGGGGTCGTCCTCATCGGCAGCGGTGACTTCCCCATCGCGCCCGCCGACGTCGTCGCCACGCTGCTCGGCGACGGCACGGCGGTGCAGGAGTTCGTCGTCCAGGAGCTGCGGCTGCCGCGCGTCCTCGTGGCGATCCTCGTCGGGGCCGGGCTCGGCCTGGGCGGCGCGGTCTTCCAGTCCCTCACCCGCAACCCGCTCGGCAGCCCCGACATGATCGGCTTCGGGCAGGGCGCGACGGTCGGCGCGCTCACCGTGATCGTGCTCTTCGACGGCGACGCCACCGCCGTCGCGGGCGGAGCCGTCGTCGGCGGCCTGCTGACCGGCGCGGCCGTGTACCTGCTCGCCTGGAAGCGGGGCGTCCACGGCTTCCGGCTCGTCCTCGTCGGCATCGGCGTGGCCGCCATGCTCACCGCCGTCATCCACTACCTGATCACCAAGGCGAACCTGGTGGACGCCACCCGCGCCACGGTCTGGATGACCGGCTCGCTGGAGGGGCGCGACTGGACCCAGTTCTGGCCGCTGCTCGCGGTGTCCTGCGCCCTGGTGCCCGTGGTCCTCGCCTACGGGCGGCCGCTGCGGATGCTGGAGATGGGCGACGACGCGGCGTACGCCCTGGGCGTGAAGGTGGAGCGCACGCGCGTGGCGCTCACCGCCTCCGCCGTCCTGCTCGTCTCCGTCGCCACCGCCGCGGCCGGGCCCATCACCTTCGTCGCGCTCAGCGCCCCGCAGGTCGCCCGCCGACTCACCCGCTCGCCCGGGCCGAACCTGGCCACCTCCATGCTCACCGGTGCCGCGCTGCTGCTGGTCGCGGACTGGACCGCCACCAACGCCTTCGGGGAGCGGCAGCTTCCGGTCGGCGTGGTGACCGGCGTCGTCGGCGGCGTGTACCTGCTGTGGCTGCTGGTCACGGAACGCAAGGCAGGCCGGATATGAGCCCCAAGAACCCCAAGAGCCCCACCAACCCCACGAACCACGAGAACACCGAGTTCGCCGAGAGCGCCGAGATCGCCAGGAGTACGTCCATGCAGCGCCAGCACCAGCGGCTCAGCGCCGAATCGGTCACGCTCGCCTACGAGCAGCGGATCATCGCCCGCGACCTGTCGGTCGAGATCCCGGACAACTCCTTCACGGTGATCGTCGGCCCCAACGCCTGCGGCAAGTCGACCCTGCTGCGCGCCCTGTCCCGGATGCTGAAGCCCGCCGAGGGCCGCGTGCTCCTCGACGGCCAGGCCGTCCACTCCATGCCCGCCAAGAAGGTCGCCCGCACGCTGGGCCTGCTGCCGCAGTCGTCCATCGCGCCCGACGGCATCACCGTCGCCGACCTCGTCGCCCGCGGCCGCTACCCGCACCAGGGGCTGCTGCGGCAGTGGTCCCCGGAGGACGAGCGGATCGTCCAGGAGTCCATGGACGCGACCGGCGTCGGCGAGCTCGGCGAACGGTACGTCGACGAGCTGTCCGGCGGCCAGCGCCAGCGCGTGTGGATCGCCATGGCGCTCGCCCAGCAGACGCCGCTGCTGCTGCTCGACGAGCCGACGACGTTCCTCGACATCCAGCACCAGATCGACGTACTGGACCTGTGCGCCGAGCTGCACGAGACGCAGGGCCGCACCCTCGTCGCCGTCCTGCACGACCTGAACCACGCGGCGCGGTACGCCACGCACCTCATCGCCGTACGGGGCGGGGAGATCATCGCCGAGGGCCCGCCGGCCGAGATCGTCACCGCCGAGCTGGTCGAGCGGGTCTTCGGCCTGCGTTGCCAGGTCATCGAGGACCCGGAGACGGGGACGCCGCTGGTGGTGCCGGCCGCCCGCAGGGCGCGCCCGGCGCCCGCGCTACAGAAGTGAGCGCAGGCGCAGCAGGTCGCGGAAGCCGGCCTCCAGCCTGACCCGGCCGGAGGCCCAGGCCTTGGCGAAGTTCAGCTCGCCGTCCACCAGCGCCACCAGGTCGTCGCCGGTCATCGCCAGCCGGATCTCGGCCCGCTCCGGGGGTGGTCCTTCGACCTGGTCGCGCACCTCGATCCGGCCGCCCGCGAGGCGGCCGGTGAAGGTGACGTCGAGGTCCGTGATGTGGCAGCTGAGCGTGCGGTCGAGCGCGGTGGCGTCGCGCACCTCGCCGTTCGCGCGCGTGAGGTTGTCGGAAAGTCTGTCGAGTGCGCTGCGGCACTCCTCGATCGTGGCCATCGCCACCGACCGTACCCCAGCGCTTCGCGGTAGCGTCTGGGCATGAGCGACGTGATGCCCGAGGACGGACCGCCGGCGGAGCCCGCGCCCCCGGAGGCGTACGGCACGGAGGCGTACGAGCCGGCGGTGCCCGCGCCCCTCGGCGTGGAGCGCGTGCCCACCGGCCACCCGGGGGTCGACGCCGGTCTCGAGCGGCTCGGAGACGCCGACCACCTCCCTGCGGACGGGCACCTGGAGGTGTACGAGGATGTACACCGGGGGCTGCGGGACGCGCTGACCGCGCTCGACGCGCGCCCGCCGATGCCTTCGCCGTACGAACACAGGAGCTGAACCGAACGTGGCAGGAGTCGCACGCCGCCGTCTCGACGCCGAGCTGGTACGCCGCAAGCTCGCCCGCTCGCGCGAGCACGCGAGCCAGCTGATCGCGGCGGGGCGGGTGACCGTCGGCGGCGCCACGGCCACCAAGGCCGCCACCCAGGTGGAGACCGCGGCCGCGATCGTCGTGGCCCAGGACGACACCGACCCCGACTACGTCTCGCGCGGCGGGCACAAGCTGGCCGGGGCGCTGGCGGCCTTCGTGCCGCGCGGGCTGAAGGTCGAGGGGCGGCGGGCGCTGGACGCGGGCGCGTCCACCGGCGGCTTCACCGATGTGCTGCTGCGCGCCGGGGCCGCTCACGTCGTCGCCGTCGACGTCGGGTACGGGCAGCTCGCCTGGTCGCTGCAGAGCGATGAACGCGTCACCGTCAAGGACCGTACGAACGTACGTGAGCTGACGCTGGACGCGATCGACGGAGAGCCGGTGGACCTGGTGGTGGGAGACCTCTCCTTCATCCCGCTGGGGCTCGTGCTGCCCGCCCTGGTGCGGGTGTGCGCGCCCGACGCCGACCTGGTGCTGATGGTGAAGCCGCAGTTCGAGGTGGGCAAGGAGCGGCTGGGCAGCGGGGGAGTGGTCCGCAGCCCGGAGCTGCGCGCGGAGGCGGTACGGGGGGTGGCCCTCCACGCCGCCGGGCTGGGGCTCGGCGTGCTCGGCGTGACCGCGAGCCCGCTGCCGGGCCCGTCGGGCAACGTCGAGTACTTTCTGTGGCTGCGGGCGGGGGCGCCCGCGCTGGATCCGGCGGATGTGGAGCGGGCTGTGGCGGAGGGACCTCGTTGACAACGACGACAGCGGCACCACGGGCGACCACCGGACGGACCGTCTTCCTGCTCGCGCACACCGGCCGGCCGGCCGCGGTGCGCAGCGCGGAGCTGGTCGTCCTCGGACTGCTGCGCAGCGGCATCGGCGTACGCGTCCTGGCGGCGGAGGCGGCGGACCTGCCGCTGCCGCCGACCGTGGAGACGGTCCCCGAGGCGACGCCCGACGTGCTCGACGGCTGCGAACTGCTGATCGTGCTCGGCGGTGACGGGACGCTGCTGCGCGGCGCCGAGTTCGCGCGCGCCTCCGGGGTGCCGATGCTCGGCGTCAACCTGGGGCGGGTCGGCTTCCTCGCCGAGGCCGAACGCGACGACCTGGACAAGGTCGTGGACCGGGTGGTGACGCGGGCCTACGAGGTCGAGGAGCGCATGACCCTCGACGTCGCCGTGTACGAGAACGGCGATGTGCTGCACAGCGACTGGGCGCTCAACGAGGCCGCCGTCCAGAAGGTGTCGGCCGAGCGCATGCTGGAGGTCGTCCTCGCGATCGACGGGCGGCCGGTGACGGGCTTCGGCTGCGACGGCGTGATCTGCGCGACGCCGACCGGCTCGACGGCGTACGCCTTCTCGGCGGGTGGGCCGGTGATCTGGCCCGAGGTGGAGGCGCTGCTGATGGTGCCGATCGGGGCGCACGCGCTCTTCGCCAAGCCGCTGGTGACCACGCCCGACTCGGTGCTGGCGGTGGAGGTCGAGCCGCACACGCCGCACGGCGTGCTGTGGTGCGACGGGCGCCGTACCGTCGAACTGCCCGCGGGCGCGCGGGTGGAGGTCCGCCGGGGCGCCGTGCCCGTGCGGCTGGCGCGCCTGCACCACGCGTCCTTCACCGACCGGCTGGTGGCGAAGTTCGCCCTGCCGGTGTCGGGGTGGCGCGGGGCGCCGCACTAGAACGGGCGGGTCTCCGCGCCGCCCGGGCCCGGTGGCGCCAGCGCCGCCCCCCCCCGCCACTCCGTGGAGTGACATCCGGGGAACACGTGCGTTGACCGGGGCCCGGATGACGCGGGCGCGACCTGCGGGATCGGCGACGCGGGGCGGGGGCCGTCGCACTCCGGGCTCCGGACCTCGTAAGGTCTTCTCCGTGCTGGAGGAGATGCGGATACGGTCGCTCGGAGTCATCGACGACGCGGTGGTGGAGCTGTCACCCGGTTTCACCGCGGTGACCGGCGAGACCGGTGCGGGCAAGACCATGGTGGTGACGAGCCTCGGGCTGCTGCTCGGCGGGCGCGCCGACGCCGCCCTCGTGCGGATCGGCTCGCCGTCGGCCGTCGTCGAGGGCCGGATCAGCGTGGCGCCCGGTGACGCCGCGGCCGTACGGGCCGAGGAGGCGGGCGCCGAGCTCGACGACGGCGCGCTCATCGTCAGCCGCACCATCTCGGCGGAGGGCCGCTCGCGGGCGCACCTGGGCGGGCGCTCCGTGCCCGTGGGCGTACTCGCCGAGCTCGCCGACGACCTCGTCGCCGTACACGGCCAGACCGACCAGCAGGGCCTGCTCAAGCCGGCCCGGCAGCGTGGCGCGCTCGACCGGTACGCGGGCGAGGCGGTCGCCGGGCCGCTCGCCAAGTACAGCGAGGCGTACCGGCGGCTGAGGTCCGTCTCCGCCGAGCTGGAGGAGTTGACCACGCGGGCACGGGAGCGGGCGCAGGAGGCCGATCTGCTGCGCTTCGGGCTCGCCGAGATCGAGGCGGTCGAGCCCCGCGCGGGCGAGGACGCCGAGCTGGCCGCCGAGGCGGAGCGGCTCGGCCACGCCGAGGCCCTCGCCTCCGCCGCCGCGCTCGCCCACGGCGCGCTCGCCGGCAACCCGGAGGACCCGGAGGCGGTCGACGCGACGACCCTCGTCGCGGGGGCGGGCCGGGCCCTGGAGGCCGTACGGTCGCACGACCCCGCGCTCGCGGCGCTCGCCGACCGGATCGGCGAGATCTCGATCCTGCTCGCGGACGTGGCGGGCGAGCTCGCCGGATACGCCGACAACCTGGACGCCGACCCGCGGCGGCTGGCCGCCGTCGAGGAGCGGCGGGCCGCGCTCACCTCGCTCACCCGGAAGTACGGCGAGAACATCGACGCCGTCCTGGCGTGGGCGGAGGACGGCGCCGCCCGGCTCACCGAACTGGACGGCGACGACGACCGGATCGGCGAGCTGACGGCCGAGCGGGACGCCCTGCGCGACGAGCTCTCCGGCCTGGCGCAGGCGCTCACGGACGCGCGCACCGAGGCGGCGGCGCGGTTCGCCGACGCGGTCACGGCGGAGCTGGCGTCGCTCGCCATGCCGCACGCGCGGGTGTCGTTCGCCATCCGGCAGACCGAGGACCCGGAGGGCGTCGAGGTCGGCGGCCGGACGGTGGCATACGGGCCGCACGGCGCCGACGAGGTCGAGCTGCTGCTCGCCCCCCACCCGGGGGCGCCGCCGCGGCCGATCGCCAAGGGCGCCTCGGGCGGTGAGCTCTCGCGCGTGATGCTCGCGGTCGAGGTGGTCTTCGCCGGCACGGACCCGGTGCCGACGTACCTCTTCGACGAGGTCGACGCGGGGGTCGGTGGTAAGGCGGCGGTGGAGATCGGGCGGCGGCTGGCCAAGCTCGCCAAGTCGGCGCAGGTCGTGGTCGTCACGCACCTGCCGCAGGTGGCGGCCTTCGCCGACCGCCAGCTGCTGGTGGAGAAGACCAACGACGGCTCCGTGACCCGCTCCGGTGTCACCGTCCTGGAGGGCGAGGACCGGGTGCGGGAGCTGTCCCGCATGCTGGCCGGCCAGGAGGACTCCGAGACGGCGCGGGCGCACGCGGAGGAGCTGCTCGCGGCGGCGCGGGCGGACGGCTGAGCGAAGGCTGCGGGAGCCCGCCGGGTGTTCTGCCGCGGGGTGCCGCGGGGTGCCGTGGGTGCCGTGGGTCCGCCGGGCCCGTCCGTCGGCGCTGACGGGTGCTTCGTGGTGCTGCTGCCGCGTGCCATGGGAGTGCCCCTCTCAACCGATCGTTCGGGTACGTCACACAGAGTGACAGACGCCACTGACAATCGACCCCGACCGCGGCCTAGGCTGGCCGTCATGATCGAAAACTTGAGCAGGAGCGCCGCCGCGTTCGGTCTCGCCGCCGGGGCCACCCGTGCCGTGTACGCGGGGCTGCGGCGGCGCCGGGGCGGCGACCGGCGCTGGGAGCGGACCAACTACGCCGGGCGGACCGTCGATCTGTACGCCGGGCCCGCCGTGGCCGTCGGGGCCGCCCTCGGCGCGCTGCCCGCCACCACCCGCGCCGCCGCCGCGCTCTCCGGACTCGCGGCCGGGGCCTGTGGCGCGTACGACGACCGGAACGGTGATCACCGGCGGGGCTTCCGCGCCCATCTCGGCGCGCTGCGCGACGGCGAGGTCACCAGCGGGGCCGTCAAGCTCTTCGGGATCGGCGCCGCCGCGCTGGCCGCGGGCGCGCTGCTCAAGGAGCGGCCCGTCGACAAGGTCCTCGCGGGCGTGGTGATCGCCGGCACCGCGCACCTGGTCAACCTCATCGACGTACGCCCCGGGCGGGCGGCCCTCGCCGTGCTCACGCTCAGTACGCCGGGGCTGCTGCGGGGGCCCGAACCCCTCGCCCTCGCGACCATGGGGGCCGCCGCGGCCGTCGTCGCCGACGACCTCGGGGAGCGCACCATGCTCGGCGACGCGGGCGCCCACGCGCTGGGCGCGGCGCTCGGTACCGCCGTCGCCGCCGCCAACGGCCGGTTCGGGCTGGTGGTCCACGCGGCCGGGGTCGTCGCGGCGGCGGTGTACGGGGACCAGGTCAGCCGACGTATCGCAGGTTCACCCATGTGAGCGATACGGGGTGCGAGGTTACGCCACCGGACACGGGAACGGGGCCTCGCTGGTGCCGGAACGCGCGTACGGACTGGCATTCTTGGGCGCGTGACACAGCTGCGTACGGTCCAAGTGCTCGGCGGCGGCAGCGCGGGCAGCAGCGCTCATGTCAGATCACTGGCCGCCGGGCTGGTGGCGAGGGGCGTGCGGGTGACCGTGTGCGCCCCCGCCGAACTCGACCACGACTACGACTACCTCGGCACCGGCGCCCACTTCGTGCCCGTGCCGCGGCGCAGCGACCCCGTCGCCATCGCGGTGCTGCGCGCCGCGTGCGCCGGCGCGGACGTGGTGCACGCGCACGGCGTGCACGCCGGGGTGCGGGCGGCGCTGGCGCTCGGTTCGCAGGCCCAGCAGCGCCATCGCGTGCCGCTCGTCATCACCTGGCACACGCGGACGCCCGCGGACGGCCCCGCCCGGGCGCGGCTGCTCCGGCTGATGGAGCGCAAGGCCGTGCGGGCGGCGGCCGTCGTGCTCGGCACCTCCTCCGAACTGGTGGACCGCGCGCGGCGGCGCGGCGCCCGCGACGCACGCCTCGGCCCCGTCTCGATCCCCGCGCCCCGGCGCGGCTCCGAGGCCGCGGACGGCAAGGCCCGCGCGGACCTCGGCGTGATGGACCGGCCGCTGCTGATGGCGGTCGGCGCGCTCGAAGCCCACCGGGGCTACGGCACGCTGCTGGACGCGTCCCGGCTGTGGCTGCGCCACGACCCCGTGCCGCTGGTGGCCGTCGCCGGCGAGGGGCGGCAGCGGGGCGCCCTGCAGCGGCGCATCGACGCCGAGGGCCTGCCGGTACGGCTGCTCGGGCGCCGCGACGACGTCACGTCCCTACTCGCCGCCGCGGACGTGGCGCTGCTCCCCAGCCGCTGGGAGGCCCGCGCCCCGCTGGCCCAGGAGGCCCTGCGTCTCGGCGTGCCGCTGGTCGCGACGGCGGTGGGCGGAGTGCCCGAACTCGTCGGCGACGCGGCGGTCCTGGTGCCGTACGGGGACGCGGGGGCGCTGGCCGAGGCGGTGGCGGGGCTCCTCGCCGACCCGGGGCGGCGGGCGGAGCTGGCGGCGGCGGGGCGGGTGCAGGCGGGGACGTGGCCGACGGAGGACGAGACGGTGGTGCAGGTGCTGAGTGTGTACGACGAGTTGTGCGGGGGTCGGTGAGGGGGCTTTTTCCCCACCCCGCCCCTTCCCGAACCGGGGGCTCCGCCCCCGGGCCCCGGGGGTACCTGTGGGGGCTGCGCCCCCACGCCCCGGCCCTGCGGCAGCTTCGCGCCGCTCCCTTCGGGCCCTGGTGCGTGTGTGGGGCTGCGTCCCCATACCCCGCCTCCGCGGCGGCTTCGCGCGCCGCGCACCCACAGGGCTCGACCCCCCCGCGGCACCTGCGGGGCCAGCACCCCACACCCCGCCCCCCGCTCTCAGCCCGTGTGCCGCCGCGCCCGCAGGGCCAGGGACAGGGCCAGCACCGTCTGCGGGTCGTCGAGGTCCGTGCCCAGGAGGTCGCCTATGCGGGCCAGGCGGTTGTAGAGGGTCTGGCGGTTGAGGTGGAGTTCGCGGGCGGTTTCCGCCTTGCGGCCCGCGTGGGCCAGGTAGGTCTCCAGGGTGGGGAGCAGGGGCGGGCGGGAGGTGCGGTCGTGATCGCGCAGGGGGCCGATCGCGCGGTCCACGAAGGCGGCCAGGGCGGCGCCCTCGCCATGGTGGCTCAGGCGCCACAGGAGCAGGTCGATGTCGAGGCGCCGCGCGTCGTACCAGGGGCGGTCCGGCAGGCCCTGCGCCGCCGTCGCGGTTTCGGCGGCGTGGCGCAGGCCCGCCGAGGCCGCGGCCCAGCCGCCCGCAACGCCCACCACGACGACCGGCGCCCCGGCACCCGTGGGCTCGAGGCCCGCGCGGGAGACGCCCGCCCGCAGGGCCGCCGCCACGCGGTCGGCGACCGCCGTGCGCTCGGACTCCGTGCGCAGGCCCAGCAGGAGCGGCACCCGGCCCTCGACCGGGCGGACGCCCAGCAGGACGGGCACGCCCACCGCGCCCAGCTCCTCCAGTACGGCCCGGGTCAGCAGGGACCAGTTCCCGGCGGGCGGCGACGCCGAGGCCAGGCGCATCACGACCGGCAGCAGGGGCCCGTCACCCGGCTTGAAACCGAGCACCCGGGCCTGCGCCGGCGCCTCCTCGGCGGGGATGCGGCCCTCCGCGAGGTCCGTCAGGAAGTCGCCCCGGCCCCGCGCCGCGAGCTCCTCCTCCTGCCGGGCCTGCATCAGCACCACCGCGAGGATGCCCGCCGCCCGCTCGGCCGCCATGCGGTGCACCGGCGACAGCACGCCCGATACGGACAGGAGCACCAGCCGGGCCCGGACCGATGCCGCGCCCGGGCCGCCGCCCGGCACGTCCACCAGCACCGCGCCCGCCGGCGGCTCCGCCTCCCGGGCCGCCCGCTGGCCGCGCAGCCCGTCCCACACCTGGAGCGGATCGGCGCAGACGGGACCGGCCTCGGTACCGGCGGCGTACAGCAGCTGCCCGTCCGCCGTCTCCAGGAACACCGGATTGGCGGCGAAGTCCGCCAGGATCGACAGCACCTGCGGCACCCCGCCCCCGCCCAGCAGCGCCTCCGTGCACCGCCGGTGCACCTCCTCGGCCTGCCGCAGCATCGCGTAATGACCGTTGACGATCTCGGTGTGGACCTCCTCCGTGACCGAGACGAAGGGCACCTCCCGGTGCAACTGCACCAGCGGCAGGCCCGCCGCCCGCGCCGTCTCCACGATCGTCGCCGGCAGCCGCGAGAACCGCGGCCCCAGCTCCACCACCAGCGCCGCGATCCCCCGCTCCGCCAGCCGCCGCACGAACGCCCGCTGCTCCGCCGGGCGCGTACCCAGCCCCAGGCCCGTCGTGAGGAGCAGCTCGCCGCCCTTCAGCAGCGACGCGATGTTCGGCACCTCACCGGCGTGCACCCAGCGCACCGTCCGGTGCAGCCGGTCCGCGCCCGCCACCACCTCCGGCAGGCCCCCGCGCAGACCGGGCAGCTCAAGCGCCCGCCGCACGGTGATCCCGCCCTGACCATCCATCGAGCTCATGCAGCGGGACGCTACCGGGCTCCCTGTTCCGCCGACATCACGCGCCGGTGACGACGTGCCGCACCGCTCGACAAGTCGTCGCCCCCACACGGCATTTGTATGACCGCATGTCGCTTGTGGCGTACGTCACGTCGGAGGAGGGTCTCCCGGCATGGCAGAGAACCACACCCCCGAAGCGCACCAGGTGCAACGGCTCAAGGCGAACTCCGTCGGACTGGTCGGCGTCGTCTTCATGGCGGTCGCCACCGCCGCACCGATCACCGCGATGACCGGAAACCTCCCCATCGCGGTCGGCTTCGGCAACGGCACCGGCGCCCCGGCCGGTTACCTCTTCGCGACGCTCGTCCTGACCGTCTTCTCCGTGGGATACGTCGCCATGGCGAAACGCATCACCGCGGCCGGCGCCTTCTACGGCTACATCTCGCACGGCCTCGGCCGGATCACCGGCATGGCCTCCGGCATGCTCGCGGTCCTCGCGTACATCGTCTTCGAGGCGTCCATCGTCGGCGTCTTCGCGTACTTCACCAAGACGACCGTCGCCGACCAACTGGGCGTGGATCTCCCGTGGATCCTGTACGCGGCCGGGATGCTCGCGGTCACCGCCGTCCTCGCGTACTTCGACATCAACCTCACCGCCAAGGCCCTCGGCGTGATGCTCGTCGCCGAGATCGCCGTCCTGTTCGCCGTCGCCACAGCGGTGCTGATCGCCGGCGGCGGCCCCGACGGCATCCCCACCGAGCCCATCAACCCCGCCAACGCCTTCACCGGCACCTCCGCCGGACTCGGCCTCTTCTTCGCCTTCTGGTCGTGGGTCGGCTTCGAATCCACGGCGATGTACGGCGAGGAGTCCCGCGATCCCAAGCGCGTCATCCCGCGCGCCACGCTCGTCTCCGTCATCGGCGTCGGCCTCTTCTACATCTACGTGTCCTGGATGACCATCGCGGGCAACGGCCTCAAGGGAGCCGTCGAGGTCTCCGCCTCCGCGACGCCGCTCGACCTGTTCTTCAACCCCACCCAGTCGTACATCGGGGCCTGGGCCGTGGATGCCTTCCAGTGGCTGCTGCTCACCGGCTCCTTCGCCTGCGGCATGGCCTTCCACCAGTGCGCCTCGCGCTACCTGTACGCCATCGGCCGCGAGGGCTTCCTCCACCCCGCCCTCGGCCGTACGCACGCCAAGCACGGCTCGCCGTACATCGCCTCGTACGTCCAGAGCGCCATCGCCGTCGCGCTCGTGGGCGCCTTCTGGCTCACCGGGCAGGACCCGTACATCCATCTGTACACCCTGCTCGCCATCCTCGGCACGATGGCGATCCTCATCGTCCAGACGCTCTGCTCCTTCGCCGTCATCGGGTACTTCCGCAAGAACCACCCCGAGGACCGGCACTGGTTCAAGACCTTCACCGCGCCCCTCCTCGGCGGCATCGGCATGACGGCGGTCGTCGTCCTGCTCGTGCTCAACATGGAGACCGCCGCGGGCCTCGCCGCCGACTCCCTCTTCTTCACCCTGATCCCGTGGATCGTCGGGCTCGTCTTCTTCGGCGGCCTCGCCCTCGGCTTCTACCTGCGGGCCAGGCAGCCGCAGCGCTACGAGATCATCGGCCGGATCGTCCTCGAGGACGCGGCCGAGCGTGAAGACGACGTTCCCCAGACCGCCACCGTCTGATCCCCGCCACCCGTCCGATCACCGCCACCGCCTGATCCCCGCCACCGTCCGGGCGAGTCCCCCTCCGAGGAGCCCCCATGTCCCGTACGCCCCTGATGCGCGCCCTGCGCGACATCGCCGCCCACCGCGCCGCCGCCGAGCGGCTCGACATGCCCGTCGCCGAAGTCCGCGGCTCCACCCGCCGCCAACTCCTCCAGCGCGCCGCCGCCCTGGGCCTCGCGGCGAGCGCCGGTGCCGCCGTGGCGGCCCGGCCGACACCCGCCCGCGCCGCCGAGACCGGCGCACAGCCCCGCATCGCCGTCGTCGGCGCCGGCATCGCCGGCCTCACCGCCGCCCTCACCCTCCGCGACGCGGGCCTCGCCTGCACGCTCTACGAGGCCAACCCCACCCGCGTCGGCGGCCGCATGTGGACGCAGCGCGACCACTGGGCGTACGGCCAGATCTCCGAGATCGGCGGCGAGCTGATCGACACCAGCCACAAGAAGATCCAGGAGCTCTGCCGCCGCTTCGGCCTGTCCCTGGAGGACTTCCTCGGCGGCGGACCCACCGGCGCCGAGGAGGTGCTGTGGTTCAACGGCACCTACTACCCCCGCCACCAGGCCGACGAGGACTTCAAGGCGGTCTACCAGCAGCTCCACCGGGACCTCCAGGAAGCCGGCGAGGTGAAGTGGAACCAGACCACCCCGGCCGGCACCGCCCTGGACAACATGTCGATATACGACTGGATCGAGAGCCGCGTCCCCGGCGGGCACTCCTCGCCGCTGGGCCGCTTCATCGACGTCGCCTACAACGTCGAGTACGGCGCCGACACCACCGAGCAGTCGTCCCTCGCGCTCGTCCTGCTGATGGGCTACCAGACCAATCCGGGCAACTTCAACGTCTGGGGCCTGTCCAACGAGCGCTACCACATCACCGGCGGCAACGACCAACTCCCGCGCGCCATCGCCGCCTCACTGCCCGCCGGCACCCTGCGCATGGGCTGGTCGCTGAGCGCCGTACGCGCCAACTCCGACGGGACGCAGACCCTCACCTTCAGCGAGGGCGGCACCACCCGCACGGTCACCGCCGACCACACGATCCTGTGCGTGCCGCTGCCCGTCCTGCAGCGGCTCGACCTCACCCAGGCGGGCTTCGACGCGCGCATGCGCGACCTCCTGCGCGACGCGCGCATGGGGCACTGCACCAAGCTCAACATGCAGTTCGGCACCCGCCCCTGGCGCGGCACCGGGCCCTGGCCGGGCGTCTCGGCGGGCGACTGCTTCACCGACACCGACGTCCAGCAGACCTGGGACACCACCAAGATCCAGCCGGGCACGGGCGGCATCCTCATCCAGTACGCCGGCGGCACCCTCGCCAAGACCCTCACCCCGGCCGGGCCGTTCTCCACCGAGTCCGACCCGTACGTCCGCGACCTCGTCGCCCGCCGCCTGCGCGGCATCGACGCCTTCTTCCCCGGCACCTCCAGGGCGTGGACGGGCCGCGCCCAGCTCTCCGCCTGGCACCGCAACCCGTACACGCTCGGCGCGTACTCGATGTGGCCCGTCGGCTACCTGCACCGGTACGCCGGCTACGAGGGCACCCCGCAGGGGCCCGGCGGCCGCATCCACATCGGCGGCGAGCACTGCAGTTACGACTTCCAGGGCTTCATGGAAGGCGGCGCGACCGAGGGTGAGCGCGCCGCCCGGGAGGTGATCGGAAAGCTCGCCTAGCCGCCGTACGCGCCCGAGGCCGTCAGCCGCAGTGCCGTGTCGATCAGCGGCACGTGGCTGAAGGCCTGCGGGAAGTTGCCGACCTGGCGCTGCAGGCGCGGATCCCACTCCTCCGCCAGCAGCCCCAGGTCGTTCCGCAGCCCCAGCAGCTTCTCGAAGAGCCTGCGCGCCTCGTCGACCCGGCCGATCATCGCCAGGTCGTCGGCCATCCAGAACGAGCACGCCAGGAACGCGCCCTCGTCGCCGGGCAGGCCGTCCACGCCCTCCTCCGCGCCCTCGGTCGGGTAGCGCAGGATGAAGCCGTCCTCCGTGGACAGTTCCCGCTGGATCGCCTCGATCGTGCCGATCACGCGCTTGTCGTCCGGCGGCAGGAAGCCCATCTGCGGGATCAGCAGCAGCGAGGCGTCCAGCTCCTTCGAGCCGTACGACTGCGTGAAGGTGTTGCGCTCCGGGTCGTAGCCCTTCTCGCACACGTCCCGGTGGATCTCGTCGCGCAGCGCGCGCCACCGCTCCAGCGGCCCGTCCGCGTCGCCCGACTCGATCAGCTTGATCGTCCGGTCCACCGCGACCCACGCCATGACCTTGG
Source organism: Streptomyces sp. NPDC093546 (assembly GCF_044765045.1). NCBI lineage: Bacteria > Bacillati > Actinomycetota > Actinomycetes > Kitasatosporales > Streptomycetaceae > Streptomyces > Streptomyces sp. NPDC093546. The sequence continues at coordinate 405,797 of NZ_JBIWJG010000007.1, read as the reverse complement.
AGTGCGTGAAGTGCCGGCGCGGCCCGCGCACCTCCCAGATGCCCTCGTCGGGCTGGTCCCAGTGGTCCTCCAGGTACCGGATCAGCTTCAGTTGGAGGAGCGAGGCGTAGTCGTTGCGCGCCAGGCCCGTCATGTGCGCCAGGTGCAGCGCCTCGGTGACCTCGCCGTACACGTCCAGCTGGAGCTGCGCCGCCGCGCCGTTGCCGACCCGGACCGGGGCGGAGTTCTCGTACCCCGGCAGCCAGTCCAGCTCCGCCTCGCCGAGCTCGCGCTCGCCGGCGATGCCGTACATGATCTGCAGGTTCTCCGGGTCGCCGGCGACCGCGCGCAGCAGCCACTCGCGCCAGGCGCGGGCCTCCTCGCGGTAGCCGGTGCGCAGCAGCGAGGAGAGGGTGATCGCGGCGTCCCGCAGCCAGGTGTAGCGGTAGTCCCAGTTCCGCACGCCGCCGATGTCCTCGGGCAGCGAGGTGGTCGGCGCGGCGACGATGCCGCCCGTGGGGGCGTACGTCAGCGCCTTCAGCGTGATCAGCGAGCGGATCACGGCCTCGCGGTAGGGGCCCCGGTAGGTGCAGTGGTCGACCCACTCGCGCCAGAACTCGGAGGTCGCCTGGAGCGCGCCCATCGGGTCCGCCAGCGGCGGCTGCGGGTGGTGCGAGGGCTGCCAGCTGATGGTGAAGGCGACCCGGTCGCCCTCCTTGATCGTGAAGTCCGAGTACGTGGTGAGGTCCTCGCCGTGCGTCTCCACCTCGGTGTCCAGCCAGATCGAGTCCGGACCGGCGACGGCGACCGTCCGGCCGTCGACCTGGTGCACCCAGGGCACCACGCGCCCGTAGCTGAACCGCATGCGCAGCGCCGAGCGCATCCGCACCCGGCCGCTGACACCCTCCACGATCCGCACCAGCTGCGGCGCGCCGTCACGCGGCGGCATGAAGTCGGTGACGCGGACCGTGCCCCGGCCCGGGGTGTCCCACTCGGATTCGAGGATGAGCGAGTCGCCGACGTACCGGCGCCGGTCGGCGGCCGGTGGCTCGGCGTCGTCGGCGTACGCCGGCCCGATCCGCCAGAAGCCGTGCTCCTCGGTACCGAGGAGGCCCGCGAAGACGGCGTGCGAATCGAAGCGCGGCAGGCACAGCCAGTCGGCCGTGCCGTCCCGGCAGACCAGGGCAGCGGTCTGCATGTCTCCGATGAGTGCGTAGTCTTCGATGCGCCCGGCCACGTGCATCTCCAGTCGAACGGCCACGTTCGCCCCGTGGGGCGCTTACTGGTTCAGGGGGTCAAGGGAGAATGTCAGAGCAGAATACGATGCTGCCAGCTCCTCCGTGTGATCGTCCTGATGGGGCGGACACCTCCTTCTGAGCCGAACGGGTGCCCGACGGGTGCCCACTCTCGTGCCCGTCGCACGCCGTGCCAATCCAGGTGCCGCGCGTGCCCGGAAGCGGTCTCCCCCCGGCGCTGATACCCTGGTAGCCCGTGGACCGGTGGGCGCCGCACAACGAAACGGCGGCCCCCGAACCGCAGCGACGGCACCCCCGGAAGTCCCTGGAGACCTCCGGACCGGACGCCGGTACGCACCTCCAAACCGCGACCACGGGAGCCCCCTCTTGGCCATGCCGCCCAAATCCACGACGACCAAGCACATCTTCGTCACCGGGGGTGTCGCGTCCTCCCTCGGCAAGGGGCTGACCGCCTCCAGCCTGGGTGCGCTGCTCAAGGCGCGGGGCCTGCGGGTCACGATGCAGAAGCTCGACCCGTACCTGAACGTCGACCCCGGCACCATGAACCCGTTCCAGCACGGTGAGGTGTTCGTCACCAACGACGGCGCCGAGACCGACCTGGACATCGGCCACTACGAGCGCTTCCTCGACGTCGACCTCGACGGCTCGGCCAACGTCACCACCGGCCAGGTCTACTCGACGGTCATCGCCAAGGAGCGCCGCGGCGAGTACCTCGGCGACACCGTCCAGGTCATCCCGCACATCACCAACGAGATCAAGCACCGCATCCGCCGCATGGCGACGGACGACGTCGACGTCGTGATCACCGAGGTCGGCGGCACGGTCGGCGACATCGAGTCGCTGCCGTTCCTGGAGACCGTCCGCCAGGTCCGCCACGAGGTGGGCCGGGACAACGTCTTCGTCGTGCACATCTCGCTGCTGCCCTACATCGGCCCCTCCGGCGAGCTGAAGACCAAGCCGACCCAGCACTCCGTCGCCGCCCTGCGCAACATCGGTATCCAGCCCGACGCGATCGTGCTGCGCGCCGACCGCGACGTGCCGACCGCGATCAAGCGCAAGATCTCGCTGATGTGCGACGTCGACGAGGCGGCCGTCGTCGCCGCCATCGACGCCAAGTCGATCTACGACATCCCGAAGGTGCTCCACACCGAGGGCCTCGACGCGTACGTCGTGCGCAAGCTGGACCTGCCGTTCCGCGACGTCGACTGGACGACGTGGGACGACCTGCTGGACCGCGTCCACAACCCCGACCACGAGGTCACGGTCGCGCTCGTCGGCAAGTACATCGACCTGCCCGACGCGTACCTCTCCGTGACCGAGGCGATGCGCGCCGGCGGCTTCGCCAACAAGGCCCGCGTCAAGGTCAAGTGGGTCACCTCCGACGACTGCAAGACGCAGGCGGGCGCGGCCAAGCAGCTCGGCGACGTCGACGCGATCGTCATCCCCGGCGGCTTCGGCGAGCGCGGCGTCAACGGCAAGGTCGGCGCCATCCAGTACGCCCGCGAGAACAAGATCCCGCTGCTCGGCCTGTGCCTGGGCCTGCAGTGCATCGTCGTCGAGGCCGCGCGGAACCTCGCCGGCATCGCGGACGCCAACTCCACCGAGTTCGACCCCGCCACCTCGCACCCCGTCATCTCGACGATGGAGGAGCAGCTGGCGTACGTCGAGGGCGCGGGCGACCTGGGCGGAACGATGCGCCTGGGCCTGTACCCGGCGAAGCTCGCCGAGGGCTCCATCGTCCGCGAGGTCTACGGCGACCAGCCGTACGTCGACGAGCGCCACCGCCACCGCTACGAGGTGAACAACGCCTACCGCGCGGAGCTGGAGAAGAAGGCGGGCATCGTCTTCTCCGGTACGTCCCCGGACAACAAGCTCGTCGAGTACGTCGAGTACCCGCGCGAGGTGCACCCCTACCTGGTCGCCACCCAGGCGCACCCGGAGCTGCGCTCGCGCCCCACGCGTCCGCACCCGCTCTTCGCCGGTCTGGTGAAGGCCGCTGTGGAGCGCAAGACGGGCAAGTGACCCGCTAGCGATACGGTTGACCGGGGTACGCGCCTGATCAGGGCACGTGCCCCGGTTTTCTTGCGTACGAGGGAGGACGTCTTTCATGACCATCAAGGACACGCCCGAGGAGTGGCAGGTCACCGCGACCGAGGTGCCGTTCCGGGGCAACAAGACGAGTGTCCGCACCGACGACGTGGTCATGCCGGACGGGTCCGTCGTACGCCGCGACTACCAGGTCCACCCCGGCTCCGTCGCCGTCCTCGCCCTCGACGACGAGGACCGGGTCCTCGTGCTGCGCCAGTACCGCCACCCGGTGCGGCACAAGCTGTGGGAGATCCCGGCCGGCCTGCTGGACGTCCCCGGCGAGAACCCGCTCAACGCGGCGGTGCGCGAGCTGTACGAGGAGGCGCACGTCAAGGCCGAGCGGTGGAACGTCCTCACCGACGTCTACACCACGCCCGGCGGCTGCGACGAAGCCGTCCGGATCTTCCTGGCGCGCGGTCTGTCGGCGGCGGAGGGCGAGCGCTTCGAGGTCGCCGAGGAGGAGGCCGACATGGAGCTCGCGCGCGTACCGCTCGACGAACTGGCCCGCGGCGTGCTCGCCGGCGACCTGCACAACACCTGCCTGGTGGTGGGCGTGCTCTCGCTGCTGGCGGCCCGGTCGGGCGACGGCCTGGACGCCCTCCGCCCCGCGGACGCGCCCTGGCCGGCCAGGCCGTTCGACGCCTGACCCTCTGGTGTGACGATCTGCTGATCCGAAAGAGGGACCTGTCCGCCCTGCTCCGCAGGGGTGGCCCACCCGGCTGAACTACGCTCGGATCACCCGCCGGAGACCCGGCGGGACAGCACGTGGCGCAGTGGACGGGAGCGTGACCCGTGGCGGAGCAGGCGGTGGACTTCGACGAGGGCGCTGAGCCGGAGAGCAGCCGGTTCTTCGGCCGCCAGCGCGAGTTGAAGGCACTGCGGGCCGACATCGAGAACGCCGGGCTCGACACCATCGCCGGGCGCACCACGCCCCGCCCCCGGGTGCTGCTCATCGCCGGGCGGCCGGGCAGCGGGCGCACCGCGCTCGCCGGGGAGCTCGTGCGCGGGCTCCTCGCGGAGGGCGCGTACGACGACGGGGTGCTGCGGGCCCGGCTGACCGAGCCCGGCGGGGCGCCCGTCCCCACCGAGCGGACCGCCCGGGACCTCCTGGTGGACCTCGGCATCGAGGCGCCCGCCGGGGCCGACGAGGACGAGCTGTCGCAGCTGCTGCGCGGAGCCCTCGCCCGGCGGCGCATGGTGCTCCTCCTCGACGACGTCACCGACGCCGGCCAGGTCGCCCCCCTGCTGCCGGACACCTCCGACTGCCTGGTGGTGGCCGTCGCCCAGGGGCCGCTCACCGGGCTGCCCGGGGTGCGGCCCTGCACGCTGGGCGGGCTGGATTCCAAGTCGGCGATCGAGCTCCTCGACCGGTTCACCGGCTCCGTACGCATCACCGTCGACCCGCAGGCCGCCGAGACGCTGACCGAGCTGTGCGGCGGCCAGCCGGCCGCGCTCGTGCTGGCCGGCGGCTGGCTCGCCGCCCGCCCCATGTCGTCCGTCGCCGACCTCGCCAAACGGCTGCGGTCCCTGCCCGACGACCCCGGCCGGCCCACCGCCTCCCGCCCCCTCGCCCGCGCCTTCCGCCTCGCGTACGAGGCGCTGCCGCCGCCCGCCGCCCGGATGCTGCGGCTCCTCGCCCTCGCGCCGCTCGGCCTCGCCGACGCGCAGACCGCCTCCGCGCTGGCCGGCTGCTCGGTGTCGGCCGCCCGCTCGACGCTGGAGGGCTTCGTCGCCTTCGGGCTCGTACGGGACGGGCAGCGGGGCGGCCAGTACGAGGTCCCCGGCTGTCTCGTACCGCTGCTGCGGGAGCTGCTGGAGAGCGAGGACCGGCCCGCCGAGGTGCAGCTGGCGCGGGCGCGGATGCTGGAGCGGACCGTGCGGCTGCTCCAGTCGTGCCGGGCGGTCACCGAGCCCGAGGGCTCCATCGCGCGGCGCAGGCTCGCCGGGCTGCCGCGCGCCCTGCGCTTCCCCAGCGTGGGCACCGCCAGCCAGTGGCTGCGCACCCGGCAGCCCGCGCTGCTGGCCTCCGCCCGGCTCGCGGTCGCCGACGGGGAGCTCGACACCCTGGCCCGCCGGCTGATCGCCGCGCTCGTCCGGGCGCTCACCGCGCACCGGGGCCCCGAGACGGCGGCGCCCGAGCTGTACGGGCTGCACCAGCTGGTCCTCGACGTCGCCGAGCGGCGCGGCCTGCACCGCGAGCGGGCCGCCGCCCTGCTGAACCTCGCCGACCTGGACGCCGCGACCGGCCGGACCGAGGACGCCCTGGTGCGGTATCGCGCGGCGCTGGACGCCGGACGCGACGCGAACGACCCGTACGCGACCGGCCGGGCGATGGAATCCGTAGGGGGCGCGTACCAGGAGCTGGGGGACTGGCAGCGGGCCGCCGACTGGTACGGGCGGGCCCTCTCCCAGCGCCTCGCCCGCGACGAGCGCGCCGACCAGGCGCGGCTGTACGGCAGGCTCGGCGCCGTCCACACCTATGCCGGGCGGTACGGCGAGGCGCTGCGCAGCTGGCGGGCGGCCGCGGCCGGATATCGCCGCCTCGGTGATCTCCCGGGCCACGCACGGGCGTTGAGCGAAGTCGCCCGGGTCCAGGAGTACGCGGGCCGGCCGCACGAGTCGCTGCGCACCTGCGAGGAGGCGATCGAGTGGGCCCGGCGCGCCGACGACATGCGGCTTCTCGCCGCGCTCCAGCTGCGGCTCGCCGACACGCTCGACCGGCTCGGCGATCCGGCGGCGGCGCGGCTGCACCGCGCGGCAGCTGATCGACTGCTGGGAACGGAAGGATCCGCCTACGAAATCCGCAGTGCTTCAGCCAAAGATTAGGTCTTTGCAAGGCTAGACAACGGGAAGTCCTTCAATAGACTGGGTGAGCCGCGATTGACCGCGGTCTATCCCGGTGCGTCCACTGCATCCGGGTATGTATTGCATTGCCCCCAGTACCCCCCGAGCCAAGGACCGTGATCGACGTGAAGGTCGGCATCCCCCGCGAGGTCAAGAACAACGAGTTCCGGGTGGCCATCACCCCCGCCGGCGTGCACGAGCTCGTCCGCAACGGCCACCAGGTCTTCATCGAGCAGAACGCCGGCGTCGGCTCCTCGATCACGGACGACGAGTACGTGGCCGCCGGCGCGCAGATCCTGCCCACCGCCGACGAGGTCTGGGCCACCGCCGACCTGCTGCTCAAGGTCAAGGAGCCCATCGCGGAGGAGTACCACCGCCTCCGCAAGGACCAGACGCTCTTCACCTACCTGCACCTCGCCGCCTCCCGCGAGTGCACGGACGCGCTGCTGGCCTCGGGCACCACCGCCATCGCGTACGAGACGGTCGAGACCGCGAACCGCGCCCTGCCGCTGCTCGCCCCGATGTCCGAGGTCGCGGGCCGCCTGGCCCCGCAGGTCGGCGCCTACCACCTGATGCGCTCGGCCGGCGGCCGCGGCGTCCTGCCGGGCGGCGTCCCCGGTACGCACGCGGGCAGGGCCGTGGTCATCGGTGGCGGTGTCTCGGGTTGGAACGCCACCCAGATCGCCGTCGGCATGGGCTTCCACGTGACCCTGCTCGACCGCGACATCAACAAGCTGCGCGAGGCCGACAAGATCTTCGGCACCCAGGTGCAGACGGTCGTCTCCAACGCCTACGAGCTGGAGAAGGCCGTCGTCGAGGCCGACCTCGTCATCGGCGCCGTCCTCATCCCGGGCGCCAAGGCCCCGAAGCTGGTCACCAACGAGCTCGTCGCCAAGATGAAGCCCGGAAGTGTCCTTGTCGACATTGCGATCGACCAGGGCGGCTGCTTCGAGGACTCCCGTCCGACCACGCACGCCGAGCCGACCTTCCAGGTCCACGACTCGGTCTTCTACTGCGTCGCCAACATGCCGGGCGCCGTCCCGAACACCTCGACGTACGCGCTGACCAACGCCACGCTGCCGTACATCGTCTCGCTCGCCAACAACGGCTGGGTCGAGGCGCTGCGCCGCGACGCCTCGCTCGCCAAGGGCCTCAACACCCATGACGGCAAGGTCGTTTACAAGGAGGTCGCCGAGGCCCACGACCTGGAGTACGTGGACCCCGCCACCTTCATCGGCTGACGAGCCCGGGCTGACGGGGACCGACCGTCAACGGTTGCCGTCAACCTCACACATCCGGCCGGACCTTGGTAGCAAGGTCCGGCCGGACGTGTGTCCGGACGCTTCCCGACCCTCGTTCAAGTCGTCTCGAACGTAACCCTTTAACCGTTTCGCACACCCGGGAAATGTGTCGATGAGTGGCTGTGCGCCCTTGACAGAGGAGTGTTTCTTTGCCGACACATCGGCCCGCGTCCGGGCGATTGTGTTGCTGCGGAGCGGTGACACGCCATAGAGTCGCCAACCGTCGGCATGGTGCCACGCTGACCTATCGATAAGTCCCCTGGCCACTTCCAAGGAGGTAAGACGACTTGTGAATGAGTCGACATTTACTCCAGGAGGTGGACAGCCAGGATCGGTCGGCGATGCCGGTTCCGTCGCTGTCCGCACCTTCGCGACCAGTCAGACCGGCCCGCAGCACCTGACGACAGCCCACACGATGAAGATGATGGACGGCCAACACGTGAACGCCATGGCCGGCAACGAGAGTGGCCGAGAGTCCACCCACTTCGCCGCCTACGACGAGGTGCCCGAGGGGCACTTCTACGACCCCGACGCCGAGTACGAGCCCGATCCGGAGTACGCGGCCACCCTCGCCCCGGACGCTGCCCGCCAGCGCCGCGAGCGGATCGGCCCCACCGGACGGCCCCTGCCCTACTTCCCGATCCCGGGCCCGCTGACCGACCACGGCCCCGCGAAGATCATCGCGATGTGCAACCAGAAGGGCGGCGTCGGCAAGACGACGTCGACCATCAACCTGGGCGCCGCGCTCGCGGAGTACGGACGGCGCGTCCTGCTCGTCGACTTCGACCCGCAGGGCGCCCTGTCGGTCGGCCTCGGCGTCAACCCCATGGAGCTCGACCTCACCGTCTACAACCTGCTCATGGAGCGGGGCATGTCGGCGGACGAGGTGCTGCTGAAGACCGCCGTGCCCAACATGGACCTGCTGCCCAGCAATATCGATTTGTCTGCGGCGGAAGTGCAGTTGGTGAGCGAGGTCGCGCGCGAGTCCACGCTCCAGCGGGCCCTGAAGCCGCTGCTGCCGGACTACGACTACATCGTGATCGACTGTCAGCCCTCGCTCGGTCTGCTGACCGTCAACGCGCTGACGGCGGCTCACAAGGTGATAGTGCCGCTGGAGTGCGAGTTCTTCGCGCTGCGCGGGGTGGCCCTGCTGACCGAGACCATCGAGAAGGTCCAGGAACGGCTCAACCCCGACCTGGAGCTCGACGGCATCCTCGCCACGATGTACGACTCCCGCACCGTGCACAGCCGCGAGGTGCTGGCCCGGGTCGTCGAGGCCTTCGACGACCACGTCTACCACACGGTGATCGGCCGGACCGTGCGCTTCCCGGAGACCACGGTCGCCGGTGAGCCGATCACCACGTACGCCTCGAACTCGGTCGGCGCGGCCGCCTACCGCCAGCTCGCCAGGGAGGTGCTCGCCCGGTGTCACGCCGAGTGAGTCTGCCCGGTGCCGACGAGCTGTTCCGTACGACCGGGGGCATGGCGCTGCAGGCGTCGACCCCCAGGCGCCAGGCGAGCGCGGCGAACGGCGAGCCGCGCGTGCCGGCGCCGGCGGGCGAGAGCGACCCCACGGCGGCCGCCTCCGCCGCTCCGGTCTCCCCGGAGGAGCACGCGGCCGCCGAGGCCGAGGCGGCGGAGCCCCGCACCCGCGAGGCGGAGCCCGCCCCCGCGAAGCCGGCCGCTGCCGCCCCGGCGCCCCGGCGCCGCGGCCGGTCCGCGAACCGGCGGCCCAGCGGGCGCGAACGCCACGACGAGAAGATCACGGTGTACGTCTCCGCCGAGGAGCTCATGGACCTGGAGCACGCGCGCCTGGTCCTGCGCGGCGAGCACGGGCTCGCCGTCGACCGCGGCCGCATCGTCCGCGAGGCGGTCGCCGTGGTCCTGGCGGACCTGGAGTCACGCGGCGACGCGAGCATCCTCGTACGGCGGCTGCGCGGGCGCTGACGGCGCCGCCGGCGGTAGCCTGCGCGGGCCGCCTCCCGTCCCTCCGGTGCTCCCGGCGGGGCCCCGCTCGCCACGCCCCTGGACCACGATGCCCCCGACCGACGACCCGCCCCGCCGCGCACGCCGCCCCCTGGGCCGCGGCCCGGGGGCTCCGCCCAGCCCGCCGCCCGAGGAGCCGGTGCCGCTGGTGGCGCCCGAGCCGCCGGTGGCGCCCGAACCCGAGGCCGGGGCCGAGAGGCACGGCGAAGGCGACGGGCGGTTCACCGTACGGCTGGCGAACTTCGAGGGACCCTTCGACCTGCTGCTGCAGCTGATCGCCAAGCACAAGCTCGACGTCACCGAGGTCGCCCTCTCCAAGGTCACCGACGAGTTCACGGCCCACATCCGCGCCATGGGCCCCGACTGGGACCTGGACCAGACCACCGAGTTCCTGGTGGTGGCCGCGACCCTGCTCGACCTCAAGGCCGCCCGCCTGCTGCCCGCCGCCGAGGTCGAGGACGAGGCCGACCTCGCGCTGCTGGAGGCGCGGGACCTGCTCTTCGCGCGGCTGCTCCAGTACCGCGCGTACAAGCAGGTCGCGGACATCTTCAGCGAGCGGCTGGAGAGCGAGGGCCGGCGGTACCCGCGTACCGTCGGGCTGGAGCCGCACCACGCCGAGCTGCTGCCGGACGTGGTCATCAGCATCGGCGCCGAGGGCTTCGCCAAGCTCGCCGTGAAGGCCATGCAGCCCCGGGCCAAGCCGCAGGTGTACGTGGAGCACATCCACGCCCCGCTGGTCAGCGTGCGCGAGCAGGCCGAGGTGGTGGTCGCGCGGCTGCGGGAGCGCGGCGAGGCGACCTTCCGGGAGCTCGCCGAGGACGCACCCGACACCCTCACCGTCGTCGCCCGCTTCCTCGCGCTGCTGGAGCTGTACCGGGAGAAGGCCGTCGCCCTGGACCAGGACGACGCACTCGGGGAGCTCACCGTGCGGTGGACGGGAGCGGACGGTGTCGCCGTGACGGACGAGTTCGACCGCGAGAGCGGCCGGGAGGAGACGTGATGGAGCTGAAGCCGGCCCTGGAGGCCGTCCTCATGGTCGTCGACGAGCCGGCGACCGAGGAGCACCTCGCCAAGGTGCTGGACCGTCCCCGCCGCGAGGTCGCCGACGCGCTGCGCGAGCTGGCCGACGAGTACGCCGTGCAGCGGCGCGGCTTCGAGCTGCGGCTGGTGGCGGGCGGCTGGCGGTTCTACACGCGCCCCGAGTACGCCGAGGCCGTCGAGCGCTTCGTCCTCGACGGGCAGCAGGCCCGGCTCACCCAGGCCGCCCTGGAGACCCTCGCGGTCGTTGCGTACCGCCAGCCGGTCAGCCGGTCGAGGGTCTCGGCGGTACGCGGCGTGAACTGCGACGGCGTCATGCGCACCCTCCTCCAGCGCGGTCTGGTCGAGGAGGCGGGCACGGAACCCGAAACAGGTGCGATCCTGTACAGGACGACGAACTACTTTCTGGAGCGGATGGGCCTGCGCGGTCTGGACGAGCTCCCGGAGCTCGCTCCCTTCCTCCCCGAGGCGGACGCGATCGAGGCCGAGAGCCAGGAAGGGCTTCCGTCGTTCGACCCCGACGACGACAAGACGGAACTTTGATGCGAAGCAGCAGCGGCAGGAACAGCAGCGGAAACAACGGCGGGAGCCGTGGTGGCAACAGCGGCGGCCGCGGCAGCAGCGGCGGCCGCGGCAATTACCGGGGTGCCGGTAACAGCCGCGACGACCGCCAGGGCCCCAAGGGCGGCAGCAACCCGCGCCGCCCCCGCCCCGAGGAGCGCAGCTACGACGTGGGCGGCCCCTCCGGCGCCTCCGAGGCCCCGAAGCGCGGACGCGGCGCGGCGGCCCGCGGCGGCGCCAAGGGCGGCCCCCGGCAGTCCCCGCAGCGCGGCGGCGGCCGTACGACCCCGGCGCGCCCGCGCGAGCTGGACGCCCGGATCGAGGAGCGCAACCGCGAGCGGTACGCGAACCGGCCCGAGATCAAGACCCCGAAGACCTTCGGGGAGCAGGAGGGCGAGCGCCTGCAGAAGGTGCTGGCCAGGGCGGGCATGGGCTCGCGCCGCGCCTGCGAGGAGCTGATCGACGCCGGTCGCGTCGAGGTCAACGGCAAGATCGTGGTCGAGCAGGGCACGCGCGTCGACCCCGAGAAGGACGAGATCAAGGTCGACGGCCTGACCGTGGCGACCCAGTCGTACCTCTTCTTCGCGCTCAACAAGCCCGCGGGCGTGGTGTCGACGATGGAGGACCCGGACGGGCGCCAGTGCCTCGGCGACTACGTCACCAACCGCGAGACGCGCCTCTTCCACGTCGGGCGGCTCGACACCGAGACCGAGGGCATCATCCTGCTCACCAACCACGGCGAGCTGGCCCACCGTCTCACGCACCCGAAGTACGGCGTGCAGAAGACCTACCTGGCCGCCATCACCGGCCCGCTCCCGCGCGAGGTCGGCAAGCTCCTCAAGGAGGGCATCCAGCTCGAGGACGGCTACGCCCGCGCCGACCACTTCCGGGTCGTCGAGCAGACCGGCAAGAACTACCTGGTCGAGGTGGTCCTCCACGAGGGCCGCAAGCACATCGTGCGCCGCATGCTCGCCGAGGCGGGCTTCCCGGTGGACAAGCTCGTCCGGACCGCGTTCGGCCCGATCCAGCTGGGCGACCAGAAGTCGGGCTGGCTGCGGCGCCTGACGAACACCGAGGTCGGCATGCTGATGAAGGAAGTCGGCCTGTAAACGGCACATTTCCGCGCGAAAGCCCGCACCCCTTCCGGGGTGCGGGCTTTCGCGCTTGTGGGACACACTCCTCCGGCTTTATAGTCATAGTGACTCTTAAGGAGGCGGCGTTGCGACTCCCCATCACCCCTGCCGCGCACGGCAGGCGAACCTGGACCCACGGGGGTGGCCCGGGCTCCGACACCCGTGCGGCGGGGGTGATGCGGGTATGACCACGCACGGCACGCCGAAGGCCGAACGTCCCGAGGGGTACGACCCGCACGCCTTCGAGCCCTTCGCCGTCACCGTCGACCTCGCCGTCTTCACCGTCCGCGACGAGCGGCTGCACGTCCTGCTCGTCCGGCGCGGCCAGGAGCCGTACCAGGACTGCTGGGCCCTGCCCGGCGGCTTCGTCCTGCCCCGCGAGTCCGCCGAAGAGGCCGCGCGGCGGGAGCTGGCCGAGGAGACCGGAATCTCCGGCGCCACCGCCGCCCGCCTCCACCTGGAGCAGCTGCGCACCTACAGCGACCCGGACCGCGACCCGAGGATGCGGGTGGTCTCCGTCGCGTACACCGCCCTCGTACCGGACCTGCCGGAGCCCCGGGGCGGCGGCGACGCGGCGCACGCGCAGTGGCTGCCCCACGGCTCGTACGGGCCCCTCGCCTTCGACCACGACACGATCCTCGCCGACGCGCACGAGCGCGTGGGCGCCAAGCTCGAGTACACCTGCCTCGCCACCGCCTTCTGCCCGCCCGAGTTCACGCTCGGCGAGCTGCGCCAGGTGTACGAGACGGTCTGGGGCGTCGAGCTCGACCGCCCCAACTTCCGGCGCAAGGTCCTCGCCACGCCCGGCTTCGTCGAGGCCGTGGAGGGACCGCCGCGCCTGACCGGCGGACGGGGGAAACCGGCCGCCCTGTACCGGGCGGGCGGGGCCACGGCCCTGCACCCGCCACTGCTGCGACCGGAAGGACGGCAGGCATGACCGCTGGAACGACGACAGGAACGGCCACCGCCAGGACCACCACCGTCAAGCGGGCGGCCACCGGCTCGCTCATCGGGCTCGCGCTCGGTGACGCCCTCGGCTTCCCGACCGAGTTCAACGACGTGCCGTCGATCCTCGCCAAGTGCGGCCCTTGGCGGGGGATGGAGCTGCCCAGGCCCGCCTTCGTCACGGACGACACCCAGATGACGCTGGCGCTGGCGCGGGGCGTCCGCACCGCGATGGACCGGGGGCCGCTGACCCCGGAGCGGCTGACGCGGCCCGTGCGCGACGAGTTCGTCGCCTGGTACCACTCACCCGAGAACAACCGGGCGCCCGGCCGTACGTGCCTGGTCGCCTGCGGCAAGCTCGACAGCGGCCGGCCCTGGCAGGAAGCCAGCCAGATCGGGTCCAAGGGCTGCGGCGCGAACATGCGGGTCGCGCCCCTCGGACTCGTACCCCGGCTGGACGCGGAGCAGCGCGCCGGTGCCGCCCAGCTCCAGGCCGCGCTCACGCACGGGCACCCGACCGCGCTCGCCGCCTCGGACCTCACCGCGCGGGCGGTGTACCTGCTGTCGCAGGGCGCGGACCCGGCCGGCCTGGTCGGGCAGCTGCTCGCGTACGCGCACGAGAACCGTTCCCGCTACCACGCCAAGTGGCTCGGCGACCTGTGGACGTACGCCCACGACGCCACGCCCCAGACCTTCATCGAGCGCGGCTGGGACGAGTGCGTCGCCGCCCTCACCACCCTGGAGTCCGCCCTGCGCACCGCCGACCCGGAGACCGACCCGTGTCTTCTGACGGGCGAGGGCTGGATCGCCGAGGAGGCCCTCGCCACCGGGCTGCTGTGCTTCCTGCTCTTCCCAAAGGAGCCGCTCACGGCCCTGCGCCGGGCCGCCTGCACCAAGGGGGACTCGGACTCGATCGCCTGCCTCGCGGGCGCCTTCGCCGGGGCGCACCTGGGCGCCGGGGCCTGGCCGGGGGAGTGGGCGGACCGGATCGAGTACGGAAGTGAGCTGCTGACGCTGGGGGCGCTCTGGGACGCTTGATCCCATGACCCCACTCGTGGACCTTCCCGACCTGGCCTCCGTCGTCGCCGAACAGCCCGATCCGCTGCTCTTCGCGACCGTTTCCGGCGCGCACCTGTACGGCTTCCCGTCCCTGGACTCGGACGTGGACCTGCGCGGGGTGCACCTGCTGCCGGTGGACGCGATGATCGGGCTGCGCGAGCCCGAGGAGACCCGGTCCCGGATGTGGGAGGCCGACGGGGTCGAGATGGACCTCGTCACGCACGACCTGCGCAAGTTCGTCCGGCTCATGCTGCGGCGCAACGGCTACGTACTGGAGCAGTTGCTGTCGCCGTTGGTGGCCCACACCACGGACGCGCACGCCGAGTTGGCCGCGCTCGCGCCGAGTGTGCTCACCACCCACCACGCGCACCACTACCGTGGCTTCGCCGCCACCCAGTGGCGGTTGTTCGAGAAGAACGGGGAGCTCAAGCCGCTGCTGTACACCTTCCGGGTGCTGCTGACCGGCATCCACCTGATGCGTACGGGCGAGGTGGTGGCCCACCTGCCGACGCTCCTCGGGTCGGTGCCCGCGCCGGAGTACGTCGCCGAGCTCATCGCCGCCAAGTCCGACGCCGAGCACGGTCTCGCCACCGGCGTCGACACCGAGCGGGTACGCGCGGACGTGGAGGCCCTGCACGCCGTGCTGGACGAGGCGCAGGCGGCGTCGGCGCTACCGGACGGGCCCGCCGCCGCCGCGTACGACGCGCTCCACGACTTCGTCGTTCGGGCCCGCCTGGACCGTCTCGAGCGCCCGGAGGGCTGAGGCCCGGCGGGTGCGGAAGAGGAAGTCCTCCACGGCCCGGCGGTCCGGCTCCGCCGGGAGCGGGGACCTCGTCGCGGCGTCGTCCGCCTCCGCCGCCAGGCGCGCCATCCACGCCTCCACCTCCGGCCACGGCACCTCGCCGCCCTTGACCGCCAGCAGGCGCTCGCGGGCGTCGCCGACGTCGAGGACCAGCTCGCCCGTGCGCAGCAGGTCGCGGCAGCTCGTCACGAGCCGCAGCAGGTGCATGGCGTGCTTCCAGCGCGGGGCCCCGTGGCGGCGGACGTCCGCGTCCAGCTTCTTGCGCTGGGCCACCGCGTACCGCACGAACGTCTGGTGGACCTGGCGGGAGAGGAACGCGCGGCGCAACGACAGCAGTTCGCGGCCGGTGTCGTCGACGTGCTCGACGAGCGGGGAGTGCAGGCACTCCAGGATGTTCGGGTTGGCGCGGAGCGCGAGCTCGCAGAAGCGCTCCAGCTCCCAGCTGAACTGCTCCTCCGCCGGGCCCTCTATGTGCGTGGGCGGCTTGGTGAAGCGCCACTGGAGCGCTGTGGGTGCCAGGAACACACCGCGCCGGTCGGTGTCGCTGCCGTCCGTGGCCAGCCCGAAGGCGCGCGACCCCATGACACAGGAGTAGACGGTGTGGTCGCGCACCAGGTCTTCGGGGGTCGGCGGGGCCGGAGGGGGCAGCGCTGTCATGACCGCGATCATCCCAGCCGGATGGTGCCCTCCGACACCGAGATCTCCCGGGCGGGCAGCGGTCTGGTGGCCGGACCCGTCACGACCGACGCGTCCTGGACGCGGAAGGTGCTGCCGTGGCAGGGGCAGCGGATGACACCGTTCGCGACCGAGCCGACCGTGCAGCGCTGATGCGTGCAGATCGCCGAGAAGGCCCTGAACTCGCCCTCCTCCGGCTGGGTCACCACGACCTGCCGGTCGGCGAAGACCCGGCCGCCGCCGACCGGGATGTCCGTGGTCCTCGCGAGCGCGTCGCCGGCCGGCGACCCGCCGTCCGTGGGGTCACCGTCCGCGGGGCCGTCGCCCCCGCCGCCGCAGGCGGTGAGCAGGGCGGCCGGGGCGGCCAGAACGGTACGGCGGGGCGTGGCGGCTGCATCCATGCGCGACATCCTGACGCCCGGAGCGCGGCGCACGAGGGAGCCGCGCGGTGGTCCGGGCCGCACGTTACGCCCGGGGAAGCAGCCCCGTGGCGGTGCCGTCCGCGTCCCGGCGCACCTCCAGGACCCCGGTCACGGCGGCGCGGTCGACCGGCCCGTACACGTGCGGGAACCCGCCCTCCCAGCGGACCTCCGACGACAGCCGCTCCTCGTCGATCCGCAGCACCAGCAGCGGGCCGGGCGTGTCCCGGTAGTGGGCGTCGGCGACGGCGAGGGCGGCCGCCTCGTCCGGGGAGCAGTGCACGAAGCCCTCGCCGGCGAGCGAGTCGGGCGCGTACGGATCCTCCGGACGGGCGGACCACTGGGCGAGGGGGACCACGTGAAAGAGCATGCGGACAGTTCTAGCCCATCCAGGGCTGACTAGGCTGATCAGCAGCAGCACCCAAGCCGACGAAGGAGCGGGACGTGGCGGTACGAGCGGTCCGAGGGGCCGTCCAGCTGGAGCGGGACGACGCCGGGCACATGCGGGACCAGGTCGGCGAGCTGCTCACCGCCGTACTGGAGCGCAACGGCCTCACCACGGACGACCTGATCAGCATCTGGTTCACGGCCACGCCCGACCTGCACAGCGACTTCCCCGCCGCCGCGGTGCGCGCGCTCGGCATCGTGGACGTACCGCTGATCTGCGCGCAGGAACTGGACGTCGACGGCGCCATGCCCCGCGTCGTACGGCTGCTCGCGCACGTCGAGACCGCTCTGCCCAAATCCGCCGTCGCGCACGTGTACCTCGGTGCCGCGGCCGCCCTGCGCAAGGACATCGCCCAGTGAGAACCGCACTCGTCATCGGAACCGGCCTGATCGGCACCTCGGCCGCCCTCGCCCTGACCGGGCGCGGCGTCACCGTCCACCTCGTGGACCACGACCCGGCCCGCGCGCGCACCGCCGCGGCACGCGGCGCCGGCACCGACGAGCCCCCCGAGGGCCCGGTCGACCTCGCCGTCGTCGCCGTACCGCCGGCGCACATCGCCGCCACGCTCGCCGACGCGATGCGCCGCGAGGTGGCCCGCGCGTACCTGGACGTGGGCAGCGTCAAGGGCGGGCCCAAGCGGGAGCTGGAGGAGACGGGCCTCGACCTGACGGCGTACATCGGTACGCACCCGATGTCCGGCAAGGAGCAGTCGGGGCCGATGGCCGCGACCGCCGACCTCTTCGAGGGCCGCCCCTGGGTGCTGACGCCCACCCGCGACACCGACACCGAGGTGCTGAACCTGGCGCTGGAGCTCGTCGCGCTGTGCCGGGCCGTGCCGGTCGTCATGGACGCGGACGCCCACGACAGGGCCGTCGCGCTCGTCTCCCACACCCCGCAGCTGGTCTCCTCGATGGTCGCCGCCCGGCTGGCGGACGCCGACGAGACGGCGGTACGGCTCTGCGGGCAGGGCATCCGGGACGTGACGCGCATCGCGGCGTCCGACCCCCGCATGTGGGTCGAAATCCTCTCGGCGAACCCGGGCCCGGTCGCCGACGTCCTCGCGAGCGTCGCCGCCGACCTGGAGGAGACGGTCGAGGCCCTGCGCTCGCTCCAGTCCGCCGACGACGACAAGCGCCGCGACGGCGCGAGCGGCGTCGAGGACGTCCTGCGCCGCGGCAACGCCGGCCGCGCCCGTGTCCCGGGCAAGCACGGCGGCGGCCCGGTGGCGTACGAGACGGTGGCGGTCCTGCTCAGCGACCAGCCGGGCGAGCTGGCCCGGATCTTCGCCGACGCGGGCCGTGCGGGTGTGAACATCGAGGACGTCCGCATCGAGCATGCGACCGGGCAGCAGGCGGGTCTCATCCAGCTGATGGTGGAGCCGAAGGCGGCCCCGGTCCTGGCGGCGGCCCTGCGGGAACGGGGCTGGGGGCTGCGGCCGTAGCAGAGGGCCGCGGGGTGCCCGGCCGGGGGTCGGCCGAACGGGTGCAAGGGGTCCGGCCCGCAGTCGGTAACCTTGTGCCGGGCCCCTTGGCAACCGGCCGGCCCCTCTCCCGCGTACCAGGAAGGTGTCCGACACCGTGGAAACCGTGATCGTCGCCATCGACGGGCCCTCCGGCACGGGCAAGTCGAGCACCTCCAAGGCGGTCGCCGCCAAGCTGGGGCTCAGCTACCTGGACACCGGCGCGCAGTACCGCGCGATCACCTGGTGGATGATCAGCAACGGCGTGGACACCGACGACCCCGAGGCCATCGCCTCGGCCGCCGGCAAGCCCACGATCGTCTCCGGGACCGACCCGTCCCACCCCACCATCACGGTCGACGGCGTGGACGCCTCCGGTCCCATCCGCACCCAGGAGGTCACCTCCAAGGTCAGCGCCGTCAGCGCGGTCCCCGAGGTGCGCACCCGGATCACCGAGCTCCAGCGCACCATCGCGGCGAGCGCCGTGGAGGGCATCGTCGTCGAGGGCCGCGACATCGGCACGACCGTCCTCCCGGACGCCGACCTCAAGATCTTCCTGACCGCGTCCCCCGAGGCCCGTGCCGCCCGCCGCTCCGGCGAGCTCAAGGGCGCCGACGTCCACGCCACCCGCGAGGCGCTCATCAAGCGGGACGCGGCCGACTCCAGCCGCAAGACGTCCCCGCTCGCCAAGGCGGACGACGCGGTCGAGGTCGACACCACCGACCTCACCCTCCAGCAGGTCATCGAGTGCGTCGTCACCCTCGTCGAGGAGAAGCGAGCCGCCAAGTGACCCCTTCCGAGAAGGGCGCCGCAGTCGGCCGGGGCATCGGCATCGGCCTGATGTACGGGCTGTGGAAGCCGCGCGTCCTCGGCGCCTGGCGCGTCCCGGCCTCCGGGCCCGTGATCCTCGCCGTCAACCACGCGCACAACCTCGACGGCCCCATGCTCATGGGCACCGCACCCAGGCCCGTGCACTTCCTGATCAAGAAGGAGGCCTTCATCGGGCCTCTCGGCCCGTTCCTGGAGGGCATCGGGCAGCTGAAGGTGGACCGCTCGGCGCCCGACCGCACCGCCATCACCGGCGCCCTGGAGGTGCTGGGAGGCGGCGGCGTGCTCGGCATCTTCCCGGAGGGCACCCGCGGCGAGGGCGACTTCGCCTCGCTGCGCGCCGGACTGGCGTACTTCGCGGTGCGCAGCGGCGCGCCGATCGTCCCGGTCGCCGTGCTGGGAAGCACCGAGCGCCGCGGACGGTTGATAAAGGCGCTGCCGCCCCTGCGCAGCCGCGTCGACGTCGTCTTCGGCGACGCCTTCGAGGCGGGGGAGCCCGGTGGTCGCCGTACCCGCAAGGCGCTGGACGACGCCACCGTACGCATCCAGGAGCGGCTCACCGCCCACCTGGAAAACGCCAAGCGCCTCACCGGCCGCTGAGCGAGACTTGAGTAGCGGATCACTCGATCCGCCGATGATGAACGAGGAACGGACTTCATGAACGACCAGCACGACCACGGGGCACTCGGCGACACCGAGTACGCGGAGTTCATGGAGCTCGCCGCCGAAGAGGGCTTCGACATCGAGGACGTCGAAGGCGCGATCGAGGAGGCCGGGCACGGCCCGCTCCCGGTCCTCGCCGTCGTCGGCCGGCCGAACGTCGGCAAGTCGACCCTTGTGAACCGCATCATCGGCCGCCGCGAGGCCGTCGTCGAGGACAAGCCCGGCGTCACCCGCGACCGCGTCACGTACGAGGCCGAGTGGGCCGGCCGCCGCTTCAAGGTCGTCGACACCGGCGGCTGGGAGCAGGACGTCCTCGGCATCGACGCCTCCGTCGCCGCCCAGGCCGAGTACGCCATCGAAGCCGCCGACGCCGTCGTCTTCGTGGTGGACGCCACCGTGGGCGCCACGGACACCGACGAGGCCGTCGTCAAGCTGCTGCGCCGGGCCGGAAAGCCCGTCGTCCTCGCCGCCAACAAGGTCGACGGCCCCTCCGCCGAGGCCGACGCCGCCATGCTGTGGTCCCTGGGTCTCGGCGAGCCCTTCCCGGTCTCCGCGCTGCACGGACGCGGCACCGGCGACCTGCTGGACGAGGTGCTGAAGGCGCTGCCGGAGGCCCCGGAGCAGACCTTCGGCGCCGCTGTCGGCGGCCCGCGCCGCATCGCGCTCATCGGCCGCCCGAACGTCGGCAAGTCGTCCCTGCTCAACAAGCTCGCGGGCGAGGAGCGGGTCGTCGTCAACGAGATGGCCGGCACCACCCGCGACCCGGTCGACGAGCTGATCGAGCTCGGCGGCACGACCTGGAAGTTCGTGGACACCGCCGGTATCCGCAAGAAGGTCCACCTCCAGGAGGGCGCGGACTACTACGCCTCGCTGCGTACCGCCGCCGCCGTGGAGAAGGCCGAGGTGGCCGTCGTCCTGATCGACACCACCGAGTCCATCTCCGTCCAGGACCAGCGGATCATCACCATGGCCGTCGAGGCGGGGCGCGCCGTCGTCATCGCGTACAACAAGTGGGACGACCTCGACGAGGAGCGCCGCTACTACCTCGAGCGCGAGATCGAGACCGAGATGCAGCAGGTCTCCTGGGCCCCGCGCGTCAACGTCTCCGCCCGCACCGGCCGCCACATGGACCGGCTGGTCCCGGCGATCGAGACGGCGCTGGCCGGCTGGGAGACCCGCGTGCCGACCGGCAGGCTGAACGCCTTCCTCGGCGAGCTCGTCGCGGCCCACCCGCACCCGATCCGCGGCGGCAAGCAGCCCCGCATCCTGTTCGGTACGCAGGCGGGCACCAAGCCGCCCCGGTTCGTGCTCTTCGCCTCCGGTTTCCTCGAGCACGGCTACCGGCGCTTCGTCGAGCGGCGCCTGCGCGAGGAGTTCGGCTTCGAGGGCACGCCGATCCACATCTCGGTGCGGGTGCGCGAGAAGCGCGGCCGCAAGAAGTGACCGGCTGACATGACGACGGCGGGGCCGGAGCGAGAGATCTCGCTCCGGCCCCGCCGTCGTCGGTGCGTCTCACCGGGTCACAGGCCGCCCCTGCGCGCCGGTGGCAGCGCCGCCGGGACGTGGACCGGAGGGTGCTGGCGCTGCCACATCCCCGGGTACGCGGTCGTGGTCGTGGTCGCGCTCACCGGGCGGTGCGCGCCCGCCACGGCGGCGAACGACCGGAAGTCCAGGTCCTCCTCGCCGCTGCGGTCGCCCGGCAGCGTCCTGAACGTCCTCAGGTACTCGGAGTACAGCGCGTCGTAGATCGGCGTGGCCGAGGCGCCGGACATGCCGTCCTGCGCCGGGCGCATCGCGGGGATCTGGTGGTACGGCTGACGGGAGGACTCGTAGCGGGACGACTCGTAGCGGGAGGGTTCGTATGCGTGCACGTAGGTGCCAACGACCTCGCCGCCCGTCGGATGCGGCCTCGCCGTGACGCGCCTGGCTGTCACGTGCCCGCCAGCGGCAGCGCGGCGGCCACCAGGCGCCCGTCGGCGGAGGCCTTCTCCAGCGCGTCGCGCAGCAGGTCCTCGCGCGGCTGCTGGCCGATGGAGCCGACCGGCGCGGCGAAGACGAGGACCGTGTGCGACTTGTTCGCCGCGGCCCGCCAGCCCTCCGTGACCTGGAGCGGCTGGTGCGCCTGCCACCAGGCGACCGGGCTGCCCCCGACCGTGCCCGGCTGGAGGATGGCGTGCAGCTGACCCATGGCGAGCAGCACCGACCAGCCGTGCAGCGGGCTCGGCTTCTGGTTGACGTCGGTGACCGGGAGGAAGCCGTGCTCCATCAGCAGCGGCAGGAACTCGTCGATGCCGGCGGTGGAACCGGGGCGGGCGATGGGCGCGGTCGGTTCGACGACCAGCGCCGGGTGCAGCTCGCCGTCGATCAGGACGAGGCCGCTGGTGACGCCCAGGACCGCCTGCTCACCGGTGGCCGGGGACTGCGCCGGGATGGAGGGGGCGGGGGCCGCGGGGGCGGCGGCCGGGCTGCCGGTGATGGACCGGACGGCGCCCTGGAGCTGCTCCTCGGCGACCTTGACGACCTGGGAGGGGATGCAGGTGGCGTGGGCGAAGGCGAGGACGGCGGTCTCCTCGCCGACGAACAGCACGGTGCTCGTGCGTTCCTGCTCGGAGTCGCCCGGGGTGCGGCAGGAGGTGCAGTCGTAGCTGCCCGGGGCGTTCTCGCCGGCGAGCAGCCGCTCGGCTTCCTCATCGCCGATCTCGGCGCGTACGTCCTCGCTGACGTCGAGCATGCGCGGCACGGGTGGCTCCTCGGAGTGGTGTGCGGTTCGAGGCCGGGCGGTTCCCGGCTCGTCTCATGAAGAGCTCAACGGGTGAACCGGGGCCGGGGTCACGCGCGCGGCGGCGCGGGTGCGGGGCGGGGTGGTGCCTAGCGTGACCCGGTGCTGAAGAACCGTTTCTGGCCGTCGGTCGTCGTGCCGGCGGCGGTGCTGCTCATGCAGGGTGCCGGTGTCGCCGGCGCCGACACCGGGGCGGCCGGCCGCCATCCGCCGCCGCCCAGGCCCGGGCCGGGGCCCGCGTACCCGCTCGCCGACTGCGCCGCCGACCAGTGGCCCTGGGGCTGCGTCGCCGAGTGCGAGAGCGGCGGCCGCTGGCACATCAACACCGGCAACGGCTACTACGGGGGGCTGCAGTTCGCGCAGTCCACGTGGGAGGCGTACGGCGGGCTGAAGTACGCCCCCCGCGCCGACCTGGCGAGCCGGCAGCAGCAGATCACGGTCGCGGAGGAGGTGCTCCGGTGGCAGGGCTGGGGCGCCTGGCCGGTCTGCTCCAAGCGGTACGGGCTGTCCGGACGCGCGCACGTGGTCCAGCCCGGGGACACGCTCTCCGCCGTCGCACGGCGGTTCAAGGTGAAGGGCGGCTGGAAGGCGCTCCACCAGGCGAACCAGACCGTCATCGGGACCGATCCGAACCGGATCCGTCCGGGGATGATGCTGTCCCTCCCGGTGTGAGCCCTTCCGGTGTGAGCCCTTCAGACGTCAGTTCCGTCGCCTCACCGCTGAAGGCGATCGCGCCGCGGCGCAGTCCGTGCACGAGGGTGCCCGGCGGCAGGCCGGGCGGAAGGCGCTGCTCGGCCACGACGACGGCGGCCGTGCGCGCCAGTTCCGCAAGCAAGGTGTACGTGCGCGCCGCGACCGGCGGGGACAGGCCGAGGGCCGGTTCGTCGACGAGGACGACACGGGCGCCCGACAGCACCACGCGGGAGAGGGCGAGCATCCGCTGCTCGCCGCCCGAGAGCGTACCGGCGCGGCGGTCGAGCAGCGGGCACAGCTCCGGGTACGCGTCGAGGGCGGGCGCGGCCGTGGGGTGGGCGGCGAGCCCGAGGTTCTCCGCGACGGTGAGGCCCGGGTGCACGGCGTGCCGATCCGGCACGAAGCACAGGCCGCGGCGCGCGCGGTCGTGGGCGCGCAGGCGGGTGACGTCGGCGCCGCGCCACAGGACGCGCCCGGCGGAGAGCGGAACCGTGCCGGCGAGGGCGCGCAGCACCGTCGTACGGCCGGAGCCGTTGCGGCCGAGGAGCACGGTGAGGGCGGCGGCGGGGGCGGGCAGGTCGACGCCGTGCAGGGCTTCCAAAGGGCCGTAGCGCACGCGGGCGGCGCGGAGTTCCATCTCGACGCTCACGACACGATCCGCCCCGCCTCCATGACGTGGACCGTGTCCGCGATGTCCGCGACCAGGTCGAGGTCGTGTTCGACGACGAGGACCGCCATGCCGTCGGCGGCCAGCGCCTTCAGTACGCGGGCGAGTGCGGCGGTCTCGGCGGCGTCGAGCCCCGCGGCGGGCTCGTCCAGCAGCAGCGTGTGCGGCCGCCCCGCGAGGGCGCGCGCCACCTCGACGCGGCGCAGGGTGCCGGTCGCCAGGCCGGCGGCCGGCAGGTCCCGCACGGCGGTGAGGCCCAGCAGGCGCAGTACCCGCTCGACGTGGCGGGGGTCGCGGACGCGGCCGTGTTCCGCGCCGACGCGGACGTTCTCCTCGACGGTGAGCGACGCGAAGACCGCGAGCTCCTGGAACGTCCGGGCGATGCCCAGGCGGGTACGGGCGTGGGCGGGGCGCGTGGTGATGTCGACGCCGTCGAGGGTGACGCGGCCGGCGGTGGGGCGCGCGGTGCCGGCCAGGCAGTGGAAGAGGGTGCTCTTGCCCGCGCCGTTGGGCCCCACGAGGGCGGTGAGGCGGCCGGGCGGAAGGCGCAGGGTGACACGGTCGAGAGCGGTGAGGCCGGTGGGGTGGCGGAGGGTGAGGTGGTGGGCCTCCAGGGGGTGTCTTGCCGATCTTGCCGGGCTCGCGGCGTCTGGCACCGCGCCTCGCCGCGTTGTCGTCGGTCGCCAATGCTCCGCAGTGGCTCCCTCCTCCGCCTTGCGATCCGTCCCCTCGGCCCCAGGGGGCCTGGGGAGACCCCATGCACCAGACGCCGCTCCCTGATCCGGCCTGATCGACAAGACACCCCCCAGCCCGCGAACCTCCGTCGGGGGTGGCTGCTCGCGGTGGCCCCGCGCGGGCCCGGGTGCGGGGCCCCGCGGCAGGGACCGCAGGCCGGCGGTGGGTGGCGCCTTGCGGCGGGGCGCGGACGGCAGCAGCGACATCAGCGGGGGGACACGGGACGTCAGGGCCGCCAGGAGGCCGATCAGGGCCGCTGCCGCGCCACCGCGGGCGCCCGCGTCCAGGCCCACCAGGAGGGCCGCCGCGGCCAGCGGGGAGAGGAGGCTGTCCGCGCCCAGGACCAGGACCGCCGCGAACCAGAGCAGGCCCCGCACCGGGTCGTACGCCGCCGGGTCGAAGGCCCGCAGGCCCATGCCCAGCAGCCCGCCGCCCAGGGCCGCGAGGGCCGCGCCCGCCACGAAGGCGAGGACCTTCAGGGCGCCGACCGGGACGCCCGCGGCCGACGCGCCCGCCTCGTGGTCGCGCAGCGCGGCCAGCGCCCTGCCCGTACGGCCCCGGCGCATGGCGGCGACCAGGAGCAGGGCGGACGCCAGGAGCACCAGCTCCAGGGCGTAGTAGGCGCGGTCCGAGGCGAAGCCCGCCGGGCGCGCCGCGGCCAGGCCCGCCGTCGCGTACGGCTGCGCGAAGACGAAGCGGCTCACCGCCACACCGACCGCCAGCGTCGCCAGCGCCAGGGCGAGCCCGCGGCGGCGGATCGCCGGCCACCCCGTGAGCAGGCCCAGCGGGGCGACCAGCACCACGGCCACCACCAGCGCGGTGAGCTCCGGCAGCCGGGGCAGGCCCGGGAAGCGGCCCGCCGCCAGCAGTGCCGTGAACAGTGCGCCCAGGCCCGCGTACGCCGCCTGGCCCAGCGAGATCTGGCCGCCCCGGCCGGTGACGACCACGAGCGACAGCAGGATCACGGCGAGCGCCGGGACCTGGATCGCCGTGTGCAGGTCCGTGCCCGCGAAGCCGAGCGGCAGCAGGAACAGCACGGCCGCCACCCCCCACACCCCCGGCGGCACCCGCGCCCCCGCCGTCGAGGCGCGCGGCAGGGCGTCCCGCGCCCCCACACCCGGCAGGGCCAGCGCGGCGACCAGCAGGGCGACGACGAAGAGGTTCGTGGCGACGGCCTGGACCAACGGCCCGGACCAGCCCACGGGGTGGAAGCGGGTCAGCTGCGCCTGCCCGACCCCGACGGCCAGCGCGGTCAGCACCGCCACCGGCACGCTCCGCATCCGGGCCACCACCGCCACCGCGATCACCTCGACGACCAGCAGCGGCAGCCCGTACGGGTCGAGCCGTACGTACGGCGCGAGCAGCACGCCCGTCAGGCCCGCTGTGAACGACCCGAACGCCCAGCCCACCGCCGACACCCGGTCCGCGTCGATGCCGCCCAGCGCCGCCAGCTCCCGGTTGTCGACCACCGCCCGCAGCTCCCGCCCCAGCCGCGTCCAGCGGGTCGCCGCCCCCACCGCCACCGCCAGCAGGACGGCCGCCCCGACGTGCAGCCACGGGTCGTCGCCCAGCAGCACCGGCGCGTCGTCCCGCGCCCCGCCGCCCCACAGCAGCGCGGCCGCGCCGACGAGCAGCACGAACACGCCGATCGAGGCCACCAGCGTCGTCGCCGGGTCCGAGCCGAGCACCGCCGCCGGGCGGAACACCACCCGGTCGAGGACCAGCCCGATGCCGGGGCCGACCAGCAGCAGCGTCACGCACGCGGCGAGCGGCAGCGGCCAGCCCCACTCGACCACCAGCTGGCGCAGCACGTACGCGCAGACCATGGCGACCGCGCCGTGCGCGAGGTTCAGCACGCCGGTCGCCCGGTACGTGACGATCAGGCCGATGCCGGTCAGGGCCGCCGCGCCGCCGACCGCGAGCCCGGCGAGGAAGAGTTCGTACGTCAGCGAGGACACGGGTCAGCTCTCGGGATCGCACACCGGGCAGGGCTCCAGCCGCGCGTCCCCGACCGGGACCGCGTCCGCCCGGCCCGCGACCAGCGGGCAGTCCGGGCGGTGGGCCAGCGTCCCGCCCGGGACCCGCACCGGCGGCGCGTCCGAGGAGGGCCGGTCCACCGTGGCCGGGGGCTCCTCGGGGGCGCGGTCGTCCCTGCCCTGGGAGGTGCGGCGCGGGCCGGGCCCGCCCAGCAGCACCGCGCCCGCCACGATCAGCGCCGCCCCCGGGACGGTGCACGACGCCAGGTACGGGATCTGCCGTTCCGCGAACCGCTCGCCCGACACCCCGTACCAGCCCACCACGCACAGCACCGCGCCCGCGGCGACGGCCACGGCCCCGCCCCACCACGGCGATCGCGATGTCGGCATCCCGGGCCTCCGCTGGCGAGAGAGGGCGATTCCTTGCACTATGCCCAAGAAGGACAAAAAAGGCACAGACCCCGGAAACCGGCGGTGAGCCATATGGTCCACACCACGCGCACGAGTCTTCGCAGGCACCCCCGCACCACGGCCCTCGCGGCCGCCGCGGTCCTGGTCCTGGTGCCGACCGCCGCGGCCTGCGGCGACGGCAACGGCAACGGCGATGCGGGGAGGTCCCCGACCGCGACGGCGACCTCGCCGACCGGTGACCAGCCCGCGGACCAGACCGCGGCCCGGCAGCAGATCGAGAAGAACTGGGCGGCCTTCTTCAATCCGAAGACGCCGGTCGACGAGAAGGTCAAGCTGCTGGAGAACGGCGACCGGATGCGGCCCGTCCTGGAGGCCTTCTCGGCCAACCCACAGGCCGCGCAGACGTCCGCGAGCGTCGACGACGTCGCCTTCACCTCGGCGACCGAGGCCGACGTCACCTACGACCTGCTGGTCGGCGGCACCCCGGCGCTGTCCAACACCAAGGGCACCGCCGTGCAGCAGCAGGACACCTGGAAGGTGTCCGTGAAGACGCTGTGCGCGCTGGTCAAGCTCAGCCCCGATGCGACAGCCGTGCCGGGTTGCTGAATCCCTGCCGGCGGCGGCGCTCCTGCTGTTCGCCCTGCTGCTGAGCGCCGCCTGCGGCAGCCGCCTGCCGGAGAGCGACTTCACCGCCCGGCGCCCGGCGCCGACGGATGCCCGCCCTCCGATCCGCATCGGCATCATCACCAGCGCCACCAGCCCCGTCGGCGGCTCCGCCTTCACCGGGCCGCGCGACGGCGCCCGGGCGTACTTCGACGCCCTCAACGCGCGCGGCGGCCTCGACGGCCGCCGCGTCGAGGTGCTCACCTGCGACGACGGCGGCAGCGGCGTCGGCAACAACGAGTGCGTCCACGAACTCGTCGACGAGGCCGAGGTCTTCGCGCTCGTCGCCACCACCGCCTTCGACTACGCGGGCGCCGCGCGCGTCGCCGCCGCCGGCGTCCCCGACATCGGCGGCCAGCCCATCGGCCCGGCGTACGACACCCATCCGCACCTGTACGGCATCTACGGCAGCGCCGCCCCGCGCACCGGCGGCGAGCCCGGCTGGGGCGGCGTCCTGTACGGCGGCACCGAGGTCTACCGCTGGTTCAAGCGCGAGCTCGGCGCCCGTACCGCGGCCGTCGTCGCGTACAACCAGGCCTCCTCCGCGCGGTACGCCGCGTACGTGGAGCGGGGCCTGCGGGCCGAGGGGTACCGGGTCGTCAGCGAACAGGTCGACTTCGCACTGCCCAACTACCGGGCCGTCGCCGCCGACCTGCGCGAACAGGGCGTCGACGTCGTCTTCGACGCCCTGGACACACACGGCAACGCGCAGCTGTGCGAGGCGATGGACGCCGTCGGCGTGCGCGTCACCGCCAAGGTCACCAACGTCCAGAACTGGAACGAGGGCGTGCCGCGCGACTTCAGGGACGCCCCGCACTGCCGCAACGCCCTGTGGGCGACCGGCGCCAGCCGCAACCACGACGAGACGTCCCACCCGGCCGTACGGGAGTTCCGCGACGCCATGGGGGGCCGGCCGCTCTCCCAGTGGGCGCTGGAGGGGTGGGCCGCCGCCATGTGGTTCACGGACGCGGCCCGCTCGTGCGTCCGGGCCGAAGCGGGCCTCACGCGGGCGTGCGTCGAACGGTTCGTCAACCGGCCCGAGGGGTACACCGCGCGCGGACTGCTCCTGCCGGCCGTCTTCCAGCGGCTCCCCGAACCGCCGAAGACCAGCCGCACCTGCCTGTCCGTCGCCCGCTGGCAGGACGGCCGCGGCTGGGTCACCCAGGGCGGTGACATGTACCGCAACTGCGCCACCGTCCCCCAGCTCGGCTACCGGCCCTGAACCCGCGTGCCGAAAACCGCGTCCTCAATCCCAAGTACAGTCCATGCCTGACGACCATCCGAGAACTGCTGGACCTGGGGGACGCGGCAACGCGATGCACATCTCATTCCTGCTCCACAACGCGTACGGGATCGGCGGCACCATCCGCACGACGTTCAACCTCGCCGCGGCCCTGGCCGAGCGGCACGACGTCGAGATCGTGTCCGTCTTCCGCCACCGCGAGGAGCCGACGCTGGGCGCCCCCGCCGGCGTGACCATGAAGCACCTGGTCGACCTGCGCAAGAAGAGCCCCACGTACGACGGCGACCACCCCGACTACAAGCGGCCCGCCAAGGTCTTCCCGCGCGGCGACGGCCGCTGGAAGCAGTACAGCCGCCTCACCGACGCCCGCATCGCCGCCCACTTGAAGGCCCTGGAGGCCGACGTCGTCGTCGGCACCCGCCCCGGGCTCAACGTGCACATCGCGCGCCAGACCCGCCGCGGAGCGGTGCGCGTCGGCCAGGAGCACCTCACCCTCGACAGCCACGGCTACCGGCTGCGCCGCGAGATCGGCCACCGCTACGCCCTGCTCGACGCCGTCACCACCGTCACCGAGGCCGACGCCCGCTCCTACCGGGCGAAGCTCAAGCTGCCGGGCGTACGCATCGACGCCGTGCCCAACAGCGTCCCGGCCCCGTCCGTGGAGCCCGCCGACACCACGGCCAAGTGGGTCGTCGCGGCCGGCCGGCTCACCCGGGTCAAGCGGTACGACCTGCTGGTCGAGGCGTTCGCGAAGGTGGTCGCCGCCCGCCCCGACTGGCGGCTGCGGATCTACGGCTCCGGCGACGCGACCGGCAACGAGAAGAACGCGCTGCGCGCCCTCATCGACGAGCGCGGCCTGCACAACCACGTCTACCTGATGGGCCCGGCGAACCCGCTGGAGCCCGAGTGGGTCAAGGGCTCCATCGCCGCCGTCACCTCCCGCCTCGAAGCCTTCGGCATGACCATCGTCGAGGCGATGCGCTGCGGCCTGCCGGTGGTCTCCACCGACTGCCCGCACGGTCCCGGCGAGATCATCGAGGACGGCGTCGACGGACGGCTCGTGCCCGTCGGCGACGTGGACGCCATCGCCGGCGCGCTGCTCGCCCTCATCCAGGACGACGAGCTGCGCCGCCGCACCGGCGAGGCCGCGCTGGCGGCCTCCCGGCGCTTCGACCCGGCCCGCATCGCCGAGCGCCACGAGGCGATCTTCGCCGAGCTGGTCGCCCGGGGCGCCAACGGCCGCTCCCGCAGCCGGGTGCGCGACACGCTGCACCGCACCCGCGGCGCCGTCCTCGACGCCGCGTTCACCCTGCGCTACAAGGCCGCCGACGTGCTCCGGAAGGGGAAGCCCTCATGACCGACGCCACGACCCCGGCCCCCGTGCCCGGCGAGCCGCCGCGCGCGGACTGCGTCGCGGACGCCGCCGGCGGCATCACCTTCGACATCGCGGTCGTCGACACCGCCGAGCCGGCCCTGGTCCTGCGCAGACGCGGCGGCACCGGCGGCCCGGCCGACGAGGCCCGGCTGCCGCTCACCCCGGCGGGCGCGGGCCATCTGCGGGCCGTGCTGCCCAGCACCATGGAGCTCCCCGAAGGCCGCTGGGACGTGTACCTGGGCGAGCGGGCGGTCGAGCCCGGCATCCGGGACCTGCGCTCGCTCGTCGACCGGATCCCCGACGAGGAGGGCCCGGTCGCGGTCCGCATCCCGTACCCGACGGCCGACGGGCGGCTCGCCGTGCGCAGCTGGGTGCGCGGCCCGCACGCCGAGGCCGGTGACCTCTCCTTCGGCGAGGGCGCCTGCACGGTCGAGGGGACGCTGTACGGGGCCGGGCTCGGACCCGGCGCGGTCGCCGAGGCGCGGCTGGGGGAGCGGGTCCACCGGGTGCCGACCGCCGGCGAGAAGGGCGCCTTCGTCTTCACCCTGCCCTACGAGCCGCTCGCCGAGGACCGGCCGGCCGACGGGGAGCTGCTGTGGGAGCTGTGGCTGCGCCCCGACGCGGACGCCGAGCCGGTGCGCGTCTCCCGGATCCTCGACGACGTCTGGGACCGCAAGAGCGTCTTCGTCTACCCCGCACACCAGGCCGAGGGCTACCGGGCGGCGCCCTGCTACACGACCGACAACACCTTGTGCGTGCGTGTGACGGCGTGACGTGCGAAGCGTCCTATTTCCGTGGCGCGGTGATTTCCCGGTGATATGCCGAAAGGAATATCGGGGGCTCTGCGAATTCGGCTCCGCGGCCTGGTGCGGCGGCGTGCGTAATCCGGCGTAATCCGGCCGGAACGGCATCCTGAGGGGTGAAGAATTCCTCCCAAACATGTGTCGTGGTTCTGTGACACAAGCGTGACCGGTGGGGGACATGTGTCTGGTGGGGCCGGTCGGCTCGGCTTCCGTCACTGTGCGGCGCCGCCTACGGTGAAGGGCATGGCACCGATTCCGACTCCTCCCGCACAGCCCGACGACACCCCCGACTCCTACGTGGGACTCGACGAGCGCGACGCCGAGCAGCTGGCCCGCTCCCGTGGCTGGACCACGGTGCGCTCACTGCCGCCCGGCTCGATCATCACCATGGAGTTCCTCGTGGGCCGGATCAACTTCGAGGTGGACGACCACACGGTCACCCGCTGCTGGGTGGGCTGACGGCCCGCCCGCGCCGACGACGAAGGCCCCGGCCGCATCAGCGGCCGGGGCCTTCGTCCTCCGTGGTGTCAGTTGCCCGTCAGGCGGCCGTCGTGCGGCCGTGCGTGCGGCGGCCTGCGGCTGCCGACGGGCGTGACCGGCGTCCGCTCCGAGCGCACCACCGCGTGCGGCCGCGGCTGGGCCAGCGTGGCGCGCACACCCGCCGTACGGCCGCCGCCGGAGCCCCCCGAGGGACCGGCGCCCGCGCCCACCGGCTCCGCGCCCGCACCCACGGGCTCCGGCTCCGCGCCCGCACCCACGGGCTCCGGCTCCGCGACCGGCTCCTCGCCGACCGGCGCTGCCGCCGCGCCCGCGCGCTGCGGGTACATCGCGGGCCGGGGCCCGCCCGCCGCCACCGGCACCGAGGGCACCAGGCGACGCCGCGCCCGCAGGTATGCGCGCAGCCGGTCGCGGGCTCCGAGGATCATCGCCTCGGCGCGGGCGATCAGCGGCTCGCACCACGGCAGCGCCAGCAGGATCAGCAGGCCGGCGGCCCAGCCCAGCAGCACATCGCTCAGCCAGTGCGTACCGAGGTAGACGGTGGTCAGGCCGACCCCGAGGGCGACCACGGCCGACAGCGCCGACAGGTGGCGCCGGGCGCGCGGCGTGGTGGCCAGGTAGGAGAGGATTCCCCAGGTCACCACCGCGTTGGCGGTGTGTCCGGAAGGGAATATATCGCCGCCCGCGAACAGCTCGGCCGAGCCGATCTGCGTCGCGTAATGGGGCCCGAGCCTGCCCAGACCGATCTTGACCGCGCCGACCGTGACGTTCAGCAGCAGCAGCGCGGCGCCCAGCACCAGCAGCGGCCGCAGCGTGTGCTGGCGCCAGGAGCGCCAGCCCAGCCAGCACGCCACCATCACCGCGGTGGGACCGCGCTGGCCGAGCACCACGAAGTAGTCGAGCGTCGCGTGCACTTCCGGCCACTGCTGATACGGCCGGAACAGCATGACCTTCCAGTCGAGGGTCACCAGCCACGACGAGACGAGCACGGCCACCACGATCGCGAGATAGAACGCCGCCGTCCCGCCGAAGAGGGCGAGACGGGTGCGGCTCATCCGCGGGATCTCAATCTTCGGCGGTTCCGGCTCCCGGTCCAGCCGGGCGAAGATGTCGGTACGCACCCAATCGACGTTACAGCGAGTGAGGGGCCGTTCAGGCCGATCCGGTCTCTTCGTGATGACGATGTGATGTGGAGTGTGTCTCAGCCACCTGCTTATTCCATGCTTATCCATAAACCGTTCGGACCGTGTGTCGTATTTACCGCCGAGGTCGCCGGAGGAACCGCATCCGGGTGGCGCGGAAAAGCGCGGGGAGTACGGCCGTCCGGAATTCACCCCGACACACCGCGCGCCCCGAGTGGCGTACGCCACACCCTCGCGTCTGCCCCGGTGAGAGGTGGACCACGCGCCACCCGCCCCGACTCGCGTACGCTGACGGCTCACTCGCCCGTCGATGCCGGGCCGCCCGGGGGCGTCCCTCCCCCCGGCCAGTGCCCACCGAGCGCGAGGGATTCATCTGTGGGAGGTACGTACATGCTCGGGACGACCACGGCTTCGGCACGGCTCCGTGCCGCCGGTGGCGGTGCCAACCGCTGGGTCGTCCTGTTCGTCCTCTGCGTCAGCCTGCTGCTCGTCGCGCTCGACGCGACCGTGCTGCACGTCGCCGTCCCCGCCGTCACCGAGGACCTGCGCCCCAGCTCCACCGCGCTGCTGTGGATCGTGGACGCCTATCCGCTGGTGTGCGCCGCGCTGCTGATCCTCTTCGGCACGCTCGGCGACCGGCTCGGGCGGCGCAGGGTCCTGCTGGCCGGTTACGGACTGTTCGGCGTGGCCTCGGCGGTCGCGGCGTTCGCCGAGACACCGCACGTGCTGATCGCCGCGCGCGCCCTGCTGGGCATCGGCGGCGCCATGATCATGCCGGCGACGCTGTCGATCCTCCGCGCGGTCTTCCCCGACCGGCGCGAGCGCGCCACCGCCATCGGCATCTGGACCGCCGTGGCCGCCGTGGGCGCCGCGACCGGGCCGGTGCTCGGCGGCTTCCTGCTGGAGCACTTCTGGTGGGGCTCGGTCTTCCTCATCAACATCCCGCTGATGGCGGTGATCCTGCCCGTCGGCCGCTGGCTGCTGCCCGAGTCGAAGGGCAGCGGCGACGGCCCCTGGGACGTCCTCGGCGCGCTCATGGCAGCCGCCGGCGTCATGGGCGTGGTCCTCGGCGTCAAGCGGCTCGGCGCGGGCGACGACTCGCCGCTGAGCCCGGCGACGGTCGGCCCGCTGCTGGTGGGCGCCGCGCTGCTGGTGCTGTTCGTACGGCGGCAGAAGCGGCGGCCCCACCCGCTGATCGACATGCGGATGTTCTCCCGCGCCGCCTTCACGACCTCCGTCGGCTGCATCGTGCTGGCCATGCTGGCGCTGGTCGGGCTGGAGCTGATCGCCGTCCAGTACCTCCAGCTGGTGCTGGAGCTGAGCCCGGTCGAGACGGGGCTGCGGCTGCTGCCGCTGACCTTCGCCGCGATGGCCGCCGGGGCCACCGGTTCGTACACGCTGCGGCGCGTCGGGCCGCGCCGGATGGTCGGCTGGGGCTTCGTCCTCACGGCCGGCGCCGTGCTGCTGCTGGTGCTCATGGGGCACCACGACCGTCCGCTGCTGCTGACGACCGGCTTCGTCCTGCTCGGCTTCGGCCTCCAGACCACGCTCTTCGGCGCGTACGAGTCGATGCTCAGCGAGGCGCCGGCGCACAGCGCGGGCGGCGCGGCGGCCATCGGCGAGACCTCCTACCAGCTCGGCGCCGGCATGGGCATCGCGCTCCTCGGCAGCGTCATGAACGCCGCGTACGCCCCCGGGCTCGCCCGGGTGCCGGGCGTGCCCGAGCCCGCGGGTGCCGCGGCGGCGAACTCGCTGGGCGAGGCGTACCAGGTGGCCGCTCAGCTCGGCGGCGCGGCGGGCGAGGCGCTGCGCACGGCCGCCCGGCACTCGTTCGTGCACGGTCTGCACGTCACGCTCGTCGTCAGCGCGGGGCTGCTGCTCGCGGGCGCCGCGATGGCGCTGCGCCTGCCGCGCGCCATGGAGTCCCAGGCGGACCTCGACGCCCGCCTCGGCGTGGCGCCCGAGCCGGCGCCCGCCTCCGGGCCGGAGGCCCGGCCGGACACGGTGCCCGGCGCGCGCCCGGCGCCGTCCCAGGAGCGCGAACTGCTGCACGTGCCCGCGCGGCGCGAGCCCGCGGAGCCGGCCGGGTCGGGGCGTCCGGCAGGGCGTACGGCACACTGAGCCCGTGCCGGGGCGGTGGGGGCTGGACGCCGCCGCACACCGCGTCGTAACGTCGGCGCCGAGCCGTACCTAACGGCGTTAGTTTTAGTGGCCGGCCCCCGGAGGTCCCGTCGTGTCCGCACCCGCGAAGCTCCCGCCCTTCGACCCCAGCGACCCCCTCGGCATCGACGACCTCCTCGAACCCGAGGACCTCGCCATCCGCGACACCGTCCGCGACTGGGCCGCCGACCGGGTGCTGCCGCACATCGCCGAGTGGTACGAGAAGGGCGAGCTGCCCGGCATCCGCGAGCTGGCGCGCGAGCTCGGCTCCCTCGGCGCGCTCGGCATGTCGCTGGAGGGGTACGGCTGCGCGGGCGCGAGCGCCGTCCAGTACGGACTGGCCTGCCTGGAGCTGGAGGCCGCCGACTCCGGCATCCGCTCCCTGGTCTCGGTCCAGGGCTCACTCGCCATGTACGCCATCCACCGCTTCGGCTCCGAGGAGCAGAAGCAGCGCTGGCTGCCGTCGATGGCGGCGGGCGAGACCATCGGCTGCTTCGGCCTGACCGAGCCCGACCACGGCTCGGACCCGGCCGCGATGCGGACGTACGCCAAGAAGGACGGCACCGACTGGGTGCTCAACGGCCGCAAGATGTGGATCACCAACGGCTCGGTCGCCGGGGTCGCCGTCGTCTGGGCGCAGACGGACGAGGGCATCCGCGGCTTCGTCGTACCGACCGACAGCCCCGGTTTCTCCGCGCCCGAGATCACGCACAAGTGGTCGCTGCGCGCGAGCGTCACCAGCGAGCTGGTCCTGGACGACGTACGGCTCCCGGCCGACGCGGTGCTGCCGGGCGTCACCGGGCTGAAGGGGCCGCTCAGCTGTCTGAGCCATGCCCGATACGGAATCGTGTGGGGCGCCATGGGCGCCGCGCGCTCCTCGTTCGAGGCGGCGCTTCAGTACGCGAAGACGCGTGAGCAGTTCGGCAAGCCCATCGGCGGCTTCCAGCTCACCCAGGCCAAGCTCGCCGACATGGCCGTGGAGCTGCACAAGGGCGTCCTGCTCGCCCACCACCTCGGGCGCCGGCTCGACGCCGGGAAGCTCCGCCCCGAGCAGGTCAGCTTCGGCAAGCTGAACAACGTGCGGGAGGCGATCGAGATCTGCCGCACCTCGCGCACCATCCTCGGCGCCAACGGGATCTCCCTCGAATACCCCGTCATGCGGCACGCCACCAACCTGGAATCGGTGCTCACCTACGAGGGCACCGTGGAGATGCACCAGCTGGTGCTGGGCAAGGCGCTCACCGGACTCGACGCCTTCCGGTAGGCGCCACCCCCTAGCTCTGGTTGAAGAAGCCGTCCTCGGTGCGCGACCCGGCCTCGCCGTTGACGATCTCCGTGTTCGCGGGCGTCAGTAGGAAGACCCGGGTCGCCACGCGCTCGATCGAGCCGCGCAGCCCGAAGGTCAGGCCGGCCGCGAAGTCGACCACGCGCTTGGCGTCGGCGGGCTCCATGGTGGTGAGGTTCATGATGACCGGGACGCCGTCCCGGAAGAGCTCGCCGATCGCCCGGGCGTCCCGGAAGCCGTCCGGGGAGACCGTGGCGATTCGCCGGCCCTCCTCCTGCGCGGTCTCGGAGGCGACCCGCACCCGCGGGTCGGTCACCCAGGCGTCGCCGTCGCGGTCGCTCCCGGCGTACTCGTCGTCGTAGTAACGCTCGTCGTTGTCCTCGACGAGACCCAGCCATGCACTCGCCTTGCGCACCGATCCCATGGACGCCTCCTTTCGTCGCGGTCACTTGTGGTTCCGCTATCCCTATGGTCGACCATCATGCGGATCGCGCGCCAAGTGGATAGTCGCCGCGCAGGCGATTCGTGACGGTACTGGTGCAGAGGATGTGGCGATTCGTCAAGATTCTGCGGGCATACGGCCCCTGAAGGAGGGCTTCCGCAACTCATATATGACATTCGGGCCGGATGGGTGAGCGAGCGGACGTACGGGTGAACGGATCAGGCCGATACGATGCCCGCCGCACAGTCGCACGACACACGGGGGAGCGGGAAAAGCACGTGTTCGGAATCGTCAGGCCCTGCACGCACAGACTCACCGACGGGCTCAAGACGGAGTGGATGGCCCATCTCTGCGGCCTCTGCCTGGCCCTGAGGGGGGATCACGGGCAGTTCGCCCGGATCGCCACCAACTACGACGGCCTCATCATCTCCGTTCTGACGGAGGCTCAGGCCGGGCCCGACCCGGCCGCGCGCCGCACCGCCGGGCCCTGCCCGCTGCGCGCGATGCGCACCGCGCCGGTCGCGCGGGGCGAGGGCGCGCGGCTGGCCGCCGCCGTCTCGCTGGTGCTGGCCTCCGCGAAGGTACGGGACCATGTCGCCGACCGGGACGGGCTCCTGGCCCGCCGCCCGATGGCCGCCGCCGCCCGGCGCGTCGCCCGGGGCTGGGACCGCGCCGGCGCGAGGACCGGGCGCGAGCTCGGCTTCGACACGGCCGTCCTGGTCGACGCGGTGGACCGGCAGACCGGCATCGAGGCGCTGGCCGGCCCCGGTACGCCGCTGCTCGCGGTCACCGAGCCGACGGAGACCGCCACCGCCGCGGCCTTCGCGCACACCGCCGTCCTGGCGGGCCGGCCGTCGAACGCCGCGCCGCTGGCCGAGGCGGGCCGGCTCTTCGGGCGCCTCGCGCACCTCCTCGACGCCGTCGAGGACCGGGAGGCCGACGCCGCCTCCGGCGCCTGGAACCCGCTCACCGCGACCGGCACCCCGCTCGCCGAGGCGCGGCGCCTCGCGGACGACGCGCTGCACGGGATACGGCTGGCCCTGCGGGACGCGGAGTTCGCGGACGACAAGCTGCTGCACGTGCTGCTCGCCCACGAGCTGCGCCGGTCGGTGGACCGGGCGTTCGGGACGGCGAGCTGCTCCCACCAGGGGTACGGGGGCCAGGGGGCGTACGGCCCGCCGCCGCAGCAGCCCGGCGGCCCGTACCCGGGAGGCCCCTACCAGGGCGGTCCCTATCAGGGAGGCCCGTACCAGGGGGGTCCCTATCAGGGCGCGCCCCACGCGTACGGCGGCCACCCCGGAGGTCCGGGCGGCGGCATGCCGCCCGGCTACGGCGGCGGGCCCGGGGGCGGGGAGCCGTCCCGGCCCAAGCCCCGCGGCTTCCTGGCCGGGTGCGCGGCCTTCACCTGGCTCTTCTGCACCTGCCAGATCTGCTGCGCCAAGGAGTACGAGGGCCCCTGGTCGCGCAAGAAGCGCGAGGGGTGCTGCCGCGACTGCGACTGCAACGTCGGAAGCTGTGACTGCTGCTGCCCCTGCGACGGCTGCTGACGCCCGTACCGCAGACGCGGGCGACCGCGTCCGGCCGTACCGGTCCGGTACGGCCGAAAGGCACCCTTGCGCGCAGTAGTTGATCCCGCGAATACTCCCGGAGCAGCGCTTGTCAGGGGCACGACGTGTTCGCAATCCGAACATCGCCGTGCCAGGGCGAGTGAGCCTCTCCCCCAGAGGCGAACCGAGCCCCCAAAATGCACTGACTGCGCCTCACGGGCCCGACACCCCACGGCGGGCCCCCGATTCCCTCGGAGGAACGTGAAGTGAGGATCAAGCGCACCACCCCCCGCGGCGGCATAGCCAGACGCACCCGTCTGCTCGCCGTCTCCGTCGGTCTGGTCTCCGCCGCCGCCCTCGCGGTTCCCGCCGCGAACGCGGACTCTCCCCGGACCTACAGCGCGGCCGACCTGTCCGCCGCCGGCGCCGCCGTGCTGGAGGCCGACGTACCGGGCACCGCCTGGCACGTCGACGCCAAGACCAACACCCTGGTCGTCACCGCCGACTCGACCGTCTCGAAGGACGAGATCGCGAAGATCAAGCGTGAAGCCGGCACCAACGCCGGTGCCCTGCGCATCGAGCGCACCCCGGGCAAGTTCACCAAGCTCATCTCCGGTGGCGACGCCATCTACGCCAGCAGCTGGCGCTGCTCCCTCGGCTTCAACGTCCGCGACAGCGCGGGCGCGTACTACTTCCTCACCGCCGGCCACTGCACCGACGGCGCGGGCACCTGGTACTCCAACTCCGGTCGCACCACGGTGCTGGGCTCCACGTCCGGGTCCAGCTTCCCGAACAACGACTACGGGATCGTCCGCTACACCAACAGCTCCGTCACCAAGTCGGGCACCGTCGGCAACGTGGACATCACCAGTGCCGCCAACGCCACCGTCGGCATGTCCGTCACCCGCCGCGGTTCCACCACCGGCACCCACAGCGGCAGCGTCACCGGCCTGAACGCCACGGTGAACTACGGCGGCGGCGACGTCGTCTACGGCATGATCCGGACGAACGTGTGCGCCGAGCCCGGCGACAGCGGCGGCCCGCTCTACTCCGGCAGCCGCGCCATCGGCCTCACCTCCGGCGGCAGCGGCAACTGCTCCTCCGGCGGGACCACCTTCTTCCAGCCGGTCACCGAGGCGCTGAGCGCGTACGGCGTCAGCGTCTACTGATCGGTCCGCCGGCGCGCCCTTCCGGGTGAGTCCCCCGGCCGGATTCCGGCCGGGGGACTCGACGCGCTGCCCGCGGTCGTCCACATTTGAGGGGATGTGAGGACGGTCGGGCGCAGGACGGTCGGGCACAGGGGAGCGGGGGGCGGATGAAGCGCATCGGAGTGACCGGCCACAGGGACATCCCCGACGAGCTCCACGCCCATGTCCGCGCCGCGATGCAGGCGGCGTTCCTGGGGCACGACGGCGTCCTGGAGGCGCTTTCCAGCCTCGCCACCGGGGCGGACCAGCTCTTCGCGGACATCGCGCTGGCGTGCGGGGCCGGGCTGGTCGCCGTCATCCCGAGCGGGGACTACGAGGACGGCTTCGCGGACGCCGCCGAACTGGCCCGCTACCGGGGCCTGAGGAAGCGCGCCACCCGGGAGGTCCGGATGGCGTTCCCGCACTCCACCGACGAGGCGTACTACGCGGCCGGCACGTACATCGCCGACCACTGCGACCGGCTGCTCGCGGTCTGGGACGGCCGCCCGGCGCGCGGCCTGGGCGGCACGGGCGACATCGTGCGGTACGCCCGCGAACGGGGCACACCGGTGACGGTCATCTGGCGCGCGGGCGTCGAGCGCGCCTGAGGCCGCGGCGCCGAGGCCGCGGCCCCGACGGCAGACGCGACCCCCTACCTGCGGTGCTGCACCAGCCAGTCCGTGTGCTGCGGCGAGACGATGCGCTCGGTCTCGTACACCGCCGCCGGCCACCTGTCCTCGCCGACCGTCGTCTCCATCGCGGTGTGCATCGCCGCGAGGTCCTCCTCCACCAGCGAGTGCGCGGCGATGAGCGGCTGGTGGCGGCGGATCTCGCTCCAGGCGACACCGGAGGCCGCCGTGGCGGACAGCAGGCCCGCGAGCACGGCCGACCCGCCGGCGGAGAAGGTCTGGAACAGCCCGAGGAGGAAGGCGACGAGGGTGAGCACGGCGGTGCTGGCCCGCCACAGGGCGGTGGCCCGCCGCGACACCTCCGTCCGACGGTGGTACCAGTTGCGCTGCTCGATCAGCCGGTCCCGTACGTACGTCTCCTTGCGTACCCGGAAGGGTTTGTCGCGCAGCATCCGCATGGCCGGGGTGATGAGGTCGGCCGCGGCGTCGTGACCCTGTTCCCGGGGGTCCAGCCAGCCGACCTTGCGCAGTTCGGCGAGCCCCTCCTCCAGGCGCAGGAGGAATTCCCCTTCGGGGTCGCGGGAATCGGCGTCGAAGGGGGCGCCGTGGACCGCGTACCGCCAGCACATCGATTTGATGAACTCCGCCGCGGAACGGTTCAGTTGCCAATGCGACTTCGCACGGCGCCTGGAGGCGCGGTAGCCGGCCAGGAGTACGCCGGCGTACGCCAACGCGCTGAGCGCGCCCGCCAGTTGGAAGGTGGACCCGATCCGCCAGCCGCCGGGTATCGCCACCAGGCAGGCGCCGAGCACCAGCAGGAGCAGCTGCGTCCGGGTGTCCCGCACCGCCTCGCGCTGCCGGGCGATGGCTGTCTCGTCCGCCCGGTGGAACAGCGCCGGCAGATCCGCGCTTCGGAACACCATGCTCTGCAGTGGGCCCTGATACCCGGTCATACGCACCCCCGTCTGCGGTTTTGTGTCACTCTTTCGGTGGAATGGATCGTTCCGGGGAGGTCGGGGAATACTGGCGCAACGCATTTGTTTCAACTGTTCGCGCTGATTTGCCGTGAGTGGCCACGAGAGTAAAGTCGTGCCGCCGACACTGCAACGGTGCGGTTCCCCTCAGATCGCCACATATGCCCAAGGACGGCCGCCGTGAGCTTTCAGACCTCTATGACATTCGCTGTCGCGAAGAAGAATCGTGTCCCGCTCGCCGAGATCGACGTGCGGGCGGCGGAAGCGGCCAAGAAGATCAGCCGGGTGCTGCCCGCCATCGGTGACCGTACCGGACGGGGAGCGACGTTCAACTCCGCGCTCTGAAGCGGCCGAAAACAGCCCTGAAGTAGCTCTAAACTGGCGGAATGACCGGACCGCTGGTCCCTTTCCGCGAGATCGTTCTGAAAGTGCACAGCAGGTGCGATCTCGCATGCGACCACTGCTATGTGTACGAACACGCTGATCAGAGCTGGCGTACCCGCCCGAAGGCGATCTCTGACGAGGCGATTTCCTGGACAGCTCTGCGACTGGCCGAGCATGCGAAGGAACATGCCCTGCCCTCCGTGACAGTGATCCTGCACGGAGGGGAGCCGCTGCTGGCAGGACCGGCCCGGCTGCGGCGCGTCTGTGAGGAACTGACCCGGACGCTCGGCCCCCACACCGCGCTCGACCTGCGCATCCACACCAACGGCCTCCAGCTCGGCCCCCGCTACCTCGACCTCTTCGCCGAGTACGGCGTCCGCGTGGGCATCTCCCTCGACGGCGACAAGGCCGCCAACGACCGCCACCGCCGCTTCGCCGACGGCCGCTCCAGCCACCCCCTCGTCCTCCGGGCCGTCGGCCTGCTGCGCCAGGAGCGCTACCGCCACCTCGACCTCGGGCTGCTCTGCACCATCGACGTGGCCAACGACCCCGTCGCCGTCTACGACGCGCTGGCCGCGCTGGAACCGCCGCGCATCGACTTCCTGCTGCCACACGCCACCTGGCAGAACCCGCCGCCCCGCCCGGACGGCTCGCCCACCGCGTACGCCGACTGGGTCCTCACCGTCTTCGACCGGTGGGACCGGCAGGGCAGGCCCGTCCCCGTACGGCTCTTCGAGTCCGTGCTCTCCACCCTGAGCGGCGGCCCCAGCCTCACCGAGTCCCTCGGCCTCGCCCCCACCGACCTCGTCGTGGTGGAGACCGACGGCACCCTCGAACAGGTCGACTCGCTCAAGAGCGCCTACGACGGCGCCGCCGCCACCGGATTCGACGTGTACCGGCACTCCTTCGACGAGGTCGCCGCCCACCCCGGCGTCCGCGTCCGCCAGCTCGGGCTCGCCGGGGTGAGCGCCACCTGCCGGCGCTGCCCCGTGGTCCGCTCCTGCGGCGGCGGGCTCTACACCCACCGCTACCGCGCGGACGGCACCGGCTTCGCCAACCCCTCCGTCTACTGCGCCGACCTCGAAGCCCTGGTGCGCGGCATCGAGGACCGCACGGCGGCGCGGACGGCGTCCCCCGCCGTGGCCGACCCGGCCGCCCTCGCCGCCGAACAGCACGACCTGACCCGCGTCCTCCTCGCCGAGCTGCACAGCCGGCTCGACGGGCGCGGTGGCGAGCCGTGGGACGAGGCCTGGGAGCTCGCCGCCGCCGTCGAGCACCGCTCCGACGGCCTCGACGAGGTGCTCGCCCACCCCTACACCCGCACCTGGCTCCTCGAATCCCTCGACGCCCTGCACGAGGACCGCCCCACCGCACCCGGCCTCGCCCGGCAACTGGCGCGGTACGTCGCCGCCGCGGCCGTACGCGGCCGGGTCGACACCCCGGTCCGCGTCCCGCACCCGGGCGGCCCGCTGCACCTGCCCACGCTCGGCGTGCTGTCCGGCCACGCCTCCGGCGCCGTGGAGGTACGCCCGACCGCGGACGGCTTCGTCGCGCGGGCCGGCGGTGCCGAGCAGCGCGTCGAACGGCTCGACGAGGAGAGCCCCCGGTGGCTCCCCGTGCGGCGCCCCGCGGGCGGCGGCCGCGCGCTCGACGACCTCGACCCGTACCGCGACCGCTTCGCCGCGCCCGCCACCGGGCGGCTCACCGTCGCCGACGCCGCCGACTGGAGCGGGCGCCTGGAGGCCGCCTGGCGGCTGCTGCGGGACGCCGTGCCCGGCCAGGCCGCCGAGGCCGCCGCCCATCTGACGACCCTGACCCCGGTCACCGGAACCGCGCCCTGCGTGGGCCGGCACGGCTACGGCGCGCTCGGGCTGCCGCTG
The DNA here is from genome assembly GCF_044765045.1 of Streptomyces sp. NPDC093546. Taxonomy (NCBI): domain Bacteria; kingdom Bacillati; phylum Actinomycetota; class Actinomycetes; order Kitasatosporales; family Streptomycetaceae; genus Streptomyces; species Streptomyces sp. NPDC093546. Next base: position 362,840 of record NZ_JBIWJG010000007.1, on the reverse strand, counting down.
CGGGGCGGCGCCGACGAGCTGGCGCGGGCGCTGCTGCGCGGTTTCCGGCGCGCCAAGCTGCGAGCGCTGTGCGACGTGACGGACCTCTACGCGCAGGACGGCGCCTGGAGCCACCCCGCGCCCTGGCAGCAGGCGCCGGTCCCGGTCTCCGCGCTGCTCGCCGGGGCGTACGAACGGGCCGGCCTCGCGGCGTACGAACCCGGCCACCTGGAACACGCCGCACACGCCGAGCGGGCCCTGGACCGGCTCGACGGCGCCGCCGAGCTCACCGTCAGCGGCAAAGCGCTGGTGGCCGCCCTGCGGGAAGAGCTGCGCCATGGCCACGGATGACTGAAAAGCGGCGTTGATTGACTGAACGTCGTGGGGGCGGAGCGAACCTGCTCCGGAATGATTGATTCGCTCGTATCCTTCCCATCCTTGATGCGAGTGGTTCACACAGGACGGGGGTCGCGTGACGTCACCGCAGCGGCGAGGGGCGGACCATCGGCCGTACTTTTTTCTGAGTTACGCGCACACGCCGAGGTACGGAGCCGGAGGCCCCGATCCCGACATGTGGGTGGAGCGGCTGTTCCGCGATCTGTGCGGCCATGTAATGGCCATGACCGATCTGCCGGCCGGGGCCGAAGCCGGATTCATGGACCGGGAGATACGCTCCGGAGAAGGCTGGTCGGAACGGCTGGGTGAGGTCCTGGCCAACTGCCGGGTCTTCGTCCCGCTCTTCTCACCGCGCTATTTCGCCAGCGAGATGTGCGGCAAGGAATGGTTCGCCTTCGCCCAGCGCGCCATCTACCACCAGGCGAAACACAACAGACCCGCCGACGCCATCGTCCCCGCCCTGTGGGTCCCCGTCCCCCCGGAACAGCTTCCCGGCCCCGCCGAACGGCTCCAGTTCAACCACCGCGCCTTCGGCGACCGCTACGTCACCGACGGACTGTACGGCCTGATCAAACTCCGCATATTCGCCGAGGAGTACGAAAGGGCCGTCTACGAACTGGCCAAACGGATCGTCTCCGTCGCCGACTCCACCGCCATCGGACCCGGCAGACCCGTCGACTACCGGCTCGCCCCCAGCGCCTTCGGCCAGCCCGGCGGCGGCCCCCGCCCCATCCAGGTCACCGTCGCCGCACCCACCCGCCACGACCTCCCCGAGGGCCGCGCCCCCGAGTACTACGGCGACCTGCCGCAGGACTGGAACCCGTACCACCCCGAATCCTCCCGGCCCCTCGCCTACGTCGCCCAGGACCTCGTCCGCGCGCTCAACTACCAGGCCACGGTCGCCTCCTTCGACCACGACACCGGCCCGCTGGACGCCAAGCAGCCCCCCACCCGGCCCGAGATACTCCTCGTCGACCGCTGGGCCCTCCAGGACGAGGACCGCCGCGAGCGGCTGGCCGCCTTCGACGCCGAACACCGGCCCTGGGTCAGCGTCGTCGTCCCCCGCAACCACATGGACTACCAGAGCCGCGCCGCCGACACCGAGCTCACCCAGAAGCTCGAGGCGACCATGCCCGTCAAGATGAGCCAGGGCCGTGCCGCCAGCCGCGCCGCCGCCCGCGGCGTACCGAGCATGGAGGCCTTCGGCCAGATCCTGCCCCAGGTGGTCGAGGCGGCCGCCCAGCAGTACCTGCGGCACGCCGCGGTCTACCCGCCGGCGGGCGGCCGCCACACCGAGCGGCCACGGCTGCGCGGCCCGATGGCGGGCGAGTTCGGCACCACGCACTTCATCCCCGAGACGCACGAGATCGCGCCCGATGCGGAGGACTTGGATGACCGCCAGTCGTGACGGACGCCGTGACGGACGCATCGTCACCTTCTACTCGTACAAGGGTGGTACGGGACGGACGATGGCCCTGGCCAACACGGCCTGGATCCTCGCCGCGAACGGCAAGCGGGTCCTGGCCGTCGACTGGGACCTGGAGGCGCCCGGCCTGCACCGCTTCTTCCACCCCTTCCTCGACCCGTCCACGCTCGGCGCCACCACCGGCGTCATCGACCTGATCACCGAGTACGCCTGGGCCGCCACCAGCCCCGTCCAGCGGCCCGACGACTGGCACCGCGACTACGCGCGCATCCAGCCGCACGCCGTCTCCCTCACCCCCGAGGCGCTCGGCTGGCAGTTCCCCGACGGCGGCACCCTCGACTTCGTCTCCGCCGGACGGCAGAACCGCGAGTACTCCGCCACCGTCTCCACCTTCGACTGGGACAACTTCTACGACCGCCTCGGCGGTGGGCACTTCTTCGACGCCCTGCGCGACGACATGAAGGCCGCCTACGACTACGTCCTCATCGACAGCCGCACCGGCCTCAGCGACATCGCCGACATCTGCACCGTCCACCTCCCGGACGCCCTGGTCGACTGCTTCACCCTGAGCGACCAGTCCATGGACGGCGCCGCCGCCGTCGCCCGCCAGATCGACGAGCGGTACGGCGGCCGCGGCATCCGGATCTTCCCCGTCCCCATGCGCATCGACGAGGGCGAGAAGGAGAAGGCCGACGCCGGCCGCGCCCTGGCCCGGCTGAAGTTCGACGGCTTCCCCAGCGGGCTCACCGGCGAGGAGCTCGCCTCCTACTGGGGCGCCGTCGAGATCCCGTACCGGCCCTACTACGCCTACGAGGAGACCCTCGCCACCTTCGGCGACGACGCGGGCATCGCCAACTCGCTGCTCTCCGCCTTCGAGCGGCTCACCGCCGTCATCACCGACGGCGAGGTCACCGCCATGCCGTCCGTCAACGACGAGGTGCGGCTGCGGATCCGGGACGCCTTCACCCGCCGCCGCCCCGCCCAGCCCGCCGACCTGTTCCTGTCGTACGTCGCCGAGAACCGCATGTGGGCCGACTGGATCGAGTCCGTCCTCACCCGGGCCGGCTTCCGCGTCGTCCCCCGCGACGTCTCCGCCGACCCCGCCGTCTCCGGCAGCGATCCCCTGGAGGCCGCCGAGAGCGCCGCCCGCACGGTGGTCCTGCTCTCCAGCGCCTACCTGAAGTCCTCCCGCGCCGTGCAGGTCTGGGAGCGGGCCGCCGCCGAAGACCCGGGCGGCGGGCGGCGCCAGCTGCTGCCGGTGCGCGTCGGCGACGTCCGGCTCACCGCCCCGTACATCGACAGGAACCCCGTGGACCTGTACCGGCTCGACGAGGTGGGCGCCACCGCCGCGCTGCTGCGCGCCCTGGACCGGCCCGTCAAGCTCAACGAAGGCGTGCCGCCCGGGCCGCGGTTCCCCGGCACCGTGCCGAAGATCTGGAACGCGCCGCCCCGCAACCCCGGCTTCACCGGCCGGTCGATGGTGCTGGAGCGGATGCGCGACCAGCTCGGCGGCGGGCTGGCCGTCGTCCTGCCGCAGCCGCAGACGCTGTACGGGCTCGGCGGCGTCGGCAAGACGCAGGTGGCGCTGGAGTACGTACACCGCTTCATGGCCGACTACGACCTGGTGTGGTGGGTCTCCGCCGAGCAGACGGACGACGTCATCGCCTCGCTGGCCGAGCTCGCCGTACGGCTCGGCGCGCAGGTCGGCGAGGACATGGCCTCCGCGTCCCAGGAGGCCATCGACCTGCTGCGGCGCGGGGTGCCCACCAACCGCTGGCTGCTCGTCTTCGACAACGCCGACGACCCCGACGCGCTGAAGCGCTTCTTCCCCACGGGCGGCCACATCCTGGTCACCTCCCGGAACCAGACGTGGTCGCAGTACGGGGACGCGCTGCCCGTCGACGTGTTCCTGCGCGAGGAGTCCATCGAGCACCTCCAGCGCCGCGCCAAGGGGCTGAGCGTCGAGGACGCCGACAAGGTGGCGACCGCCGTCGGCGACCTGCCGCTCGCCGTCGAACAGGCGGCCGCCTGGATCGCGGAGACCGCCACACCCGTCTCCGCCTACCTGGAGCAGCTGGACCAGGCCGCCGCCAGGACCCTGGCCCTCAACCAGCCGGCCGGCTACCCGGAGCCGGTCGCCGCCACCTGGAACGTCTCCATCGAACGGCTCCAGGAGCGCTCACCGGCCGCCGTGCGGCTGCTCCAGCTGTGCGCCTTCTTCGCGCCCGAGCCGATCCACGCCAACCTGCTGTACAGCAAGCAGATGATCGAGGCCCTCAAGCCGTACGACGCCTCGCTCCAGGAGAAGCTGGTGCTGGGGCGGGTGATCCGGGAGATCGGGCGGTTCGCCCTCGCCAAGGTCGACCAGGTCTCCAACTCCATCCAGGTGCACCGGCTGGTGCAGGCCGTCATCCGCGCGCAGCTCTCGGAGGAGGAGCAGAAGGAGGCCCGGCACGCCGTCCACCGGATCCTCGCCGGGGCGCGGCCCGACGACGACGAGCCGATCGACAACCCCGAGACCTGGCCCCGGTTCGCCACCATCTGGCCCCACCTCGGCCCGTCGGAGGCGCGCCTGTGCCGGGACCCCGAGACCCGGCGGCTCCTCATCGACCGGGTGCGCTACCTGTGGAAGCGCGGCGACTGGCAGACCGCGTGGTCGCTCGGCACCGAGCTGAGGGACGCCTGGCGCGAGATGCTGGGCAACGACGACCTCCAGTATCTCTACCTGCGCTTCCACCTGTCGAACATCCTGCGCTCGCAGGGCCGTTACGTGGAGGCCAGGGAGCTCGACGAGGTCACCCTGGAGCGGCAGCGGGAGGTCCTCGGCCCCTCGCACCCGCACACGTACATGACGACCAGCGGGCTTGCCATGGACCTGGGCACGCTGGGCGAGTACGGCAGAGCCATGGAGCTGGCGACCGAGGCGCACGAGGGCTTCAGCCAGATCTTCCACGAGGCGCACCCGAGGACGCTGGCCGCCGCCAACAACCTGGCGCTCAACCTGCGCATGGTCGGGCAGTACGCCCGGGCCCGGGAGATCGACCAGGAGGTCTTCGACCGCCGCACCGAGGTGCTGGGGCCCGAGCACCCGTACACCCTGTCGTCCGCCACCTCGCTCGCCCGCGACCTGCGGGAGGTCGGGCGGTACGAGGACTCGGTGACGCTGCTGAGCCGGACGTACCAGATCTACAAGGACACCCTCGGCCGGGCCTTCCCCGGCACGCTCGCGGCGGCCAAGTCGCTCGCCGTGTCGCTGCGGCGGGCCGGGCGCCTGGAGGACGCGCGGCGGCTCACCACCGCCACCCGGAACCGGTACCGCGCCAAGTACACCTCGGCCAACCCCGACTCCCTCGCCTGCGACCTCAACCTGGCGGCGGACCTGTACGCGGCCGGGGAGCCGGTCGCGGCGCGGGACCTCGCGCAGGAGGTCGTGGACCAGTACATGAAGGTGCCGGGGGAGCGGCACCCGTACACCCTCGCCGCGCTCAACAACCTCGGCATCTACCAGTGGGGCTGCGGGATGCCCGACACCGCCGAGCAGACCCTGCAGGCCACGCTGCGGGTGCTGCGGGAGGTGCTCGGCGACCGGCACCCGCACGTGCTGTTCTGCACGGTGAACCTCGCCAACGCCAAGGCGGACCTCGGCGAGCTGGAGGAGGCGCTGGGCATCGAGCGCCGCACGGTGGGCGCCCTGCGCGAGGTGCTGGGCGGCAACCACCCGGAGGTGCTGGCCGTGGCCTCCAACATGTCCGTGACGCTCGGCGCGCTGGGCCGCAAGGACGAGGCGGCGCACCTGCGCGCCGAGACCGCGGAGGAGCTGTCGCGCCAGCTCGGCGAGGACCACGCGCTGACGCGCCTGGCCCGCGACGAGCGCCGGGTCCACCGGGACCTGGAGCCGCTGGCGGTGTGACGCCGCCGGAGCCCCCGGCCACTCCCCTAGGCGAGCGGCCGGGCCGGGGGCTCCTCCAGGAGCCAGGTCAGCACGCGGGGCAGCGCGTGCAGCGCGTCGAAGTGCGCGGCCGACGGCTCCAGCACCGCCGTCGCGCCCGGGATGCGCTGGGCCAGCCAGCGCGAGTGGCCCACCGGCGAGAAGACGTCCTGCTCGCCGTGCCAGAGGAGCACCTCGCCCGGTATGTCCGCCGGGTCGAAGCCCCACGGGCTGCAGAAGGCCAGGGCGTCGTCGATCCAGCCGTACGCCGAGGTCCGCAGCGCCTCCTGGTAGTTGCGCAGCAGCATCGAGCGGACGCCCGCGTCGGAGACCACCATCCGGTCGGAGGCGGTCAGTTCGCGGCGCAGGTCGTCCAGGAGCCGGACCGGGTCCTTGCGGATTGCGTCGGCGCGGGGGGTGAGGCGGGCGGCGACGCCGTCGGGGTCGATGGTGGCGGCCGTGTACTCGATGACGTTCGACGCGGCCATGCCCTCGAACCAGTCGAGCCCGTCCGCGTCACGGGGCGCCAGCGTGACGAGCGCGGCGGTGCGCGTCACCCGCTCGGGTATGAGCGCCGCGCAGGCCAGCGCGTGCGGGGCGCCGCCGGAGCGGCCCACCACCGCGAACCGCTCCAGCTCCAGCGCGTCGGCGATGGCCGTGACGTCCTGGACCACGTCCGCCACGCTGCGGCCGGGCAGCCGGTCCGAACCGCCGTAGCCGGGGCGGTCGTACGCGATGAGCTGCATGCCGCGCTGGTAGAGCACCATGCCGCGGGGTGCCGGACCGAGTCTGCTGCCCGGTGTGCCGTGGAGCAGGAAGACAGGACGGCCCCGCGGGTCCCCGAGGCGCTCCACCATGAGATGCCGGCCGTCCGCCGTGCGTACGCGACGTCGCAAGCCCCCGCCTCCTCCGCTGGGTCACAGGTCTGATGATGACCCATCAGAGGGGGCGCGCGGGGGACGCATTGTCGCCTTACCGGCGTGGGAGCGCCGGGGGCGCATAGTGAAAATCGCGTGCGCGTCCCGAAGTCGACCTTGTGTGCTACCTGTTTGCGTCGGGATAGTGGACTCCCATCCTCCGTGTCAGGTCACCCCACTTGTCCTGGTACGGCCCCCCACAGGAGGTCGAAGTTGAAGCATCGACGCATACCCAAAAGGCGTGCGGCGCTGGCCGGCGGAGCCGCGGTGGCCCTGCTGGGCGCGGGCATCACGTTCCAGACGGCGAACGCCAGCGACGCGGAGGTGAGGCCGCTGTCGGTGACGGCGGCCGGAAACCTCGCCTCGACGCTCACCGAGCGGCTCGGCGGCGACGCGGCCGGCGCGTACTACGACGCGAAGTCCAGGACGCTCGTGGTCAACGTGGTCGACGAGGCCGCGGCCGACACCGTGCGCGAGGCGGGCGGTGAGGCGAGAGTCGTCGAGCACAGTCTGGCCGAGCTCACCGAGGCCGGGCGGACGCTGCGGGAGCGGGCGACCATACCGGGCACCTCCTGGGCCCTGGACCCGGTGACGAACAAGATGGTCGTCACGGCGGACGGGACCGTGAAGGGCGCGTCGTGGGAGAAGCTGAGCGGCGTGGTGCGGGGCCTGGGGTCGAAGGCCGAACTGAAGCGCACCTCGGGTGCGTTCCGGCCGTTCCTGCGGGGCGGTGACGCCATCCACAGCGGGGGCGGGCGCTGCTCGCTGGGCTTCAACGTGGTCAAGGACGGCCAGCCGCACTTCCTCACCGCGGGCCACTGCGGCGAGGCGGGCAGCCGCTGGTCGGCGACCGCGGGCGGTCCCGCGATCGGCACGATGGTCGACTCGCGCTTCCCGGGCGACGACTTCTCGCTGGTCAGGTACCACAGCATGGCCCCGGAGCCGAGCGAGGTGAACCTCTACAACGGCAGCGTGCAGAAGATCACCAAGGCGGGCGAGGCGACCGTCGGGATGAAGGTGACCCGCAGCGGCTCGACCACCCAGGTGCATTCCGGTGAGGTCACCGGCCTCAACGCCACGGTCAACTACGGCAACGGCCAGATCGTGCACGGCCTCATCCAGACCAACGTCTGCGCCGAGCCGGGCGACAGCGGCGGCTCGCTCTTCGCGGGCGACACCGCGATCGGGATGACCTCCGGCGGCAGCGGCAACTGCACGGCGGGCGGGACGACCTTCTTCCAGCCGGTGACGGAGGCGCTGGCGGCGTACGGCGCGCGGATCGGCTGACACGCATCGGCCGACCCGTTCGGCTGACACGGTCGCAAGGCCCGGGTCGTCTTGGTGGCGACCCGGGCCTTGTCATGCCGGCATGTTCTTCTCCCTGCGCACCGCCGACGCCACCAGCGTGATCACCGTGCCGATCAGCGCCCAGATGGCGAGCACCTGCGCCGGGCCGGAGACCGCGTTCCCCTTGAAGTACGCGATCGAGCGCGCCGCCCACGTACCGGCGCCCGGCGGCAGGCCGGGGCCGATCGCGCGCCAGAAGTCGGGGAGCATCGGGGCCGGGAAGGCGCCGCCCGCGCTCGGGTTTCCGGCGATCACGATGAGCAGGACCGCCAGGCCGATGCCGACGACGCCGGTGACCGCCTGGAGCGCGAGGGTGGCCGCGCCGACCGCGAAGACGACGAGGGCGCCCAGGCCCCACAGGCCCAGGATGCTGCCGGGCAGCGCGTCGAGCGCGGGCCCGACGATGAGCGCGCCGCCGAGGCCGCCGGCGATTCCGGAGAGCGCGAGGACGGCGAGGCGGATGATCGCGCGCTGGGGGTTCGAGGGGCGGGAGCCCGCGCTGATCGCGACGATCGACGCGCACAGGTAGCCGCCCACGCACCAGCCGACGACGAGGTAGAAGGCCGAGAGGCCGTTGAAGTCGCCGGGGGAGGCCGGGGCGACGTCGACGGTCCGGACGGCGCGCCGCTGGTTGTGTTCGACCTCGGTGGTGATCCGGGTCAGGGCGTTCGCGAGGGCGGCGCCCCCGCCGGAGGCGACCAGCAGGGTGTCGGTGGTGCCCTGCGGGTCGACGAGCAGGGCGCCGTCGATCTTCCGGTCCATGATCTGCCGGCGCGCCTCCGCCTCGTCGCGGAGCACCCGGGGGTCGAGCGGGTCCCCGGGCAGCCGGCCCAGGCGGTCGGCGGCCTGGGCGGCGGCGGGGCCGGGGGCCACCACGCCGAAGGGCACGTCCTGGGGTTTCGGATGGTGCAGGGCGCCCACGTAGGAGGCGATGAAGAGCAGCTGCAGGGCGAGGACGCCGACGACCAGCAGCGCGGCCCGCGGGGTGACGGCGTTCTTGACCTCGTCGGCGAACTTCATGCCCCCACGCTCCGGGGCGGTCCGCGTCTTCGCAGGTGGAGTGGGCTGAATGGCGGACCCGGCGGGGCGGAGGCGTGTGGTGGAGGCGTTCGGCGGAGGCGTTCGGAAAGCGTGTCGTACAGGCGTTCGAAATTGGTCTATGGTGGTGAGTGGGGGAGGTGAGAGCGGATCGATCCAGGAGGTGCGGGTGCCAGGCTTCACGCATCTGCACACCGTTTCGGGCTTCTCCCTGCGGTACGGGGCCTCCCACCCGGAGCGGCTCGCGGCGCGCGCCGCCGAGCGCGGCATGGACGCCGTCGCCCTGACCGACCGCGACACCGTCGCGGGCGCGGTCCGCTTCGCCCTGGCCTGCGCCAAGGAGGGCGTCCGCCCGCTGTTCGGCGTCGACCTCGCGATCGGCGCGCCCGTACGGGAGGAGGGCTCGCGCACCGAGCGGCGCCGCACCCCCGTGCGCGGCGGCGCCTTCGTCGACGAGTCCGCGCCCCGCGCGCTCTTCCTCGCCCGCTCCCGGGAGGGCTGGGCCACCGTGTGCCGGCTGATCACCGCCGCGCACGCCGCCGAAGGCCCCTCCCCGCTGCTGCCCTGGCAGGAGAACCACGGCGGCGACGTGACCGTCCTGCTCGGACCCGACTCCGAGGTCGGCCGCGCCCTCGCCGCCGGACGGCCCGACCGCGCCGCCCGCCTCCTCGCCCCCTGGCGCGAGACGTACGGCGACGCCCTGCGCCTGGAGGTCGTCCACCACGGCCGCACCGGCACCGGTCCCGGCTCGCTGCGGCACGCCGCCCGCACCCTCGGCCTCGCCGCCGAACAGGGCGTCCGCGCCGTACTGACCAACGCCGTGCGGTACGCCGACCCCGGCCTCGGCCCGGTCGCCGACGTCCTCGACGCGGCCCGCCGCCTGATGCCCATCGACCCGCGCAAGGGCCTCGACAGCGGGGAGCGCTGGCTCAAGGACCCGGCCGCGATGGCGGCCACCGCCGAGCGCGTCGCCGAGGCCGCCGGCTTCCGCCGCGACACCGCGCACCGGCTGCTCGCCCTCACCGAGGAGACCGCCGCCGCGTGCCTGGTCGACTCCGAGGACGACCTCGGCATGGGCAGTGTGCACTTCCCCGAGGCGCACCTCGTCGGCGCGGACCGGCGCACCGCCGAGCGGGTGCTGCGCTCGCGCTGCGCCGCCGGGATGGTGCTGCGCGGCCACGACCGGAAGCGCGCGTACTGGTCCCGCCTGGAGGACGAGCTGCGGACGATCGAGCGGCTCGGGTTCGCCACGTACTTCCTCACCGTCGCCCAGGTCGTCGAGGACACCCGGACCATGGGCATCCGGGTCGCCGCGCGCGGCTCCGGCGCCGGGTCGCTCGTCAACCACCTCCTCGGCATCGCCCACGCCGACCCCGTCGAACAGGGCCTGCTGATGGAGCGGTTCCTCTCCGTGCGGCGGCCCGCGCTGCCCGACATCGACATCGACGTGGAGTCCGCGCGCCGCCTGGAGGTCTACCGCGCGATCCTCGACCGCTTCGGCCCCGAGCGGGTCGCCGCCGTCGCCATGCCCGAGACGTACCGGGTGCGCCACGCCGTACGGGACGTGGGCGCCGCGCTGTCCATGGACCCGGCCGACATCGACCGGATCGCCAAGTCCTTCCCGCACATCCGCGCCCGCGACGCCCGCGCCGCGCTGGACGAGCTGCCCGAGCTGCGCGCGCTCGCGGGAGAGAAGGAGAAGTACGGCAGGCTGTGGGAGCTGGTCGAGGCGCTGGACGCGCTGCCGCGCGGCGTCGCCATGCACCCGTGCGGGGTGCTGCTCTCGGACGCCTCGCTGCTGCGGCGTACGCCGGTGGTGCCGACCAGCGGCGAGGGCTTCCCCATGTCCCAGTTCGACAAGGACGACGTGGAGGAGCTCGGCCTGCTCAAGCTCGACGTGCTCGGGGTGCGGATGCAGTCGGCGATGGCGCACGCGGTCGCCGAGGTCGAGCGGGCGAGCGGCGAGGTCGTCGACATCGACGACCCGGAGCAGGTGCGGCCCGGCGACCCCGCCACGTACGAGCTGATCAGGTCGGCCGAGACGCTCGGCTGTTTCCAGATCGAGTCGCCGGGCCAGCGCGACCTGGTCGGACGGCTCCAGCCGTCCACCTTCCACGACCTGGTCGTGGACATCTCCCTCTTCCGGCCCGGACCGGTCGCGGCCGACATGGTGCGGCCGTTCATCGAGGCCCGGCACGGCCGCGCGCCCGTCCGCTACCCGCACCCGGATCTGGAGGACGCGCTGAAGGAGACGTACGGAGTCGTCGTCTTCCACGAGCAGATCATCAAGATCCTCGACATCATGACCGGCTGCGGGCGGGAGGAGGCCGACGCGGTGCGGCGCGGGCTGTCCGACCCCGAGTCGCAGGGCCGCATCAAGGTCTGGTTCGAGCACCACGCGCGGGCGAAGGGGTACGCGGAGGGCGTGGTCGCCCGGACCTGGGAGATCGTCGAGGCCTTCGGTTCGTACGGCTTCTGCAAGGCGCACGCGGTGGCCTTCGCCGTACCGACGTATCAGTCGGCGTGGCTGAAGGCGCATTACCCGGCCGCCTTCTACGCCGGGTTGCTCACGCACGATCCCGGGATGTACCCCAAGCGGCTGCTGCTGGCGGACGCGAGGCGGCGCGGGGTGCCGGTGCTGCCGGTGGATGTGAACCGGTCGGCGGTCGCCCACCGGATCGAACTGGTGTCCGGTTCGCTGGGGAAGTGGGGCCTGCGGCTCGCCCTCGCGGACGTCCACGGGATGAGCGAGGCGGAGGCGGCGCGCATCGAGGCCGGGCAGCCGTACGCCTCGCTGCTCGACTTCTGGGAGCGGGCCAGGCCCAGCCGGCCCGTCGCCGAGCGGCTCGCCCAGGTCGGCGCGTTGGACGCCTTCGGCGGCAACCGCCGCGACCTGCTGCTGCACCTCTCCGAACTCCACCGCATGCAGCGGGGCTCCGGCTCGTACGGCGACCAGCTGCCGCTCGCCGGCGGCCGGAGGTCCGCGCCGATCGGGCTGCCGGACCTCACCGAAGAGGAGCGGCTCAGCGCCGAGCTGGGCGTGCTGTCCATGGACGCCTCGCGGAACCTGATGAGCGATCACCAGGCCTTCCTCGCCGAGCTCGGCGTCGTCTCCGCGCAGCGGCTGCGCACGGCCCCGCACGGGCAGACCGTGCTGGTCGCGGGCGCCAAGGCGGCCACCCAGACCCCGCCGATCCGGTCCGGCAAGCGCGTCATCTTCACCACGCTCGACGACGGGACCGGCCTGGTCGACCTCGCCTTCTTCGACGACAGCCACGAGCGGTGCGCGCACACCGTCTTCCACTCCTGGCTGCTGCTCGTACGCGGCGTGGTGCAGCGGCGCGGCCCGCGCAGCCTCAGCGTGGTCGGCTCCGCCGCCTGGAACCTCGCCGAACTGGTGGAGCTGCGGCGCGAGGGCGGCCTGGACGCGGTCGCGGCACGGCTGGCCGAGCCGGCGCCGGGCGGCGCCCCGCCGCCGTCCTCCGACAGCGGGCGGCGCATCACGATGCCGACGGGCTACGAGATGAACCCCTGGGCCGACCTGCGCCCGGCGGGCGAGGGGACGGCGAAGGTCCCGAAGAAGCTGTGGCACCAGAGTCAGGGGAGCGCGGGATGATCCTCTACGTACGATTCCGGCTGGAGCCCACTCTTGAAAGCGGAGGGGCCGAGGCGCTGCTTCCGCAACTGGTCGGCATGCTAGGCCAGTTCACGCCCGTCGTCGAGGCGGCCCCGCCCGACGCCGCCCTCGCGGACGTGCGCGGGGCCGTACGGTACTTCGGGCGCGGCCCCGCCGAACTGGCCGCCGTGATCCGCGTCCGGGCGCTCGCCCTGTACGGCGTCGAGTGCGCCATCGGGGCCGGGCCGAACCCCATGCTCGCGCGCATGGCGGCGCGCGACGCGGCACCCGGGACGACGCTGGTGGTGGAGGACGCCGAGGCGTTCCTGCGGGACAAGCCGGTCGCCGCGCTGTACGGCGTCGGCCCCGCCACCGCGCGCACGCTCTGCGCGTACGGGCTCGACTCCATCGGGCGCGTGGCCGCCGCGCCGCTCGCCGTGCTCCAGCGGATCGTCGGCGCGCGGGCCGGACGCGAACTGTGGGAGCGGGCGCGGGGCGTCGACCGCACGGCCGTCGTCCCGAACGCCGCCTCCCGCTCCGTCGCCGCTGAACGGCCCTTCGACCGCGACGAGCTGGACCAGGAGCGGCACCGGCGCGCCCTGCTGTCGCTCGCCGGGGAGCTGGGCGCGCGGATGCGGGGCGAGGGGCAGGTGTGCCGCTCGCTGACGCTGACCGTGCGGTACGCCGACCGGACCGCGACCACGCGGACGCGGACGCTGCGCGAACCGAGCGCCCACTCGGCGGACCTGGCCGCCACCGCGTACGCGATGCACGAGGCGCTCGGGCTGCAGCGGGCGCGGGTGCGGGCCGTGGGGCTGCGCGCGGAGGGGCTGGTGCCCGCCGAACACGCCGCGCACCAGCTGTCGTTCGACGCGGCGGACGAGAAGGCGCGGCGGCTGGAGGCGGTGGCGGACAAGGCGCGGGCGCGGTTCGGGCCGGGCATCATCGGGCCGGGCTCGCTGGCGGCGTAGGGCGCTGGGGCGAGCGGGGCGGCGTACGGCCGACGCGGCGCCGGCGCGCCTCCTGCCGTCCCGTCGCGCGCGGGTGGGGTCGACGCGGTAACTCCGCTTCTTTTTTACCGACGCGTAACTTCCCAGCCTCCGCTACCCGCACGTAACTTGGCATGAACGCGGCAGTCCCCATGTCGCGTCCCCCATCAGTGGTCCGGGCCACGGGGCGTCCCGCCGACGCCCCACCCATTCCTTGAGCCGCAGGGAGACCACTCGATGCTGCCCTCACGCATGCCCTCGCGCCTCCGGCGCGCGTTCAGAGCGACGCTGGCCGTCCTCGCCCTCGCTACCGCCGCGACCCTCGCCCCGGGCGCGGGAACCGCCCAGGCCGCCACCGCGCCCAGCGGCGGCTGGAACGACTACTCCTGCAAGCCGTCCGCCGCCCACCCGCGGCCCGTCGTGCTCGTCCACGGCACGTTCGCCAACTCCGTCGACAACTGGCTCGGCCTCGCGCCGTACCTGGTCCGGCGCGGCTACTGCGTCTTCTCGCTCGACTACGGGCAGCTGCCCGGCGTGCCGTTCGTCCACGGCCTCGGCCCCATCGCGAAGTCGGCCGAACAGCTCGACGCGTACGTCGACGAGGTCCTCGCCGCGACCGGCGCCGCCGAAGCCGACCTCGTCGGTCACTCGCAGGGCGGCATGATGCCCCGCTACTACCTCAAGTTCCTCGGCGGCGCGGAGAAGGTGAACGCCCTCGTCGGCATCGCGCCCGACAACCACGGCACCACGCTGCTCGGCCTGACCGCGCTGCTGCCGTACTTCCCCGGCGTGGGCGACCTGCTGAACGAGAAGACGCCGGCCCTCGCCGACCAGGTGGCCGGCTCGCCGTTCATGTCGAAGCTCAACGAGGGCGGCGACACCGTTCCGGGCGTCGACTACACCGTCATCGCCACCAAGTACGACCAGGTCGTCACGCCGTACCGCTCCCAGTTCCTCGACGGCCCGAACGTCCGCAACGTGCTCCTTCAGGACCTGTGCCCGCTGGACCTCTCCGAGCACGTGGCGATCGGGCTGACCGACCGGATCACGTTCCACGAGGTCGTGAACGCGCTCGACCCGGCGCACGCGACGCCCACCACCTGCGCGTCCGTCCTCGGCTGACGCCCGGCGCCCGGCGTCCGGCGCCCGGCGCGGACATGACGGTGCCGGGGCCCGCCTCCGCGCGGACCCCGGCACCGTCGGTCTGTCAGCCCTCAGGCCCCTCAGCGGCCGTGCCGCCCCGCCGGGGCGGACTTGCGGCGCGCGGCGCCGAACAGCACCGCGGCGCCGATCGCCAGGACGGCCGCGCCGCCGATCGCCACGTACGGGGTCATGCCGTCGGCTCCGGTCTCGGCGAGGTTCTCCCCGCCGGGCGCGGACGCGGGCGCGGCGGCGGGCGACGGGGTGCCCGCGCCGTTCGCCTGCGGCGCGTTGGCCTCGGGCGTGTTGTTCGTGTCCTTCGCCTGCTCCGGCCCCTTGGGCTCCGCCGACGGCTGCGGGGTGTGGTGGTCGTCGCCACCGTGGCCGCCGTGGTCGACCGTCGACTGGTCGGCGCCGTCCTCGATCTGCTGGTCGGAGGGGGCCGAGGCGGTCGGCGCCGGGGCGGAGCCGCCGCTGTCCTTGCCGAAGACCACGTCGGAGCAGGTGTAGAACGCCTCGGGCGAGTCGGAGCGCTGCCAGATCGAGTAGATCAGGTGGCGCCCGGACTTCGCCGGGACGACGCCGTCGAAGACGTACGCGCCGTTCTCCAGCTTCGGGTTGGTGACCGTCGCGAACGGCCTGGCCTCCAGGTCCGACCACTTCAGCGGCTTGGACGGGTCGTAGCCGTCCTTCGTGATGTACAGCTCGAAGGAGCCCTTGTGCGGCGCGGTCGCCTTGTACTGGAAGGTGTGCTTGCCGGCGGCGAGCGGCGAGGACGGCCAGTCGGCGCGGGGCAGGTCGAGCCCCTTGTACTTGTCGCGGTTGGCGCTGCAGAGCTTGCCGTCCGGGATGAGCCGCTTGTGGTTCCCGGCGGCGTTGGCGATGTTGACCTCGTTCCAGTCGTAGAACGCCTGCGCTCCGCTCGCCGCGACCGCCGCCTTGCAGGCTGCCGAGTCGGGGCTCTCGGGCCCCTCGGCGTAACAGGCGGACACCCGGCTGACGGGGTCCGTCATCGTCCCGTGCGCGGCGGCCGGGGAGGCGGCCAGTCCTGCCAGCGCGAGCGGCGCGGCCCCGAGGACGGCGGCTGCGGCGGCCGTACGGCGGCGAGGGCTCATGGTGACGTACTCCTTCGAGGGAACGGCGATGTGGGGGGTGGCTACGGAAACGGATCCGGACGGGCGGCGCAGCCCCCCGATGAGCTCGGCGCCGACGGCCCGGATCAGCCCGGTGATCAGCAAGCTAGCCCCTCGAAACCCCGAAATCGCCTGCTGGGAGCGGTGGATGGGGATTCTTATGCTCCGTTTAAGGAAGCGCTAAGTGGGGGCTCAGGAAGCGGGGCTGTAGTCGTGTTCCTGGCCTCGCTGTCCGACATCGATCGTCCGTGGTTGTCCACGAGAGGCCGAGTCGTCTCGCTTCCGGTGGCTCCCGATGTGGCTCCCCCTCTGGCTTTGTTCACGAGAACCGGTTCTGGCTCAGGTTCTGCGGCCTGGCCACGCTGAGTCACGCATCGGCAGGTGGGAGGCGGCCACAGACGGGCCGACTCTATGAGGTTCGCAGGCGGCGAAGGCATATGAGGCTGCAGGCCAGCTCGAGCAGGCCCAGGTGGAGATCAGCGCGTCGCTTGTAGCGGACGCGGAGCCGTTTGAACTGGTGCAGCCAGGCGAAGGCGCGCTCGACCGCCCAACGCACCTTGCCCAGTCCTGAACCGTGTCCTCGATGGAACGAGGGTTTCACCAACGCCTGGAAACTGTGGGAAGGGCCGCGGCCCTACCCAAATTCAGATCGCGGGGCGCCGCAGCACGTCGGTGGGCTCCCAGTCGCTCTTCCAGAAGGCTTCAAGCCCGTGCTCGTTGATGAACTGCCGCTCGACCTCGTGGATGGGGTACATGCCTTGGATGTTGATCACGTCGTGGCCCTCGTGTCCCGGAACCCCCACGTCGATGCCCAGGTAGTCGTCTTTGCCGAGGGCCAGTGGCGCGAACACGCAGAAGGCTGTCATCTCTGACTCGGGCACGATGCGCTCACCGAAGTTGATCGTGCTGCCGTAACTGAATGGGCAGGTTCCACGGAGCTGCTCGGCGAGGAATCCCACCGCGTGGGCCCAAATCACGTTTGTCGAGTTCACACTGAGGCAGAGTTCCGGCGAGCCGTGCTGCCAATCCGGATGTTCTGCCAGGGACAGGCCGTAGGTGAGCGCCGTGAGAAGCCCGTCCGGCAGGTTGTCGTACACGATCTCCGTTACGCCCCGCAGACCCTGCTTGGTCGACTCGACAGGGAAGAAGCGGGGCTCTCTTCCTCCGGAAAGTCGATCAAGATGGGCGAGGTACTTCTCAACGCGATTGGCCATGTGTCCAGCCTGCACGATCGCTCTCCGGTGCACGCCACCGGGGCCGTCACCAATTACGCTCCGCAACAGGTCCACAGCTTGTTATTTAACCTCCTCGGCGCTCAGCAGCTGACCTCGGTCAGAGTTTCAACGGCCCGTAGGTGCCGTTCTGGAAGGTGAAAACGGTCGGCTCAGAGTCGTACTGCTCGCGGAAGTATCCGCCGTAACCGGGCTCTTCGACGTGGGGCGCCAGCAGGTCAAGGATCGTGACCAGCTCACCCATCTCGTCGTCCTTCCAGTAGTTGCGGCTGAACAGTCCCCATGCGTAGAGCTCTCGGCCAGCTGCGAAGCCTCGGGACTGACGCCGGAGAGACGCGAAGTCCCCTCCTGGCAAGCGGCCGTCCGGATCCGGTGCCAGCACTGGGAACATGTGCTCGTCCGCGTTGAGCCCGCTCGGGCGCTCGGGGACCATGTCGAGGTGCCAACGCAGGGCTTCCAGCACAGCGTCGGGGGTGTTGTCCCGGAGGAAGCAGGTGAAGACGACTTCAAAGTGGAGGCTCACGAGGCCGCATTCTGCCCGGCGTGACTGACAGGCCAGGAGACCGCGGTGCTGCGGCCTGGCATCAAGGCCGGTGCGGAGCAGTGCCGAATTGGTGTGATCATGTGCGTTGTCGAGACGCTATTGATCACGGCTGCGAGGGTGAGTCTGCTGCACGACGCTGTCCGCGTTGAGTCCCTGGCCGTGTTGTCTCGGTTCCGGACCGACTTCTACGACTGCCTGCCCGCGCGCGCGGACGCGTTGTTCGAGCTGACGGACGCGGTGCTGTGCACCGACGGGCCGGTGCGCTCGCTGGTCGACCTCGCGCTGGCGCCCGAGCACCGCTGGGGCCACGGCGCCCTCTACGCCGGTCTCAACCGCGGCCGGGTGGACGTCGCCCGGCTGCGGCGGGTCCTGGCCGGAGTACCGCTGCCCCGGGCCGCGGACGGCCGGCTGGTCCTGGCGGTGGACGTCTCACCCTGGCTTCGCCCGGACGCCGGGACCGCGCCGGACCGCTCGTTCTGCCACACCTACGGCCGCGGCAACGCCAAGCACCAGATGATGCCCGGCTGGCCGTACTCGGTCGTCGTCGCCCTGGAGAGCGGCCGCACCTCCTGGTCCGCGTTCCTGGACGCGGTCCGCCTGGCCCCGGCGCCGACCTGGCCGCTGTCACTGCCGACCAGGTCCGCGAAGTGGTCGAACGGCTCGTCGCCGCGGGCCAGTGGTCCGCGGGTGATCCGGAGATCCTGGTCGTGCTGGACGCCGGCTTCCGCTCTCGTCAGCAGGCGGAGTTCAAAGCGGCCGGCAAGGCATGGAGCAAGGATGGGCTCGTCTTCCCCAACGAGAACGGGCAGTTGCGAACTGCTCTCGACGTGCGAAGGCACTTCCGTGCGCAGCTGAGGGATGCGGGGGTCGACCAGCCTCACGAATGGACGACGAGGGAGTTGAGAACCAGCCTCGTATCCCTGCTCTCGGATCACGGGATCCCGATCGAAGTCATCGCGCGTGTGGTTGGGCACAGCGGCAGCGGCACCACGGAGAAGGTCTACCGGAAGCAGTTGAGGCCGGTGATCGAAGAGGGCGCCAAGGCGATGGACGACATCTTCGGGCGCGATGACGCCCCCGCGGGCAATGAAGGGCACGAGGGCCCTGTCACGCCCCCAGTGGCTCCCTGAATGGCTCCCCGAGCTACCCGGGCAGTCTCGTGGCCTCTCTCTGACCTGCACATACACCGCCGGAGAGGGCCGCGTGACCGTTACGCTCCGTTTAAGGAACCGCTAAGAGGGGGCTGAGGAAGCCGCGCCTTCCGCCCCCCCCGCGCCGGCCTCGGCAGGATGCGGAGAGGCCCTTCTCCCCCCTGTGTCGGACATCACGTTTGAGGCGTACATCCCTCGTGCGACCCCGAGGGTCTGGCATGACGCGCTGAAGCGCATGCGAATGAGGAGAACAATCATGGCGATCAACAAGACGCTCGTGAGCGCGGCCGTGTGCGCCGCCGTGGCCCTGGCCCTGACGGGTTGCTCGAAGAGTGACGGCGGCTCGTCCGACAAGACCGGCAAGGCGACCCCGAGCGCGGCGTCGACGCCGTCCAAGCCCGTGGACCCGTTCAAGGGCATGACGGCCGACCAGATCGCCGACAAGTCGCTGGACGTCACCAAGGCCGTCGACTCCCTCAAGGCCAAGGTCACCGACACGGTGGAGAAGGTGCCCGAGACCTTCGAGGTCGTGGTGAGCAAGACCGGCGAGTGCGACGGCACGCTGACCAGCGAAGGGGCGAGCGTGCAGTTCCGGCACGCCGCGAAGGCGTACTACCTGAAGGGCGACGAGAAGTACTGGCGGCAGGGTGAGGAGGACACCCCCAAGGAGGAGGTCGACGCCATGGTCGAGCTCCTCAAGGGCCGCTGGGTGGAGATGCCGCAGGCGGACGCCGAGGCGGAGGGCATGGCCGAGATGTGCGACTCCGACGGCCTCCTCGACGTCGGCGACGACGTCACCGGCCTCACCCGGGGCGCCGACACCACCGTCGACGGGCAGCCCGCGGCCGTCCTGACCAAGAAGGACGGCGCCGAGACCACGACGCTCTACGTCGCCGCCAAGGGCGAGCCGTACCTGCTCAAGTACACCGTGGTGGGCGGCGCGGCGCCCGCTTCGGGCGCCTTCGGCGACTTCGGCAAGCCCGTCACCGTGACGGCGCCGCCCGCCGACCAGATCATCGACCTGGAGAAGCTCGGCGGCTGATCCCGCCGCTGACGGACGCTGAACGAGGCCCGTCCCGCCCCTCGGGGCAGGACGGGCCTCGGCCGTGTCTCACCCCACCTTCCGGTACCGCCGTTCGGGACGGCCCGTGCCGCCGTACCGCAGGGTCACCTCCGCCCGGCCCGTCTCCGCGAAGTACTCCAGGTAGCGGCGGGCGCTCACGCGCGACAGCGAGCCCGCCTCCGCGCACTCCGTGGCCGACAGGCCCGACGGGTGGGCCCGCAGGATGCGGTCCACCAGCTCCGCCGTGTGCGGCGCCAGGCCCTTCGGGAGCTCGCGCGAGCCCGGCGGGCGCGTGCCGAAGATCTGGTCCACGTCCTCCTGGCGCGCCTCCTCCAGCGCCTCCAGGCGGCTGCGCAGCGCCGCCACGTGCAGCAGTTGCTCCCGCAGCGCCGCCTGGCTGAAGGGCTTGATCAGATAGTGCAGCGCCCCGGCGCGCAGCGCCGAGCGGACCGTGCCCGCGTCCCGCGCCGCCGTGATGAACAGCGCGTCCACGCCGTGCCCCGCCTCCCGCAGCGCGCGCAGCACGCCGATCCCGTCAATGTCGGGCAGGTACACGTCCAGCAGGATCAGGTCCGGACGCAGGGCGTCGGCCGCGCGCAGCGCCTCCGCACCGGTGTGCGCGACCCCGACGACCTCGAAGCCGTCCACGGCGGACACATAGCGGCCGTGCAGCTTGGCGACCATGAAGTCGTCGTCGACCACCAGCACCTTCGTCACGGCGACACGCTAGGTCGCGACCACAAGGACCACAACGTCCGTTGGTTGCGGAAGGGAGACAGCTTCTTAACGCGCGGGCAACATGTGGGCCACTTCACACCCTTCCGAAGAAAGGCGGCTCCGTTGCGCTTGCGCACCCCGCTCGCCCTGCTCGGCGCGGCGCTGCTGGTCCTCGTGGGACCGCCGCTGCTCACGACGGGCAGCGGCTCCGACACGGGCACGCAGATCCCCGGCCTGCGCCTCATGGTCCCCAACACCCCCGGCGGCGGCTACGACATCACCGCGCGCACCGCGGCCAAGAACGCCGAGGACGCGGGCCTCACCCACAACGTCGAGGTCTTCAACCTCCCCGGCGCCGGCGGCACCGTCGGCCTCACCCGGCTCGTCGGCGAACACGGCAACGGCAAGCTCGCCATGTCCATGGGCCTCGGCGTCGTCGGAGCCGTACACACCAACAAGACCCCCGCGACCCTCGCCGACACGACACCCATCGCCCGGCTCACCGAGGAGCAGGACATCGTGGTCGTCGGCAAGGACTCCCCGTACAAGACCATCCAGGACCTGCTGGCGGCCTGGCGGAAGAACCCCGGCAAACTGCCCGTCGGCGGCGGCTCGTCGCCCGGCGGGCCGGACCACCTCGCGCCCATGCTGATGGCGCAGGCCGCCGGGATCGCCCCGAAATCCGTCAACTACATCCCGTTCGACGGCGGCGGCGAGCTGCTCGCCTCCATCCTCGGCAACAAGGTCGCCTTCGGCGTCTCGGGCGTCGGCGAGTACCTCGACCAGATCAAGGCGGGCGAGCTGCGGCTGCTGGCCGTCACCGGCCCGAAGCGCGTCCCCGGCCTCGACGCGCCGACCCTCCGCGAGGCGGGCCTCGACACCGAGTTCACCAACTGGCGCGGCGTCGTCGCCCCGCCCGGCCTCTCCGCCGCCGAGCGCGACAAGCTCATCGGCCTCGTCACCGCACTGCACGACTCCCCGCAGTGGCGCGACTCCCTCAAGAAGAACGGCTGGGACGACGCCTTCCTCGCCGGGGACGCGTTCGGCGCGTTCCTCGACGAGCAGGACCGCCGCGTCGGCTCCGTACTGAAGGAGCTGGGGCTGTGAGCACACCCGCCACATCAGGACGTGCCTGGCTGCGCGAGCACTCCGAGCTCGGCGTCGGCCTGCTCCTCGCCGTCCTCGGCGTCCTCGTCCTGACCGACGCGCTGACGATGGACGTCGACCTCGCGCAGCGCGGGCCCGTCGGACCCACCACCGTCCCCGTCGTCGTCGGCGCGGGTCTCCTCGTCGTCGCCGTCCTCCTCGCCGTGGACGTCCTGCGCGGCGGCCGGGGCGAAGCCGAGGGCGGCGAGGACGTCGACCTGTCCGAGCCGAGCGACTGGCGCACGGTCCTCCTCCTCGCCGGGGTGTTCCTCGCCAACGCCGTCCTCATCGGCCCGCTCGGCTTCCCGGTCTCCGGCGCGCTGCTCTTCTGGGGCTCCGCGTACGCGCTCGGCAGCCGGCGCCTCGACCGCGACCCGCTCATCGCGGCCGTCCTCTCCCTCCTCACCTACGTCGTCTTCACCCACCTGCTCGGCGTCCCGCTCCCCGGCGGCCCGCTGATGGGAGTGCTCTGATGGATGCCCTCAACTCCCTCCTCGGCGGCTTCTCCACCGCCCTCACCCCCATGAACCTCCTGTGGGCGGCGACAGGGGTGCTGCTCGGCACCGCCATCGGCGTCCTGCCCGGCATCGGCCCCGCCATGGCCGTCGCGCTGCTGCTGCCCGTGACGTACGGGCTGGAGCCCACCGGCGCGTTCATCATGTTCGCGGGCATCTACTACGGCGCCATGTTCGGCGGCTCGACCACCTCCATCCTGCTCAACACCCCGGGCGAGAGCGCGGCCGTGGTCGCCGCCATCGAGGGCAACCCGATGGCCAAGGCGGGGCGCGGCGCCCAGGCGCTCGCCGCCGCGGCCGGCGGGCACTTCGCGGGCGGCATGATCGGCACGATCCTGCTCGTCGCCCTCGCCCCGACCGTCGCCGACCTGGCGGTGGACATCGGCGCGCCCGACTACTTCGCCCTCATGGTGCTGGCGTTCATCGCCGTGACCTCGGTCCTGGGCTCGTCCCGCGTCCGGGGCCTGGCCTCCCTCCTCATCGGCCTCACCCTCGGCCTCGTCGGCCTGGACCAGATGACGGGCCAGCAGCGGCTCACCTTCGGCTCGCTCCAGCTGGCCGACGGCATCGACGTCGTCATCGTCGCGGTCGGCCTCTTCGCGATCGGCGAGGCCCTGTGGGTCGCCGCCCATCTGCGGCGTACCGGCGGCGGCGCGATCCCCGTCGGACGGCCCTGGCTGGGCAGGGCGGACATGCGGCGCACCTGGAAGCCGTGGCTGCGCGGACCGCTGATCGGCTTCCCCTTCGGCGCGATCCCGGCCGGCGGCGCGGAGATCCCGACCTTCCTGTCCTACGTCACCGAGAAGAGACTGTCGAAGCACAAGGACGAGTTCGGGCGCGGCGCCATCGAGGGCGTCGCCGGACCGGAGTCCGCCGCCTCCGCCTCCGCCGCCGGCACCCTCGTCTCGATGCTCACCCTCGGGCTGCCCACCACGGCCGTCGCCGCCGTGATGCTCGCCGCCTTCCAGCAGTACGGCATCCAGCCCGGACCGCTGCTCTTCCAACGCGAACCGGACCTGGTGTGGGGCCTGATCGCCTCGCTCTTCGTCGGCATGGTGCTGCTGCTCGCGCTGAACCTGCCGCTCGCGCCCCTGTGGGCGAAGCTGCTGCGCATCCCGCGCCCGTACCTGTACGCCGGGATCCTGTTCTTCGCGGCGGTCGGCGCGTACGCGGTCGGCGGCGAGGCACTCGACCTGGTGATCCTGCTGGTCATCGGCCTCATCGGGTTCGGCATGCGCCGCTACGGGCTGCCGGTGCTGCCCGCCGTCATCGGCGTCATCCTCGGCCCGGCCGCCGAGCAGCAGCTGCGCCGGGCGCTCCAGATCAGCGACGGCAGCGTCACCGGCCTGGTCAACACGCCTTTCTCGGTGGCCGTGTACGCGGTGATCGTGCTGCTGCTGGCCTGGCCCCTCCTGAGGAAGGTGCTCGCCCGCCGCCGTAACGTACCGGCATGAACGATCTCGAGATCCGGCTCGCGACCGCCGCCGACACCGACCGCGTGAAGGCCGTCACGGACGCGGCCTACCACCACTACATCGCGCGGATCGGTCTCGTACCGGCCCCGATGGAGGCGGACCACGCGGCCGATGTCGCGGCGGGCAGGGTGTTCGTCGTCGGTGACCCGGTGGCCGGCCTGGCGGTGGTGCGGACCGAGGCCGACCACCTGTACCTCGACAACCTCGCCGTCCACCCCGACGCGCAGGGCACCGGCCTCGGCCGGCGCCTGCTCGCCTTCGTGGAGGAGCGCGCCCGCGCACTCGGGCTCCCCGAGGTGCGGCTGCTGACGAACGCGATGATGTGGGAGAACCAGAAGATGTACGAGCGGTACGGCTACGAGGTCGTCGAGCGGCGTCTCGACGGCCCGTACGACCGGATCCACTACCGCAAGCCGGTCTCCTGACCGGGCTCTTCAACGGGCTCCGCGCCCGGCAGGCGGCCGTCGCGGGCCAGGACCTCCAGCGCGTCCAGCGCCTCGCGGGCGGCGGCGGCCGACGCCGGCTCCCGCTCCGCGAGGCCGCTCGCCGCGAACTCGTCCTCGTCCAGGCGCAGGACCTCACCGCCGTCCGCCGACACCCACAGGTCGAGGTCCAGGTCCTCGACCACCACCTCGCCGCCCTCGACGACGGCGGGCCGCGTGATGTCGCAGTACCAGCCCTTGAGGGTGCCGGTCCCGTCCCGGACCTCCTTCACCGCGTACCACCGGTCCCGCCAGTAGTGCTCCGTGAAGACGTCGCCCGGTTCGAACCGGACGAAGCCGAAGTCCCGCACCCCGTCCACGGCCCAGGGCGCGCGGACGGTGAGGCGCGTGCCGTCGTCCGCGACCACCTCCGCCGGGTAGCGGATCTTCGTCCGGCCCGCCTTGACGAGCCGGACGGCGATCTCAGCCGAGCGCGCGGACATGCCGGACCTCCGTCGCGCAGATCTCGTACCCGAACCACTTGTTGATGGCCAGCATCGGCTCGTTCGCCCCGTCGTTGCTGGTGTACGCGTCGGTGTAGCCGGCCGCGCGGGCGCGGTGCAGCGAGTCCGTCTTGGCCAGCTTGGCCAGGCCCCGGCCGCGGTACGCGCGCAGGGTGCCGGTCATGGCGGAGACGTACCGCGTCCCGCCGTCGGTGTAGGCGGCGGTGTACGACGCCACCCGGCCGTCCACGGTCACGACGGTCGACAGGCCGCGGTGCAGCAGCGGGTTGTTCCAGATGTGGGCGATCCAGTCCTCGTAGTCGTCGAGGTCCGTGTCGATGTCGCTCGGCTCGTCCGACGTCGCCTCCGCGTCCGCCTCGAACATCGGGCGCGGGTCGGCCTCGTAGTCCGCGGCGGTACGCAGCTCGACACCCGGCGGAAGCGCGCCGGGCACCTCGGGAAGGGCCGCGTGCGCGAGGTCCAGGTGCTGGAAGTGCGCGGTCCGGGTGGGGCGGTAGCCGCGCTTCTCGGCGAACGCCCGGTTCTCGGGTGCGTCCATCACCCACGTGTACATCGTCGTGGCACCCTCGGCGGCCAGGTGCTCCTCGGCCGCGCGCAGCAGGAGGCCGCCCGCGCCCTGGCCCCGGTGGTCCGGGTGGACCTGCGGGGTCGCGTGGGACTGGCCCGGTTCGCTGCTGTCGTACGCGACGCCGGCATAGGCCGTACCGATGATCTCGCCGTCCTTCTCGGCGACCAGCAGCCGCATCTTCTGGGCGGGGTTCGCCGTCTCCACGTCGAAGAGGACGGAGCGGGGCGTCACCGCGATGAAAGGCAGGATGACACGCCGCGACGCCGCCACGGCCTCGGCATCCTCGGGACGGAAGTCACGCACGATCACAGTCATGGGGCCGCACGCTACGCGCGGCCCGACGACGGCCGCCTCCCAATTTCCGCTTGCCGACCGGTACGTGGGGGACAATCGGCCCCGTGACCTTGAAGATCTCCATCGACGCGGGCTCCCCGACCGCCCCGTACGAACAGCTCCGCGCCCAGATCTCCGAGCAGGCCCGCTCCGGCGGCCTCCCGGTCGGCTACAAGCTGCCGACGGTCCGCGGCCTCGCGGAGGAGCTGGGCCTCGCCGCGAACACGGTCGCCAAGGCGTACCGGGTGCTGGAGGCGGACGGCGTGATCGAAACCCGCGGCCGCGCCGGCACGTTCATCGCCCCGGCGGCCGACGCCGCCGCCCGCCAGGCCGCCACGGCCGCCGCCGCGTACGCGACGGAGGCCCACCGCCTGGGCCTCACCCGCGCCGAGGCCCTCGCGGCGGTCACGGACGCCCTGCGCGCGGCGTACGGCGACGGTGACGACGGCGACTAGCCACCGCCGACCACCGCCCGTCCCCCTACAGGTACAGCCCCGCGTCGCGGCCCTTCGGCTGGTCCGGGATCGACGCCGGGCCCGTGCCGCGCCGCAGGGCGTACAGCTCGGCCAGGGTCGCGCCGTCGCGGCCGACGGCTTCCTCCCGGCCGGGGAACTCGTCGCCCAGCCAGGCCATCGACTCCTCGCGCGTGAGCGGCCCCACCTCGATGCGGGCGAGGCAGCGCCCGGGGCGGACCACCGCGGGGTGGAGACGCTCCAGGTCCTCGTTGGTGGTGACACCCACCAGGACGTTGCGTCCCTGGCCCAGCAGGCCGTCCGTCAGGTTCAGCAGCCGGGACAGGGCCTGGCCCGCCGTGTGCCGGGCCTCGCCGCGGATCAGCTCGTCGCAGTCCTCCAGGAGCAGCAGCCGCCAGCGGCCGTTGGCGGTGCCCTCGTCCTCGCCGATCGCGATGTCCATCAGATAGCCGACGTCGTTGAACAGCCGCTCCGGGTCCAGCACGCAGTCCACCTGGCACCAGTCGCGCCACGACCGGGCCAGCGTGCGCAGCGCCGACGTCTTGCCCGTGCCCGGCGGGCCGTGCAGGAGCAGCAGCCGGCCCGCGATGTCGTCCGGCGTGACCTTCATCAGCCGGTCCATCGTGTCGGCCACCGGAGCCGTGTAGTTGGGCCGCACCTCCTCCCACGTGCCCGCCGCGATGCGGCGGGTCGTACGGTGCGGGCCACGCCGCGGCGACACGTACCAGAAGCCCATGGTGACGTCGTCGGGCTGCGGCTCCGGCTCGTCCTGGGCGCCCTCGGTGGCCTGCGTGAGGATCCGCTCGGCCAGCTCCGCGTCGACCGCCGTGACGGTGACGTCGGCGCCGCGGCTCCAGCGGGAGACCAGCAGCGTCCAGCCGTCGCCCTCGGCGAGGGTCGCGCTGCGGTCGTCGTCGCGCGCCGCGCGCAGCACCGCGCCGCCCGGTGGGAGCAGCTCCACGCCGGGCTTGACGCGGTCGATGGTGGTGCTCCGCGCGTACGGCTGCTCGCCCGTCGCGAAACGCCCGAGGAACAGCGCGTCGACGACATCGGCGGGGGAGTCGCTGTCGTCGACGTTGAGCCGGATCGGCAGGGCCTCATGCGGGTTGGCAGACATGGCCCCATGATCCGGCATGCCCGCCGCCACCGCACGGCGTTTATGTACGGATGTCGCGGATGCGCCCCGGGACCGCCCCGGCGCGCCGCACGTGGAGCCTTTTCGCTTCTTTGGCAAAAGAAATACGCCTTGACCGTAAAGGCCGTAACAGCCGTAACGCCCGTAAAAACGGGAGCAGATCCTTCCCTGGGGGAAATGGGCTGTGCCCCATTCATGCCGCCCGGTGACGGCTGACGGAGGCCCGCTCCCCAACTCCCGTGCTTCCGTGCGCCGTCCGCCGGTCATCCGGGAGCCTCCCGCAAGTCTTGGCATGGACACTCCAGGCTGCTACCACCAGAGCAGGCAGAAACACTGCTCAAGGGAGGTTCCATGAAACTGTCCCGAGCCGCGGCATTCTCGTCCTCACTCCTCCTGAGCGCCGTCCTCGCCCTGACCGGAGCGGGGGCCGCACAGGCCGCCTCGTCATCGGCCGTCGACTACGTGGCGCTCGGCGACTCGTACTCCTCCGGAGTCGGCGCCGGCAACTACGACAGCGCCAGCGGCGACTGCAAGCGCACCCCCCGCGCCTACCCCGCGCTGTGGGCCGCCGCCAACTCCCCCTCGTCGTTCGCGTTCACCGCCTGCTCCGGCGCCCGCACGACCGACGTGACCGCCAACCAGCTCGGCCCGCTCTCCGCCGCCACCGACCTGGTCTCCGTCACCGCCGGCGGCAACGACGCCGGCTTCGCCGACGTCATGACCACCTGCGTCCTCCAGTCCGAAGCCACCTGCATCGCCCGCGTCAACGAAGCCAAGAGATACGTCGACACCACCCTCCCGGGCCGCCTCGACACCATGTACCGGGCGATCCGCGCCAAAGCCCCCTCGGCGCGCGTCGTCGTCCTCGGCTACCCCCGCTTCTACAAACTGGACGGCAGCTGCATCGCCGGCCTCACCGAGAACGAGCGCCGCGCCATCAACGGCGGCTCCGACCACCTCAACGCGGCCACCGCCAAGCGCGCCGCCGACCACGGCTACACCTTCGCCGGCGTCGCCGGGGCCTTCACCGGCCACGAGATCTGCTCGGGCGCGTCCTGGCTGCGCAGCGTCAACTGGCTCAACATCGGCGAGTCGTACCACCCCACCGCCACCGGCCAGTCCAGTGGCTACCTGCCCGTCTTCAGGGCGACGGCGTGACGCTCTGACCCGACGAGGGGGAACCGCTCGCGGAACCCCCGGGCGACCCGCCGTCCGTGGGGCTCGGGTCGTGGCACGTGACCGAGAACCCCACCCAGTTCGACCGCGCCGCGACCGGGCTCCGGACCTCCATCCGGACCCGGTCGCGGTACGTCTCGCCGTCCCGGTACGCCTCCACCGTGTGGCGCACCTGCTGCTCCTCGCGGCCGCCCGCGGGGAACTCCAGTGACGTCCACCCGGAGCCCCCGCCGCTTTCTCCGGCCTCGGTGACCCAGCGGTACTCGACCGTCGCGGGCGTACGCCCCACCGTGACCGTCCCCGAGAAGGCCGGCGCCTCGGCGGCCGGGGGCGGACAGGCCCCGCTGTAACTCCCGCGCACGGCGCGCGCGTACACCAGCACCGACTGCTGCGGCGTCGCCGTCGGCGTCGGCGTGGGGGTCGGCGACGGCTTATGCGCGGACGGCGTCGGGCTCGGCGTCGTCCGCGTGGGCACGGGCGACGGCGAGGCGGTGGTGCCGTTGGCGGCGGCCGGGTCCTTGCCGCCGTCGCGCAGCAGCGCGTACGTGAGCCCCGCCACCGCCAGCAGCAGTACGGCGACGCCCACCGCGAGGACGCCGACCGCGGGCCGCGAGTGCCGCTCCTCCCGCGCCTCCCGGCTCTCCGGCTCCTCCGCCGGGACCGGCCGCCCCGCCGGCCCCTCGCCCGTGCCGACGACGGCCGTCGGCGCGTACGGCTCCGACGACGCGAGCGGAACCGTGCGCGCGGTGCCGCCCGCGGCCACGACCCGCAACAGGTGCTCGGCCTCCTCGGCCGCGAGCCGCTCGGCGGGGTCCTTGCGCAGCAGCCCCTCGATCACCGGCTCCAGCGCCCCGGCCCGGCGCGGCGGCGGCAGCTCCTCGTCGACCACCGCGCGCAGCGTGCCGAGCGGCGTGTGCTGCCGGAACGGCGAATGGCCCTCGACCGCCGCGTACAGCAGCACACCCAGCGACCACAGGTCCGACGCCGGCCCCGGCGTCTGCCCCAGGGCACGCTCCGGGGCGAGGAACTCCGGCGAGCCGATCAGCTCACCCGTCATGGTGAGGTTCGACGCACCCTCCACCACCGCGATGCCGAAGTCCGTCAGCACCACGCGGCCGTCGTTGGAGAGCAGCACGTTGGCCGGCTTGACGTCCCGGTGCAGCACCCCCGCCCCGTGCGCGGCGCGCAGGGCCGCCAGCACCTCCGCCCCGACACGCGCGGCCCGCCGGGGCGGCATCGGGCCCTCGGCGTCGAGGACCTCGGCGAGCGTCACCCCGCGGACCAGCTCCATCACGATCCAGGGCCGGTCGTCCTCGGTGGCCACGTCGTACACCGTGACCACGTTGCGGTGCGCCACCCGGGCCGCCGCCCACGCCTCCCGCTCCAGGCGCGCGTACAGCCGCCGCACGTCCGCCGCGCCGAGCCCGGCGGGCGCGCGCACCTCCTTGACGGCGACCTCGCGCCCCAGCACCTCGTCACGGGCCCGCCACACGACGCCCATGCCGCCTTCGCCGAGCGGCCCCCGCAGTCGGTAACGGCCCGCCACCAGCCGTTCTCCGCCCGTCCCTTCGGTCACCGGGGCCCCCTTCAGACGATGCGGCGGAAACCACTCCAAGTTAGCCGAAGTCGGCCCGACTGGGAATGTGTCCAACTCGCCCTGGAATCAGATGTATTCGGAGAGTAATCGTCAACACCCGTACGTGGGTGGTGAATCACGCCACCGGGATACACGCGTGAGTTGCGGGAACGATAGGGTTAACCTGCCCGGGCCGGGTGCCTTCGTACGGGTGGGGAGTGTCATGGAACGGATAACAGTGCGCAGCAGGCCGCGTGTGCCTGCCATCACCTGCGGGAGCAGCGCGACGAGTTCGCGCCTCGACCGCCATCTCTCGGTGCTCGGCGGCCCGGCGGTGCCGCAGCGGGAGACGGCCGAGGCGACGTTGCTCATGCGGGAGCTGACGACGCGTGACATCGTGCACACCCGCGCGAGCAAGAGCGCGCGCGTTCGCCTCTTCGCGCCGCTGCGCCGCCTGCGCCGCTCGCTCTTCGGCAACCACGGCTGAGCCCCGGCCTCCGAGCGCCCAGGCCCCGCCCCGCTTCCCACCCGTTCCGCCGCGCGGAACGACGGCCCACGACCAGGTGCGGCCTCCGGCCCGAGGTCGCCCACCGGCCGGGGTGGGGCCGGAGGGGTCCCGCACCGCACCCCACCGGCAGGTGCAGGGCCCACCGACGCGCAGCCGCCCGCCTCAGGCCACCACGCCCTCCCGTCGCAGCCGGGCGCGGGTCTCCTCCGCGATGCCCAGCTCCTCCAGAACCGCGTCCGTGTGTTCGCCCAGTGCCGGGACCGCGCCCATGCGGGGCTCCGGGCCGCCCGGGAGGGTGATCGGCGGCAGCATGGCCCGCAGGGGGCCCGCCGGGGTGGGGGCCTCGCGCCAGCGGTCGCGGGCCGCGAGCTGGGGGTGGGCCGCCACGTCGGCGACCGTGTTCAGACGGGCGCAGGCGATGCCCGCCGTCTCCAGCCGGGCGACCGCCTCCGCCGTCGCCAGCCGGGCCAGCGCCTCCGCGACCACCGCGTCCGTCTTCTCGCGGTGCGCGACCCGCGCCGTGTTCGTCGCGAACGCCGGGTCGTCGCCCAGCTCCGGCCGCTCCAGCACCTGCTCGGCCAGCCGCCGCCACTCGCGGTCGTTCTGCACCGACAGCAGCACCTGGCCCCCGTCGGCCGTCGCGTACGCGTCGTACGGCGCGATGACGGCGTGCGCGACCCCCGTGCGCGCCGGCGCCTCGCCCCCGTGCATCCCGTGGTGCAGCGGATGCCCCATCCACTCGGCGAGTGACTCCAGCATGGAGATCTCCAGCGGCCCGCCGCGCCCCGTCGCCGCCCGCCGCAGCAGCGCCGCCAGCACCCCGGAGAAGGCGTACATCGCCGCCGCGATGTCGGCCGCCGGGATGCCCGCCTTGACCGGCTGCTCCGGCGTGCCGGTGACCGACACCAGGCCCGCCTCGCACTGCACGAGCATGTCGTACGCCCGCTTGTGCGCGTACGGCCCGCCCGCCCCGTACCCGGAGATGTCCACCGCGATCAGCCGGGGATCCGCCGCGCAGAGCGTCGCCGCGTCGAGGCCCAGCCGCGCCGCCGCGCCGTGCGCCAGGTTCTGGACGAACACATCGGCACCGGCCACCAGCCGCCGCGCCACCTCCAGACCGCGCGGGTCCTTCAGGTCGAGGGCCACCGACTCCTTGCCCCGGTTGCACCAGACGAAGTGCGAGGCGAGGCCGGCCGCCGCCGTGTCGTAGCCGCGCGCGAAGTCACCGCCGTCGGGGCGCTCGATCTTGATGACGCGGGCGCCGAGGTCGGCGAGCTGGCGGGTGGCGAAGGGCGCGGAGACGGCCTGCTCGACGGCGACGACGGTGACGCCTTCGAGGGGCAGGGGCAGCGGCTGAGTGCTCATGACAGCCGTACCTATCGTGTACGTACCACCTTTGTCACCCCCCGCGGCCTCACCGTTCCGGCGCCGCGTACCTCCGCACGGCCAGCGGTGCGCACACCGCCACCAGCAGCAGAGACCAGCACATCGCGCCCGCGACCGGGTGCGCCACCGGCCAGGCGGCGCCCTCCGGCACGGGGGCGTTGCCGAACAGGACCCGTACCGCCGTCGTCACCGCCGAGATGGGGTTCCACTCCGCGACCGTCCGCAGCCAGCCGGGCATGTCGTCGGTGGGGATGTACGCGTTCGACAGCAGCGGCAGCATGAACGTGGCGCTGCCCAGCTGGCCCGCCGCCTCCTCGCTGCGCGAGGCGAGCCCCAGCAGGATCCCGAGCCAGGTCGTCGCGAACCGGAACAGCAGCAACAGCCCGAAGGCGCCCGCTGCTTCGAGGGTGCTTCCCTCGACGCGCCAGCCCATCGCGAGACCCACCAGCAGCAGCGGCACGAGCCCGGTGGCCGTCGTCAGCAGGTCGGCCGCCGCCTGGCCCAGCGGTACGGCCGCCCGGCTCATCGGCAGCGTACGGAACCGCTCCATCACGCCCCGGTGCGCGTCCTGGGCGGCGGTGAACATCCCGGTCATGACGCCGTTCGCGGCCGTGGCGACCAGCAGCCCCGGCACCAGGTAGGCCCGGTACTCGGTGCCCGGCATGGCGAGCGCGCTGCCGAAGACATACCCGAAGAAGAGCAGGAAGACGATCGGCATCGTCTGTGTCATCACCAGCATTGCGGGCGCGTGCCTGACGCGCTGGAGGTGACGGCCGAGTACGGCGACCCCGTCGTGGAGGACGGCGCTCATATCGCGAGCTCCTTACGGGTGGTGAGGCGGAGGAACACCTCGTCGAGAGTGGGCGGGCGCAGAGCCGCGTCGACGATCAGGACGCCCGCCGCGTCGAGCTCGCGGACGATCCGGGGGAGCGTCAGGGTGGGGTCGGTCGTGACCGCCCCGGCGGTGCGTGCTTCGGCGTCCAGGTCCGGCTCTGAGCCGGTGAGCTGGTCGAGGACTGCCGCGGCGGTGGGCAGGCCGGACGGATCGGCGACGACGACGTGGGCGTAACTGCCGATCATCGCCTTGAGCTGGGCGGGCGTGCCGCTGTGCGCGGCCCGGCCCTCGTCGATGAGCACGATGTCGTCGGCGAGCCGGTCGGCCTCCTCCAGGTACTGGGTGGTGAGCAGCACGGTCGTGCCCTGGGACGCCAACCCCCGTACGGCGTCCCAGATGGCATTGCGGCTGTGCGGGTCGAGGCCGGTGGTCGGCTCGTCGAGGAAGAGCACCCTGGGCCGGACGAGCAGGCTCGCGGCGAGGTCGAGGCGGCGGCGCATGCCGCCGGAGTAGGTGCGCGCCGGCCGCCCGGCCGCCTCCGACAGCCCGAACCGCTCCAGCAGCTCGTCGGCGCGGGCACGCGGCGCGCGCAGCAGCCGGGCGAACAGGCGCAGGTTCTCGGCGCCGGTCAGGTCCCCGTCTACGGAGGCGTACTGGCCGGTGACACCGATGTGGCGGCGTACGGCGGCGGGATCGCGCACCACGTCGTGGCCGGCGACCCGGGCGCTGCCGGAGTCCGGTGTGGTGAGCGTGGTGAGCACCCGGACGGCGGTGGTCTTGCCGGCGCCGTTGGGGCCCAGGACGCCGCAGACCGTGCCCTCCCGGACCGCCAGGTCGAGCCCGCGGAGCGCGCGCACCTCGCCGTAACGCTTGCACAGACCCTCACTAAGTACAGCGTACGTAGTAGTCATGGCGTGACCATAGCGCACTACGTACGCTGTACGTAACTAGGATGGGGGGCGAGGTGATGATCCATGGCGGGCCGAGCGGCCGAACCGGAAGTGATCTGGGCGCGCCCCGAGCGCGCGGGCCGCGGCCCCAAACCGGCCTACAGCCGCGCGGACATCGCGGCGGCGGCGGTCGGGATCGCGGACGCCGACGGCATCGACGGGGTGTCCATGCGGCGCGTGGCTGCCGAGCTGGGCTGCGGCACGATGTCGCTGTACAACTACGTGCCGCGCAAGGAGGACCTGTACGAGCTGATGGTCGACGCGGTCAGCGGCGAGTACGAGCTGTCCGACACTCCCAGCGGTGACTGGAAGGCCGACATGCTGACGCTGGGCCGGCAGACCCGGGCCATCATGTACCGGCACCCGTGGCTCACCCGGGTGATGTCGACCGTGTACGGCTTCAGCCCCCACGCCCTGCGCTACCTGGAGCACTGCCTGGAGGTCCTGGCGCCGCTCGACGCGCCCGGCGGAGCCAAGATGGAGCTGATCGCGATGGTCAACGGCACTGCCATGGTCACCGTCGCGAACGAGCTCGCCATGGCGGAGCGCAGCCGCGGGCTGCCGTGGTCGGAGGAGCAGGAGCAGGCCGTGCGCGCCGCCTACCTCGGGCGGGAGGTGGCGGGCGGGGCGTACCCGCGGCTCGCCGCGCTGCTCGCGGAGGGGCCCGTGCCGGATGATCCGGACGAGGTCTTCGACCGGGCACTCCGGCGGTTGCTGGACTCCTTCGGCTAGCCACCGGCCGGCCTCGGGCCGACTACAGCAGGGCCAGCTGGCCCTCGGGGCCCTCTTCCTCCCGGTCCAGCACGGACGCGGGCCGGCGGGTCGGGGCAGGGGCGGGGAGGACCCCGGCCGTGCGGAGCTCGGCGCGGGTGATGAGGTCCGTGGCGGACAGGTCCGGCCGCTGTGACTCCAGTGCGGCCTGGAGCGCCAGCACCGTGATCAGCTCCAGCAGCTCGGAGGTCCACTCCTGCGGCCACGCGGCGGGGCGGATCGCCTCCAGGGAGCCCGGCTCGGCGGCCGGGGCGGTGCGCTGCTCGAACCAGAGCTCCAGCATCCGGACCCCGCCCACCCGGTACTCCCACGCCTCGGCCGGTACGGGCGCGATGCGGCCGCCGTCGCCGACCAGCAGCGCCTCGCCCTCGGCGTCGTACGCCAGGGAGGCCGGGTGCGGCGGCAGCGCGGCGCGGACGTAGGGCCGGCGGCCGCCGGGCAGGCGGGGGCGTTCGCCGCCCCGGGCGCCGCGCAGCTGGACCTCCGCCATGCGGCGGCCCAGCGCCACGCCGGACGCCCAGACGGCCGGGTCGGTGGGGAGCGGGACGACGCACCCGGCGGGGGAGGGGCGGGCGGCGGCCAGCGCCCACGCCGGCAGGTCCTCGGGCCCGACCTCGCAGCCGTACCGCGTGCTCAGCACCGCGAGAAGCCCCGGCGTGACGTTCGGCTCCCGGCCGCCGGGCCGCCGGTACAGCGGCCTGATGCGGCCCGGGCGGCCCGCCGGGGAGCGGCCGTCCGGCAGCACGGCCGTCACCAGCAGCGCCGGGCCGGGCGCCGGGGTGCCGGGGCCCTGCGGCACGTACCCCTGCTCGACGGCGAAGAGCTGCCGGTCGTCCGCCACCCGCCACAGCTCCGGGCGGGCCACGTCCAGCAGCCGGTGGTCCGGGAGCAGCCACTGCTCGTCGAAGGGCCCGTGCGCCAGCCGCACCGGCTCCGGGCACGGCCCCGCCTCCCGCGCGAACCGGGCCGTCCCGGTCCGCTGCCCCGGCAGCGCGGCGACCGCCGACGTGAGCGTCCGCGCCCGGGTGGGCCGGAAGAGGGCCTCCCGCTCGCCGCCCCCGGCCCGTACCAACGCGTCCCAGCGGGCCCGCAGCGTCCGCACGTCCGGGGCGACGACCCAGGAACGCCCGAGCCGCAGGGGCGCCACGGACCACGGCATGAGGTCGTCGAGCAGCGGGACATCCTCGTTCACGCGCTGCATGCTAGTGACCGCGCTCAGTCCGCCTCCACCGTGACCGTGAAGGAGAACCGGTCGCCCCGGTAGCGGATCCGCGCCACGTCCACCACCCGGCCGCCCTCGTCGTACGTCACGCCCGTGTAGTGCAGGATCGGCGACAGCAGCGGCACTTGGAGGAGCTCGGCCGTCTCCGGGTCGGCGAGCCGGGCCTCGACCGTGTCGGTGATCCGGCTGATCCGCACGCCGACCGCGTCCCGCAGCACCTTCGTCATCGGCCAGCGCTCCAGGTCGGCGAGGTCGATCCCGGCCGCCACCTCGGGGCGGACGGCGTTCTCCGCCCAGTTCGTCGGCTCGCCGCTCTCGCCGTCGCGGCGCAGCCGCTTGTACGTGACCACCTCCGCCAGGTCCGGGAAGTACTCGGCGAGTTCGCCGGGGACCTTGGCCTCGCCGTGGTCGAGGATCGTGGTCAGTTCGCCCGACTGCTGCGCCACGATGGCGTCGATCGAACCGAGCAGCCGGCGCGGTGTGCTGCGCCGGGCGCCCGGTTCGATGAAGGTGCCGCGCCGCCGGTGCCGGCTGATCAGGCCCTCCGCCTCCAGCTCCTTGAGCGCCTGCCGCATGGTCAGCACGCTCACGCCGTAGTGCGCGGCGAGCTGCTCCTCCGTGGGCAGGCGCAGCGAGGCGTCCGGCGCGCGGCCGAGTATGGAGGCGCGCAGGGACTGCGAGACCTGGTACCAGAGCGGCAGCTTCCGGTTCAGGACGAGCGAGTCGGGGGCGAAGGCGGTCACGTGTACTCCGTACTACGGCCGAAAGTGGCGCTCAAGACCCTGCCACACGTCGTCGTACCCCCGCTGAAGGTGGTCGGCGTTCGCCGCCTGGGCGGTGGCCGTGACCGGCCAGCGCGTCTCGAACATGAAGGCCAGACCGTCGTCGATCTTCTGCGGCCGCAGCTCGGCGGCGCTCGCCTTGTCGAAGGTCTCCCGGTCCGGGCCGTGCGCGGACATCATGTTGTGCAGCGAGCCGCCGCCGGGCACGAAGCCCTCGGCCTTGGCGTCGTACGCGCCCTCGATCAGGCCCATGTACTCGCTCATCACGTTCCGGTGGAAGTACGGCGGGCGGAAGGTGTCCTCGCCGACCAGCCAGCGCGGCGCGAAGACGACGAAGTCGACGCCCGCGAGGCCGGGGGTGTCGGACGGCGAGGTGAGCACCGTGAAGATCGACGGGTCGGGGTGGTCGTAGGAGATCGTCCCGATGACATTGAAGGTGCGCAGGTCGTAGACGTACGGCACGTGGTTGCCGTGCCAGGCGACGACGTCGAGCGGGGAGTGGCCGTACGTCGCGGTCCAGAGGTTGCCGCAGTACTTGTTCACCACCTCGACCTCGCCCTCGACGTCCTCGTACGCGGCGACCGGCGCCCGGAAGTCGCGGGGGTTGGCGAGGCCGTTGGCACCGATCGGGCCGAGGTCGGGGAGCTGGAAGGGCTGGCCGTAGTTCTCGCAC
Source organism: Streptomyces sp. NPDC093546 (assembly GCF_044765045.1). NCBI lineage: Bacteria > Bacillati > Actinomycetota > Actinomycetes > Kitasatosporales > Streptomycetaceae > Streptomyces > Streptomyces sp. NPDC093546. Next base: position 325,754 of record NZ_JBIWJG010000007.1, on the reverse strand, counting down.
ACGTACCCGCGCGCCGTCGCGTCGAGCAGCTCGACGCGGAAGCGCACGCCGCGCGGGATCAGGGCCACGTCGCCGGGGCGGGCGGCGAGCACGCCGAACTCCGTGCGCAGCAGCAGGCCGCCGCGCTCGGGGACGATCAGCAGCTCGCCGTCGGCGTCGCTGAAGACGCGGTCCATGGGCGCGTTCGCGTGGTAGAGGTGCACGGCCATGCCGGTGCGCTGCGTGGCGTCGCCGTTGCCGCCGAGGGTCCACAGGCCGGCCAGCCAGTCGGTGCCGGGCGCCGGGTCCGGGAGCGGGTTCCAGCGCAGCCGGTTGGGGTCGGGGACGGTCTCGGTGAAGGGGGCCGTGCGCAGGGCGCCGTTGTCGGTGCGGACGAACGGCGGGTGCGCGGCCGAGGGGCGGATGCGGTAGAGCCACGAGCGGCGGTTGTGGGCGCGCGGCTCGGTGAACGCGCTGCCGCTCAGCTGCTCGGCGTACAGGCCGAGGGGCGCGCGCTGGGGCGAGTTCCGGCCGAGCGGCAGCGCGCCGGGCAGGGCCTCGGAGCTGTGCTCGTTGCCGAAGCCGGGGGAGTACTCCAGGGCGTCGGCGAGCTTTCGCGCCTGGGCTGCCCGTTCGGTGTCGTTGATCGTCATCGCCCGCTCCTGCTCAGAAGGAATCCTATGTAAGACCGTAGGATTCCGTGGCGCCGCCGTCAACGGGGCAAGACACCCACCCCCTAGGCGGGAGGCGTGCGGCTTGGACGGTGCCCGCGCGAGGGTGGTTCCCGGCCCGGCCCGGGTTCCGGTGCGGGGGTGGCCCCGGGCCCGGGCAGCCCGGCTGCGGGTCCCGCGCCCGCGCGGTTCCGGCCCGCAAGGCCATCGCCACCGTGCCTACCGGTCGGTATGCTCGCCGCACCCGCGCGTCACCGCCGCTGTCCCGGAGGCCTCCATGCCCACCGCCCTGCGCATATGCCCGCTCTGCGAAGCCACCTGCGGGCTCACCCTCACCCTCGACGGCCCTCGCGTCACCGGCGCCCGCGGCGACCGGGACGACGTCTTCAGCCAGGGCTTCATCTGCCCCAAGGGCGCGTCCTTCGCCGAGATCGACGCCGACCCCGACCGGCTTCGCACGCCGCTCCTCCGCGAGGGCGGCGCCCTGCGGGAAGCGACCTGGGAGGAGGCGTTCGACGCCATCGCACGCCGCCTGCCGCCGCTCGTCGAGCGGTACGGCGCCGACGCCCTCGGTGTCGTCCTCGGCAACCCCAACGTCCACACCATGGCCGGCGCCCTCTACCCGCCCGTGCTGCTCGGGGCGATGCGCACCCGCAACGTCTTCACCGCCTCCACGGTCGACCAGATGCCCAAGCACGTCTCCAGCGGGCTGCTCTTCGGTGACGCGTTCGCCATCCCGGTCCCCGACCTGGACCGCACCGCGCACCTGCTGGTGATCGGCGCCAACCCCGTGGAGTCCAACGGCAGCCTCTGCACCGCCCCCGACTTCCCGGGCAGGCTGAAGGCCCTGCGCAAGCGCGGCGGCACCCTCACGGTCGTCGACCCGCGCCGCACCCGCACCGCGCGCCTCGCCGACCGGCACGTCGCCATCCGCCCCGGCACCGACGCGCTGTTGCTCGCCGCCCTCGCCCAGGTGCTCTTCGCCGAGGGCCTCACCGACCTCGGCGGCCTCGCGGACCACGTCCAGGGTGTCGCGGAAGTCGAGGCGGCCCTACGGGACTTCACGCCCGAGGCCGTCGCCGGCGCGTGCGACGTGGACGCCGCCACCATCCGCGCGCTCGCCCGCGAGCTGGCGACGGCCCCCTCGGCCGCCGTCTACGGGCGCGTCGGCGGCAGCACCGTCGCGTACGGCACCCTCACCAACTGGCTCGTCGACGTCCTCAACATCCTCACCGGCAACCTCGACCGGCCCGGCGGCGCCCTGTTCCCGCTCTCCGCCACCGCCCCCGCGCCCCGCCCCGCCGGGCCCGGCCGGGGCTTCGCCCTGGGCCGCTGGAAGAGCCGGGTCTCCGGCCATCCCGAGGCCAAGGGCGAACTGCCGCTCGCCGCCCTCGCGGAGGAGATCGAGACCCCCGGCGACGGCCGCGTCCGCGCCCTGATCTCCATCGCCGCCAACCCGGTCCTCTCCGCGCCCGACGGCGACCGGCTCGACCGGGCGCTCGCCGGGCTGGACTTCATGGTGAGCGTGGACCCGTACCTCAACGAGACCTCCCGCCACGCCGATGTGGTCCTGCCCCCGCCGCCGCCCTCCCAGAGCGCCCACTTCGACTTCGCGTTCAACGCCTTCGCCGTCCGCGACCAGGTCCGCTACACCCCGGCGGCCGTCCCCCTGGAGCCCGGGCGGATGGACGAGTGCGAGATCCACGCCCGCCTCATCCTCGCCATGACCGGTGGGCACGGCGCCGAGCCCGACACCGTCGACGCCCTGGTCGTCGAGCGCACCCTCGCCAAGGCCGTGACCGAGCCGCACTCACCCGCGTACGGCCGGGATCCGAAGGAGTACGCGGCCGGGCTCGTCGGACGCACGGGCCCGGAGCGGCGCCTGGACCTGATGCTGCGCCTCGGCCCGTACGACGGCCTCACCCTCGACCGGCTCCGCGAGCACCCGCACGGCATCGACCTGGGCGCGCTGAAGCCGCGCCTCGCGCAGGTCCTCAAGACCCGCAGCGGGCGCGTCGAGCTCCTGCCCGAACCCATCGCCGCCGACCTGCCCCGGCTGCGCGCCGCCCTGGAGCCGCGCGGCGACTCCCTCGTCCTGGTCGGGCGCCGCCACCTGCGCTCCAACAACAGCTGGCTGCACAACATCCCCGCCCTCAACAGCGGCACCAACACCTGCACCCTCCAGGTCCACCCCGACGACGCCGCCCGCCTCGGCCTCACCGACGGCGCCCCGGCCCGGATCAAGGGGGACGGCGGGGAGCTGGAGGCCCCGGTCGAGGTCACCGACGTGGTGCGCCGGGGAGTGGTGAGCCTGCCGCACGGCTGGGGTCACGACCGGCCCGGCACGCGCATGGCGGTCGCCGGGGCGCGCCCGGGCGTCAACGTCAACCAGCTCCTCGACGGGAGCCTGCTCGACCCGCTGTCGGGCACCGCCGTGCTGAACGGCTTCCCCGTCGAGGTCACACCCACGCGATGACCTGGGGTTTTGCTCGTATTGCTCACGCGTCAACACCTTGTTAACGGCTGAACGAGGCACCTAACGTCATCCGGACCGCCGCTCCCCCCGGTGGAGTTCAAGGGTGAACGTTAGGTGTCCTCCATGCTGACAATCCTCGGCTTCGCCATGATCGCGACCTTCCTGGTCCTGATCATGATGAAGAAGATGTCGCCGATCGCGGCGCTCGTCCTGATCCCCGCACTCTTCTGCGTCCTCGTCGGACAAGGCGCGCAGCTGGGCGACTACGTCATCGAAGGGGTCGGCAACCTCGCGCCCACCGCCGCGATGCTGATGTTCGCCATCGTCTACTTCGGCGTGATGATCGACGTCGGCCTCTTCGACCCGATCGTCCGGGGCATCCTGCGCTTCTGCAAGGCCGACCCGATGCGCGTCGTGGTCGGTACGGCGGTGCTCGCCGCGATCGTCTCGCTCGACGGCGACGGCTCCACCACCTTCATGATCACGGTCTCGGCGATGTACCCGCTCTACAAGCGCCTGAAGATGAGCCTGGTCGTGATGACGGGCATCGCCGCCACCGCCAACGGCGTCATGAACACCCTCCCCTGGGGCGGCCCCACGGCCCGCGCCGCCACCGCCCTCAAGCTGGACGCCGGCGACATCTTCGTCCCGATGATCCCGGCCCTCGGCGTCGGCCTGCTCTTCGTCTTCGCCCTGGCGTACGTGCTCGGGCGGCGCGAGCGCAAGCGGCTCGGCCACCTGACGCTGGACGAGGTCCTGGAGCCGCAGACCGACACCGTGCTGGTCAAGGCCGGCGGCGGAGAGGACCGGCCCACGGCGGCGACCGGCGGTGGCACCGCGGACGGACCGGAGGCGGACGTGCCGGAGGCCGCAGACGGCTTCCAGGGCCTCGACCCGAACCGGCCCACCCTCCGCCCCAAGCTGTACTGGTTCAACGCGGCGCTCACCGTGGCCCTCCTCGCCGCCATGATCATGGAACTGCTGCCGATCCCGGTGCTCTTCCTGATCGGCGCGGCCCTCGCCCTCACGGTCAACTTCCCCCACATGCCCGACCAGAAGGCCCGTATCGCCGCCCACGCCGACAACGTCCTCAACGTCTCCGGCATGGTCTTCGCCGCGGCCGTCTTCACCGGCGTCCTCACCGGCACCGGCATGGTCAAGCACATGGCCGACTGGCTCGTCGGCGCCATCCCCGAGGGCATGGGCCCGCACATGGCCCTCGTCACCGGTCTGCTCAGCCTCCCGCTCACGTACTTCATGTCGAACGACGGCTTCTACTTCGGCGTCCTGCCGGTCCTCGCCGAGGCCGGTGCCGCGCACGGGGTGTCGCCGCTGGAGATCGCCCGCGCCTCGCTCGTCGGCCAGGCCCTCCACATGTCGAGCCCGCTGGTGCCGGCGGTGTACGTCCTGGTCGGCATGGCGAAGGTCGAGTTCGGCGACCACACCCGCTTCACCGTGAAGTGGGCGGCGCTCACCTCGCTCGTGGTGCTCGGCGCGGGAATCCTCTTCGGCATCATCTGATGCGGCCGAACCGGTACTGGCTGCTGCGCCTCGTCCTCGCCTTCGGCTTCGCGCAGGCGGCGGTGTCGATGGCGCGGCCCGCCGTCTCGTACCGCGCCCTCTCCCTGGGCGCGGACGAGCGCGCGGTCGGCGTCATCGCGGGCGTGTACGCGCTGCTGCCGCTGTTCGCGGCCGTGCCGCTCGGGCGCAGGACCGACCGGGGGCGGTGCGCGCCCCTGCTGCCCGCCGGGGTGGTGCTGATAGCGGGCGGCTGCGCGCTCAGCGGGACGGCGGGGTCCCTGCCCGCGATGGCGGCGTGGAGCGGCGTCATGGGGCTCGGGCACCTGTGCTTCGTGATCGGCGCCCAGTCGATCGTCGCCCGCCAGTCCCCGCCCGCCGCGGCCGAACAGGACCGCAACTTCGGACACTTCACCATCGGCGCCTCGCTGGGCCAGCTCGTCGGACCGGTCGCGGCCGGCCTGCTGATCTCCGGCGAGGACGGCGCCCTGGGCCGTACGAGCGCCCTCGCGCTCGTCGTGTCGGCGGCCGTCGGCGCCGTGTCGCTGGCGTCGCTCTGGCGCATCGAGCACCGTACGGAACGGCCGCACGCGCGCGCGGCGGCGGACAAGGTCCCCGTCCGCCGCATCCTGCGGGCGCGCGGTGTGCCGGCCGGGATCTTCATCAGCCTCGCCGTGCTGTCGGCGACGGACATCCTCACCGCCTACCTGCCGGTCATCGGCGAGCACCGCTCCATCGCCCCCGCCACCGTCGGACTGCTGCTGAGCCTGCGCGCCGCCGCCACGATCGCCTGCCGCCTGGTCATGCCCCCGATGATCCGGCTGCTGGGCCGCACGGTGCTGCTGACCGGCACCTGTCTGCTCGCCGGGCTGCTGTGCGCGGCCATCGCGCTGCCCGTCCCGGTGTCCGTGCTCGCGCCGATGCTGCTGGTGCTGGGCTTCTGCCTCGGTGTCGGCCAGCCGCTGTCGATGACGACCGTGGTGCGGGCCGCCCCCGACCGCGCCCGGTCCACCGCGCTGGCCCTGCGCCTGACCGGCAACCGCCTCGGCCAGGTCGCGGCGCCCGCCTCGGCGGGGCTGGTGGCGGGCGCCGCGGGCCCGGCCGCACCGTTCGTGGTGCTCGGCGGGCTGCTGCTGGTGGCAGCAGGACTCGGGGTACGGGTGGGGCGGCAGCCCGGCGCGGCGCAGGGCGAGGAGCCCGGCGCCGTGGACGGCGGGCCCGAGCCGGTCGCCCGGCGCCGTCGGGCACGTCAGCCGTCCCGCTGAGGCCCGTGCGGCTCCGGGCGCGCCGCCTTCGTCGCCGCCAGCACCGCCCGGCAGTGCGCCACCAGCCCCTCCAGCGCCGCCTCGAAGGCCGCCTCGGCGCGCCCCGCGCCCACCGCCGCCAGGGCGTGCGCCAGCCGGGGCGTGCTCGTCTCGTCGGGCAGCTCCCACATCGCCTCGGGCGCCGACAGGTCGAGCGCCGAGCCGAGGACCAGGTTCTCCAGGCCGGTGAGCAGCGGCATGACGTCCTGTGCCGCGAACCCCGCGCCCAGCAGCAGGCCGACGGCCTTCTCGTACTGCTCCAGCACCTTCGGCGCGCGCACCGGTGACGTCATGAGCAGCGGGATGACGCGCGGATGCGCGGCGAAGGCGGCGCGGTAGGAGCGGGCCCAGGCGGTCAGGGCCTCGTCCCACGGGGCCGCCTCGAGGGTGGCGGTGTCGACGGCCGCGCACACCCGTTCGCGCATCAGCTCGACGATGCCGTCCCGCCCGTCCACATGGTGGTACACCGAGGCCGTCTGCACCCCGAGCCGCCGGGCGATCTGCGGAACGCTGAACTCCCCATGTTCCGCGACGAGTTCGAGCGCCGTCGTGGTGATGCGTGCCCGGTCGAGCAGTGGCGTGCGCGGCCGTCCCATCGTCGCGTCCCCTTCGTGAGGTCTTCCCGGATGCCCTCACGGAGGCTACATTGCCGCAACCGAAAGCCTTTAGGTTTTCGTTTCCCCCAGGCCGTAGCCCCGCTTTTCGTACGCAGAAGGGCTCACCCACACCCATGTCCGTGACCTCCGACCAGGCCTCCCCGGAGAGAGCCGACGGTCCCGCGTCGCCCGCCGTCCGGCTCCGTACCGGCACGCTCGGAACCTCCGACATCGCCTTCTTCGTCGTCTCCGCCGCCGCCCCGCTCACCGTCATGGCGGGCGTCGCACCCATCGCCCTCGTGCTCGGCGGGATCGGCGCGCCCGTCGGCTACCTCATCGCCGGCGTCACCCTCGCGATCTTCGCCGTCGGCTTCACCGCCATGAGCCGCCACGTCCGCAGCGGCGGCGCCTTCTACGCGTACATCACCCGGGGCCTCGGCAAACCCGTCGGCGTCGGCGCCGCCCTCCTCGCCCTGATCGGCTACAACGGCATGGAGATCGGGGTGTACGGGCTCCTCGGCACCGCCACCGCCGACACCGCCCACGCCCTGTGGGACGTCGACGTCCCGTGGCTGCCGGTCTCCCTCGCCGGGCTGCTGCTCATCTGGTACGGCGGCTACCGCTCCATCGACTTCGGCGCCAAGGTCCTCGGCGTCCTGCTCGTCGCCGAGACCGGCATACTCGTCCTCCTCGCGGGCGGCGTCCTCCTCAAGGGCGGCGCGGACGGGCTCTCGCTCGCGTCCTTCGCGCCCGACAGCTTCCTGGTGCCCGGCACGGCCGCCGTCCTCGCCTTCGCGTTCACCGCCTTCACCGGCTTCGAGTCCACGGTGATCTACCGCCGCGAGGCCCGCGAGCCCGGCCGCACCATCCCCCGGGCGACGTACATCGCCGTGTGCTTCCTGGGGCTGTTCTACGCCTTCATCGTCTGGACCGTGATCCAGGCCTTCGGTGACGCGCAGGTCGTCAGGGCGGCGGGCGACGACCCCGGCGGGCTGTTCTTCGCCGCCATCACCACCTTCGTGGGCGGCTGGGCCGCGGACCTGATGCACGTCTTCATCGTGACCAGCATCCTCGCCTCGCTGCTCGCCTTCCACAACGCCATCAACCGCTACGGCCTCGCCCTCGCCGAGGAGGGCGTCCTGCCCAGGGCCCTCGCCAAGGTGCAGCCGCGCCACCGCTCGCCGTACGTCGTCGGCGCCGTCCAGACCGCCCTGGGCCTGGCCCTGGTCCTCGCCTTCGCGCTCGCCGGCGCCGACCCGTACACCCAGCTCCTGCTGTGGCTCAACACCCCCGGCGGCATCGGCCTGATGGCGCTCCAGCTGCTCGCCGCCCTCGCCATCCCGTTCTACTTCCGCCGCGTCCGCCACAGCGAGGGCGTGGTGCGGACGGTGGTCGCGCCCGTCGCCGCCGCCGTCCTGCTCACCGCCGCGATCGCGTTGGTCGTCTCGAAGATCGACGTCTTCACCGGGGCCTCCACCACCGTCAATACCATCCTGGTCGCGCTCGTACCGGCCGTCTTCGTCCTCGGCGTGCTGCTCGCCTTCCGGCTGCGGCGCACCCGCCCGGAGGTGTACGCGCGCTTCGCCGAGGAGCCGGCGGACACCACGACCAGCAGCACCGAATAGGGGAGTGACGCACGTGACCGCAGCCGACCTCGTCCTCACCGGCGCCCGGGTCCGCACCCTCGACCCCGCCCGGCCGCACGCCACCGCCGTGGCCGTACGGGACGGCCTCATCGCCGCCGTCGGCGACGCCGCCGACGCACGCGCGTGGACCGGCCCCGGCACCGAGACGCTCGACCTCGCCGGAGCCACCCTCACCCCCGGCCTCACCGACTCCCACAGCCACCCCGTCTGGGGCCTGGAGATGGCCACCGGGCTCGACCTCTCCGCCGTCACCGACCTCGACGGCCTGCGGGCGGCGCTGCGCGGCGCCGAGCGCACCGGAGGCTGGGTCGTCGCGTACGGCCTCGACCACAACACCTTCGGCGGCCGCCCCGTCGACCGGGCGCTGATCGAGGAGGCGCTGCCCGGCGTCCCCGCCTTCATCCGCCTGTACGACGGCCACTCCGCCCTCGCCAACGCGGCCGCGCTGCGGGCCGCGGGCATCGACGGGCCCCGCTCCTTCGACCAGCGCTCCGAGATCGTGTGCGACGCGGAGGGCCGGCCCACCGGCCATCTGATCGAGCACGCCGCCATGGCCCTGGTCACCGCGGTGATGCCGAAGCCGTCGCACGCGCAGCGGCGCGCCCGGCTCGTCGAGCTGCTGTCCGCCATGGCCGCCACCGGCCTGACCGGCGCCCATGCCATGGACCTCGGCGACGGCGACGTACCGGAGCTGCTGACGGCCGTCGAGGAGGCGGCCGACCTGCCGCTGCGGCTGCGCCTGGCCCCCTGGTGCATGCCCGGCGCCGACGAGGAGGCGCTGGACGAACTGGTCGCCCTGCAGCGGCTGCGCGGACGGGACTGGCTCGTCGGCGGCGTCAAGTTCTTCATGGACGGCACCGTCGAGGGCGGCACCGCCTGGCTGGAGCACGCCGACTGCCACGGCCAGGGCACGGACGCCTTCTGGCCCGACCCGGCCGCGTACAGCGCCGCCGTACGCCGGCTCCACGCGGCGGGCGTACGGACCGCCACCCACGCCATCGGCGACGCCGCCGTACGGCACGTCCTCGACACCGTCGCGTCACTGGGGGAGGGCGGGTGGCTCAGGCACCGGATCGAGCACATCGAGACGCTTCCCGCCGACCAGCTCGCCCGCTTCGCCGAGTTGGGCGTCATCGCCTCCATGCAGCCGCCGCACACCGCGTACACGCGCGCCGACCACACCGACGAGTGGTCCAGGCGGCTCGGCGACGAGCGTGCCGCGCGCGCGTGGCGCTGCCGCGACCTGCGGGACGCGGGGGCGTACCTCGCGCTCGGCTCCGACTGGCCGATCGCCCACTACGACGCCCGGCAGGTGCTTGCCACCGGCCGAGCGCCGCGCGGGGCCGCGTCGGCGGGCCGGGGGCTGACGGGGCTGATGGCCCTGGAGGGGTGCACCACGCACGCGGCGGTCGCGGCGGGCGAGCAGTCCGTGGCGGGCCGCGTCGCGCCGGGCCTGCGCGCCGACCTGACGGCGTTCGCGGTGGACCCGGTGGAGGCGCCGGCCGACGAGGTCGCCGAGGCGCCGATCCGGCTCACGGTCGCGGCGGGGCGGGTGACGCACCGGGCGGCGTGAACGGCGCGCCGCCGCGGTGGGATCCGGCCGAACCCGCGGTTCGGGCCGGACCGCGCGGCGTCGGACTGCCAGAGTGATCGGCGCCCGCGCTCTTCGCGCACGCCCGCGTACCCCCGCACGGAAAGGGCCCGCCATGCCGATCCTCACCACCACCCGCGCCCGCACCCGCGCCCGCCTGGCCGTCACCACGGCGACCGTCCTGCTCGCCGCCGGCGCCCCCGCCGCGTACGCGACCCTCGGCGACGAGCCGGCCCCGGCCGCCAGGGTGACGACCGTCCGCGGCCAGGCCTATCTGGAGACGCGGCTCCTCTTCGGTACCGAACGGTCCGACGGCGGCCCGGACGTCACGGACGCGCAGTTCACGGCGTTCGTCGACCGGGAGGTCACGCCCTCCTTCCCGGAGGGGCTGACCGTGCAGGTCGGGCGCGGGCAGTGGCGGGACGCGAGCGGCCGGATCCAGCGGGAGCGGTCGTACGAACTGGTCCTGCTGTACCCGGCGGCACAGGCCGAGGCCCGCCATCCGAGGATCGAGCGCATCCGCGACGCCTACCGGGCCGCCTTCGGCCAGGAGTCGGTGGCCCGCCTCGACGAACGCACCTCCGTGGACTTCTGATGTGATGTGGTCGGTCCCGCACCCCCTGGCGCCAGAAAACTACCACCGCTAGTTTGGGTGGGGACGACCCAGTGGCACAGCTCCGAAGGCCCATGAAGGAGAAGCGGATGAAGGCCCACGACGGCTTGTACATCGGCGGGGCGTGGCGGCCCGCCGCCGGCACCGACACCATCGCCGTGGTGAACCCGGCGGACGAGCAGGTCATCGCCCACGTCCCGGCCGGCACGGCCGAGGACGTCGACGCCGCGGTACGGGCCGCCCGCGCGGCCTTCCCGGCGTGGGCCGCCACCGCGCCCGCCGAGCGGGCCGCCCTGCTCGCCGCCCTGCGCGACATACTCACCGCGCGCCAGGAGGAGATCGCCGAGACCGTGACGGCGGAACTCGGCGCGCCCCGGCAGCTCGCCCAGCAGGTGCACGTCGGCCTGCCGGTCATGGTCACCGGCACATACGCCGAGATGGCGGCCTCGTACCCGTTCGAGGAGAAGGTGGGCAACTCCACCGTGCTGCTCGAACCGGTCGGCGTGGTGGGCGCGATCACGCCCTGGAACTACCCGCTGCACCAGGTCGTCGCCAAGGTGGCGCCCGCCTTGGCCGCCGGGTGCACCGTCGTCCTCAAACCCGCCGAGGACACCCCCCTGACGGCGCAGCTCTTCGCCCAGGCCGTCCACGACGCCGGGTTCCCCGCCGGGGTGTTCAACCTGGTGACGGGTCTCGGCCCGGTCGCCGGCCAGGCCCTGGCCGAGCACGACGGCGTGGACCTGATCTCCTTCACCGGCTCGACCGCCGTCGGCAGGAAGATCGGCGCGATCGCGGGCGCCGCCGTCAAGAAGGTCGCGCTGGAGCTCGGCGGCAAGTCCGCCAACGTCATCCTGCCCTCCGCCGACCTGGCCAAGGCGGTCCACACCGGCCTCGCCAACGCCCTGTCCAACTCCGGCCAGCGGTGCAGCGCCCTCACCCGCGTCCTGGTGCACAAGGACCAGTACGACGAGGCCGTCGCCCTCGCCGCGGAGGCGGTCGCCAAGTACACCCCGGGCGACCGGCTCGGGCCGATGGTCAACGCCAAGCAGCTGCAGCGCGTGCGCGGTTACATCGAGAAGGGCGTCGAGGAGGGCGCGCGGCTCGTCGTGGGCGGCGCCGAGGCGCCCCTCGACCGGGGCTACTACGTCAGCCCGACGATCTTCGCGGACGTCACGCCCGAGATGACGATCGCCCAGGAGGAGATCTTCGGGCCCGTCGTCTCCTTCCTCCGGTACGAGGACGAGGACGACGCCCTGCGCATCGCCAACGGCACGGTGTACGGCCTCGCGGGCGCGGTGTGGGCCGGCGAGGAGGCGGAGGCGGCCGCCTTCGCGCGCCGCATGGAGGCGGGCCAGGTCGACATCAACGGCGGACGGTTCAACCCGCTGGCCCCCTTCGGCGGTTACAAGCAGTCGGGCGTCGGGCGCGAGCTCGGGACCCACGGCCTCGCCGAGTACCTCCAGACCAAGTCCCTCCAGTTCTGACCGCCCGGGAGAAGAAGATCGTGGTCCGCGCCGCCGTCCTGCCCGCCATAGGTGCTCCGCTGGAGATCACCGGCATCGAGCTCCCGGAGCCCGGACCCGGCCAGGTGAGGGTCCGCCTCGCCGCCGCCGGTGTCTGCCACTCCGACCTGTCCCTGTCCAACGGCACCATGCGCGTGCCCGTCCCCGCCGTCCTCGGCCACGAGGGCGCCGGCACCGTCCTCGCCGTCGGCGAGGGCGTCACGCACGTCGCCCCCGGCGACGGCGTCGTCCTCAACTGGGCGCCGTCCTGCGGCTCCTGCCACCCCTGCTCGCTCGGCGAGGTGTGGCTGTGCGCCGACGCCCTCACCGGCGCGGGCAGCGTCTACGCCGTCACCGAGGACGGCACGGAGCTCCACCCGGGTCTGAACGTCGCCGCGTTCGCCGAGGAGACCGTCGTCGCCGCCAACTGCGTCCTGCCCGTCCCGGACGGTGTCCCGCTCGTCGACGCCGCCCTGCTCGGCTGCGCCGTCCTCACCGGCTGGGGCGCGGTCCACCACTCCGCCCGCGTCCGCGCGGGCGAGTCGGTCGTCGTGTTCGGCGTCGGCGGGGTGGGCCTCGCCACCCTCCAGGCGGCGCGGATCGCGGGAGCGGGCCCCCTCATCGCCGTCGACGTGTCGCCGGAGAAGGAGGAGCTGGCCCGCCGGGCCGGTGCCACCGAGTACGTGGTCGCCTCCGAGACCACCGCCAGGGAGATCCGCAAGCTCACCGGCGGCCACGGCGCCGACGTGGCCATCGAGTGCGTCGGCCGCGCCGCCACCATCCGCACCGCCTGGGACTCCACCCGGCGCGGCGGCCGCACCACGGTCGTCGGCATCGGCGGCAAGGACCAGCAGGTCACCTTCAACGCCCTGGAGATCTTCCACTGGGGGCGCACCCTGTCCGGCTGCGTGTTCGGCAACTCCAACCCGGCCGAGGACCTGCCGCTCCTCGCCGGGCACATCCGGGCCGGCCGCCTCGACCTGGGCGCCCTGGTGACCGAGCGGATCGCGCTGGACGGCATCCCCGCCGCCTTCGAGAACATGATCGCGGGCAAGGGCGGCCGGGCGCTGGTCGTCTTCTAGCCCGGCTCCTGCCCCTGTTGCGGAGCTCCCGGCCGCGCCGCGCGCCGCGGCCGGGAGCGCGACACCGCCACGCCCGCGAGGCACAGGGCGCCACCGGCCAGCGTCAGGGCCCCCGGCAGCTCGTCGAGGAACAGCCACGACATGGCCACCACCAGCGCGGGCACGGCGTACGTCGTGGCGCCCAGCCGCCCCGCCGTCGTACGGGCCAGCGCGTACGCCCACGTCGTGAACGCCAGCGCGGTCGGGAAGACGCCCAGGTAGACCATGTTGAGCGTGGCGGCCAGCGGCGCGCGGCCCGCCTCGTCGACGAGCTGCCCGGCGAACGGCAGGCACAGCACCGCGCCGGTCAGACAGCCGTACGCCGTCACCTGCAGTGCGCTCGCGTGCGCCAGCGCCGGCTTCTGCGCCACGACGCCGGCCGCGTACCCGACCGCCGCCAGCAGGCACAGCAGCACCCCCAGGACCGAGGCGTGGCCCTCGCCGTCCCGGCCCGACATGGACAGGCCCACGGCGACCGCGCCCGCGAACGACACCGCCATCCCGGTGAGCAGGCGCGGCGGCAGAGCCTCGCCCAGCAGCCGCGCGCCGAGCAGGACGATCAGGACCGGCCCGATGTTCACGATCATCGCGGCGGTGCCCGCGTCGACCTCCTGCTCACCCCAGTTGAGCACCACCATGTAGACGCCGAACCACAGCAGGCCGGACACCGCGATCCCGCGCCAGGCGGCGCGCGGCGGCAGCCCTTCGCGGCGGATCAGCAGAACGCACCCGAGCGTGAGCGCACCCGCGAGCAGCCGCCCGAGGGCGAGGGCCCCCGGCGAGTACGCGGCGCCGGCGCTGCGGATCGACACGAAGGCCGAGGCCCACAGCACGACGGTGACACCGGCGGCGGCGAGCGGAAGGACCCTTGAGGACGGGGCCGGGGAGTGGGGGTTCGTCATGGGCCGACCGTACGGGCGGAACCGTTCGGCGCTCACCGCAATATCCCGGGCTCGATCCCGAGCAGCGCGTACAGTGCCCGCTCGCCGTCCGCCGTCACCTTCACCGCGCGCTCGGACCCGATCCGTACGCACCAGCCGGCGTCGAGCGCGTGCCGGCACAGTGCCGCGCCCGCCACCCCCGCCAGGTGGGGTTGGCGTTCCGTCCAGTCCAGGCAGCCGCGTGCCAGCGGACGCCGCCCCTTCGGCTCCAGCGGGATCCCTCTCGCTGCGAACCAGCCCACGCCCGCGTCGGTGAGCGCGAACCCGGTGTCCTGCCGCAGCAACCCCCGTACGGTCAGGGCCTGAGTGATCGCGATGCCGAGCCTCCCGGCGAGGTGGTCGTAACAGGTGCGCCCGCGCGCCATGGCGCTGTCCGCGCTCGCCGCCCGCAGCGAGCGCGGCGCCGACGGCCCCCGCCCGCTCCCCGCCTGCGCCGCCAGGTCCTCGACCAGGTGCGCGACGCGCTCCCCGGCCAGCCGCACGTACCGGTGCCGCCCCTGCCGCTCCTCCACGAGCACCCCGCCCGCGACGAGCCGCCCCAGGTGCTCGCTGGCGGTCGACGCCGCCACCCGCGCGTGCCGGGCCAGCTCCCCGGCGGTCCAGGCCCGCCCGTCGAGCAGGGCGAGGCAGAAGGAGGCGCGCGTCTCGTCGGCGAAGAGCGCCGCGAACGCGGCGAGGTCTTTGGGAGCCATGCCCCCAGAATGGAGCACCTACTGTTCGGCGGCGGCCGAAGCGTGCCCGCCGCGTACGGCTCCGTACCGCACCGCCAGCCCGTCCAGCAGCGCCCGCAGGCCCGTCTCGAAGGCGCCCTCGTCGACCTGCTGCTGGTGCTCGGCGAGCAGGTGCGCCTGGCCCAGGTGCGGGTAGTCGGCGGGGTCGTACGCCGTCTCGTCGTCGACGAAGCCGCGCGCGAAGGAGCCGAGCGCCGAGCCGGTGATGAAGTACCGCATCAGCGCGCCGATGTGGGTGGCGTGCGCCGGGGGCCAGCCCGCGCGGACCATCGCGCCGAAGACGGCGTCGGCCACGCGCAGGCCGGCCGGTCGGCGGCCGGGGCCGCGGGCCAGGACGGGGACGATGTGGGGGTGGTCGGCCAGCGCGGCGCGGTAGGAGACCGCCCAGTCGTGCAGCGCCGTACGCCAGTCGCGGCCGTCGGCCTCGTCGAACATCGACAGGTCGACCTGGGCGCTGACGGAGTCGGCGACCGCGTCCAGGATCTCGTCCTTGTTGCGGAAGTGGTTGTAGAGCGAGGGGCCGCTGACGCCCAGCTCGGCGGCGAGGCGGCGGGTCGAGACCGCTTCCAGGCCCTCCGCGTCCACGAGCGCGAGTGCCGTGGTGACGATGCGTTCTCTGCTGAGGAGGGGCTTGCGCGGTCGGGCCATGCGGCACATAGTAGGCCCTGCCGAAAAAGAAACTAGCAGTGGTAGTTAAAGGGAGGGTGTCCGCCGTGGACCTGGAGCTGAGCGAGGAGCAGGCAGCCGTCCGGCAGCTCGCCGAGGAGTTCGTGCGGCGCGAGATCGCCCCGCACGTCGTCGCCTGGGACCGCGCCGAGAGCGTCGA
The DNA here is from genome assembly GCF_044765045.1 of Streptomyces sp. NPDC093546. NCBI lineage: Bacteria > Bacillati > Actinomycetota > Actinomycetes > Kitasatosporales > Streptomycetaceae > Streptomyces > Streptomyces sp. NPDC093546. The sequence continues at coordinate 310,239 of NZ_JBIWJG010000007.1, read as the reverse complement.
CCGGTCGATCGTGAGGAAGCTAGGCGAGGTCGGCTTCCTCGGCCTCACCATCCCCGAGGAGTACGGCGGCAGCGGCGGCGACCACCTCGCGTACTGCCTGGTCACCGAGGAGCTCGGGCGCGGCGACTCGTCCGTGCGCGGCATCGTCTCCGTCTCGCTCGGCCTGGTCACCAAGACCATCGCCGCCTGGGGCAGCGAGGAGCAGAAGCGCCACTGGCTGCCCCGCCTCACCGCCGGGGACGCCCTGGGCTGCTTCGGCCTCACCGAGCCCGGCACCGGCTCCGACGCCGGAAGCCTCACCACGCGCGCGGTGCGCGACGGCGAGGAGTACGTGATCAACGGCAGCAAGATGTTCATCACCAACGGCACCTGGGCCGATGTGGTGCTCCTCTTCGCCCGCACCAACGACACCCCCGGCCACCGGGGCGTCTCCGCCTTCCTCGTGCCGGCCGACACCCCCGGCCTGACCCGCCGCACCGTCCACGGCAAGCTCGGCCTGCGCGGCCAGGCCACCGCCGAGCTGGTCCTCGAGGACGTGCGGGTGCCCGCCGCCGCCCTCCTCGGCCCGGAGGGCAAGGGCTTCTCGATCGCGATGTCCGCGCTCGCCAAGGGACGCATGTCGGTCGCCGCCGGGTGCGTCGGCATCGCACAGGCCGCGCTGGACGCGGCCGTACGGTACGCGGGCGAGCGCGAGCAGTTCGGCAAGCCGATCGCCTCGTACCAGCTCGTGCAGGAGCTGATCAGCGACATCGCCGTGGACGTCGACGCGGCGCGGCTGCTGACCTGGCGGGTCGCCGACCTCGTCGACCGCGGCGAGGAGTTCGCCACCGCCGCCTCCCAGGCGAAGCTGTTCGCCTCCGAGGCCGCCGTGCGCTGCGCGAACAACGCCCTCCAGGTCTTCGGCGGTTACGGCTACATCGACGAGTACCCCGTCGGCAAGCTGCTGCGGGACGCGCGCGTGATGACCCTGTACGAAGGCACCAGCCAGATCCAGAAGCTCATCATCGGGCGGGCGCTGACGGGGGTTTCCGCCTTCTGAGTACGGCTTCTGAGTACGGGAGCGGATGTGGGCGGGTCCGCGGCCGCGCATGCTCGTGGCCATGAGCGACACACCGGTCAAGCAGCAGAACACGGCCGCCTACTACGGCCAGGCCGTGGCCTCCTTCGCGATCGCCCTGGGCGCGGTGGCCATCGGCATCTTCAACCTGGACGCCGACGCCTGGGTGCGGGCCTTCCTGGGCATCGCGGTCCTGTACCTCACCACCTCCGCCTTCACCCTCGCCAAGGTCGTACGCGACCGCCAGGAGGCCGGCCACATCGTCAGCCGGGTCGACCAGGCCCGTCTGGAGAAACTGCTCGCCGAGCACGACCCGTTCCAGAAGCTCTGAGGATGAGTTCGCCGCCCTGCGCTGCTTCGCCCTCGGGTTCGCCCACCGCACCTGGACAGATTGCCCGGCCAAGGCAGCCTGAAGAGCCGTCACTCCTCCGGCAGTTCCACGATCACCAACGTGCCCCGGCTTCCGGGGCGGACCGCGTGTGCAGCTCCCGCCGCCACCATGAACAGCTCGCCCGCCCGCACCGACACTGGCATGCCGTCCACCTCCAGCTCCAGCCGGCCGTCGAGGACCAGCAACGCCTCGGCGGCCCCATGGCTCTCTTCCTCGACCGGTAGCTCGTCCATTCGCAGTACCTTCACGCAGGCTGCCCCCACCATGCCCAGCCTGCGAGAGCTCCACGCGTCCGGCAGGCCGGCCGCCGTCTCCGCCAGGTCGACCACACTCATGGCACACCCCTCCTCACGGACCCGGGCGATCACGCCGAACGGACCCGCACATAAAGATCAATGGATGCCCTGAAAGCTACCTGGCCAGGGAAAACAAGTGGTCGACCGTTTGGCAAAGCCTGTCGCCGGGGCCAGACCGAAGCCAACCCCCGGACCACGCCAGAGGCTCATCCATCACCCGGCCACCGCACCTCGGCGCACAAGACGAGCGATTCGCCATCACGCAGGCTCGTCCACGCTGTCGCCACACGGGCCCGCGACGCACTGAGCGCGTGCGGGTACCTGCCCCGGCTGCTGATTCGCGACGGCCTCGCCGGCGACCCGGGCGGCGCCCCGTACCCCGCTTCTCTAAGCGCTTGCTCACCGTCGCGGTATGGTGTTCGTCCTGGTGGTCATGGAAGGGGCGCACGATGAGCACGGCGGAGGAGACGGCCGGCGGCGAGGACACGCCGTGGGACGAGGTCACACCCGAGGCGGCCAGGAGGCTGCTGGTCGCCGCCGTCGACGCCTTCGCCGAGCGCGGCTACCACGCCACCACGACGCGTGACATCGCGAGCCGCGCCGGGATGAGCCCGGCCGCGCTCTACATCCACTACAAGACGAAGGAAGAGCTGCTCCACCGGATCAGCCGGATCGGGCACGACAAGGCCCTGAAGATCCTGGAAGCGGCGGAGAACGGCCGCGGCACCGCCGCCGAGCGGCTCGCCGACGCCGTTCGCTCCTTCGTCCGCTGGCACGCCGGGCGGCGCACCACCGCGCGGGTCGTCCAGTACGAGCTCGAATCGCTGAGCGAGGAGCACCGCGCCGAGATCTTCGAGCTGCGCCGCAGGAGCGACGCGGTGGTGCGCCGCATCCTCAAGGAGGGCGTCGCGGCGGGCGAGTTCGACGTGCCGGACGTCTCCGGGACCACCCTCGCGGTGCTCTCGCTCTGCATCGACGTGGCCCGCTGGTTCAACACCGCGGGGCGCCGGACGCCCGACGAGGTCGGCGCGCTCTACGCCGACCTCGTCCTGCGCATGGTGGGGGCCCAGCCGGCCCCCGGGGCTCAGAAGTAGTAGCGGGACACCGACTCGGCGACGCACACCGGCTTGTCGCCGCCCTCGCGCTCCACCGTCACGAGCGCGGTCACCTGTACGCCGCCGCCCGCCTCGTCGACGGCCTTGAGCACGGCGGTCGCGCGCAGCCGCGAGCCGACCGGCACAGGGGCGGGGAAGCGGACCTTGTTGGCCCCGTAGTTGACGCCCATCTTCACGCCGTCGACCCGCAGCACCTGCGGCACGAACAGCGGCAGCAGCGACAGCGTGAGGTAGCCGTGCGCGATGGTCGTGCCGAACGGCCCGGTCGCCGCGCGCTCCGGGTCCACGTGGATCCACTGGTGGTCGCCGGTCGCCTCGGCGAAGAGGTCGATCCGCTTCTGGTCGATCTCCAGCCAGTCGCTGTGGCCCAGCTGTTCGCCGACCGCGGCGCGCAGCTCGTCGGCGGACGTGAAGATCCTCGGCTCTGCCATGTCCCAGCTCCCCTGACCTGACTCTCACTGACTCGACTCGGGTGTCTAAGCGCTTGCTCAGCATGGTCGGGGGGAGGCACTCCTGTCAACGGACGCTCCGGCGCGGCCAGTAGGGTGCGGCGGGTGCCGAAGATTCCAGAGAAGATCCACGAGCTCACGGTCGGACAGCTGTCCGCGCGCAGCGGCGCGGCCGTGTCCGCCCTGCACTTCTACGAGTCCAAGGGCCTGATCAGCAGTCGGCGCACCAGCGGCAACCAGCGCCGCTACGGCAGGGACGCGCTGCGCCGGGTGGCCTTCGTCCGCGCCGCGCAGCGCGTCGGCATCCCGCTCGCCACGATCCGGGACGCCCTCGCCGAACTCCCCGAGGAGCGCACGCCGACCCGGGAGGACTGGGCCCGCCTCTCCGAGACCTGGCGCTCGGAGCTGGACGAACGCATCAAGCAGCTGAGCCGGCTGCGGGACCACCTCACCGACTGCATCGGATGCGGCTGCCTGTCGCTGAAGACCTGCGTGCTCTCCAACCCGGACGACGTCTTCGGCGAGCGCATGACGGGCTCCCGCCTCATGCCCGAAGCCGGCCGGCCGACGCCCGCGCAGCCGGCAGAGGGCTGACCGGGCCGGGGCCGGCCGGCTACTCGGAAGCCGCGGACCGCTCGGGCCGCTCGGCCCGGTCCCGGTACGGCTGCCCGGGCTCCGGCTCCCGCTCCGTCATGCCGGGCCGGCCGAAGAGCAGGTCGTAGCCCGGCGGCAGCTGGAGCAGGATCCGGCGCATCAGGTCCTCGTCCGCCGTGTCGGCCACGACGCTCAGCACGGCGCCGATGTCCCACTTGGCGGTCTCCTCGGTGGCTCCCTCTATCCACGCGGCGGTCGCGCGCACGAACCGCTCCGGGCTGAGGGGTTCCGCCGCGGTGAGCGGGTTGAGCAGGACCAGGGCGCACGTCTCCGGCAGCCCGGCGGCCAGCTCGGCCCGCTCGTTGCCGACCAGGTGGGCACCGAGCAGGGCGAGGACGACGCGGGTGGCGCGGTCGGCCTCCCGTGTGGACGGGTATTCGCCGCGTTCCTGCACCGCGGTCAGGAACGCGTCCCAGTGCATGCGCATGGTTCTCCCTGGGCCTTTCGACCAGTGGGCCGGGGGGCTCGGGCCGGGTCCCCGCCCCCGTGCGGCGTACGGCGGGATGTGGCGGCCCGGCTCAGCCGCTGATCTCCTTGCGGTCGCCGCCCCCGCTGACGGAGATCCTGCGCGGCTTCGCCTGCTCGGCGACCGGGATCCGCAGCGTCAGGACACCCATGTCGTAGGTGGCCTCGATGCGGTCGGTGTCCAGGGTCTCGCCGAGGAAGAGCCGGCGGCTGAAGGTGCCGGCCGGCCGCTCCGCGATCACCACCTCGGCCCCCTCCTGCGGGGCCGTACGGCGCTCGGCCCGGACGGTCAGGACGTTCCGCTCGACGTCCAGGTCGATGCTCTCCGGTGTGACACCCGGGAGGTCGAGCCGCACGACGAAGGTGTCTCCCTCGCGGTACGCGTCCATCGGCATGGCCGCGGGATGCGCGGCGGTGCCCGTCAGCCGCTCGGTGAGCCGGTCGAGCTCACGGAAGGGCTCGGTACGCATCAGCATCATCGGTCCCTCCTCTGTCTGCTCCATGTCCTCGCAGATGGTGCTGACCGTTACATTTCTTCTATAGCGCGCCCTTCCGAAGTTGACAAGAGGGGACTCAAGAAAGCTCACTCGTACTCCGTGCCGCCCTTCCGGGTGAGGTACGCCGGGCTGACCGCCTTCGCGATGGCCCGCCCGCCCACGACCGGGCTGTACCGCTCCGCCGCCGGACGGATCACCACCCCCTCCCGCAGGTGCAGCGCCCGCCCCGACACGGTCTCCCGGCCGGTTGCCAGCTCCAGCACGGTCGCGATGTCGTACGGCCCCGCGTACAGCCGTGGTACCAGCGGCAGCTCGCCGGTCGGCAGCTCGTCCGCCGCCAGCCAGCACACCCGGCCGTCGATCTCGGCCGACACGTCGAAGACCGCGTACCCCGGCCCGTCCTCGCCGCGGCCGTTCGCGCCGTACGCCAGGTCCTGGACCCCCGCGCCGTACACCTCGCCGAAGATCCCGACCCGCGTGGCACCGAGACGGGTGGCGAGGCGCGCGGCGACCGCCGGGACGTCGTACGCGCGCACGGCCCGCCAGTACAGGTTGCCGGGGTCCTCCTTCAGGGCCAGCCCCTTGGCGCCGAAGCCCTTGGAGGACACGTACACCCGCTCGTCCTCGGCGACGTACGTCACCAGACACGCCGTGCCGTGCACCTTCTCCGTCAGCACCACCGGCTCGCCGGGCTCGAAGACGTCCGGATACCGCTGGACGTTCTCGACGTCGACCCACGGCAGAAGGTCGGGCGCCGCCTCCACCTCGCCGTCCATCGTCGTCGGCACCGGCGGCACCCACTTGGTGATGCCCAGCAGCTCCGCGAAGTCCGTCCCCTCGGCGACGGCACGCACCAGGTCCACGTCGGCGAGCGCGCGCGGTCGGCACACGATGCCCTGCGACAGCTCCCCGCGCAGCCGCACCGCCTTGACGCGGTCGGACGCCTTGCCCGCCAGACGGCCGGTCAGCCCCAGCTCCGCTATGAGCGCGGGCGGCAGCACGGCCTGCTCCGGTATGTACACGGCGGCGTCACCGCTGCGATAGGCGCCCTTGGCGACGACGGCCCGGTACAGGCCCACCTGGGCCAGCTCCAGGGCGTCGGCGTTGGGATGCTCGTGGACGGTCAGCAGCTCGGCGGTGACGCGCAGCGTCGACATGGGGGACCCCTCAGGTGCGTTCGGCGTGTTCAGCGGTGTTTTCGCATCGCCGACCACTGTTCCGGCGCCGAATCGGATGGCCCAGTGGTTTTCCGGCTGGTAGCGTCACGCGCTTCCGGGCAGCCGCAGTCGCCGGAGCGCCTCCACCAACTCGGCGTTGGACCGGGCGGGCCGCCCGTCCGGGAGGAACAGGGTGTCCTCCAGGCCGATGCGGGTGTCCAGCCCCAGCCGTATCGCCAGCAGCGCCACGGGCCACGCCCCGCCGTCCTCGCCGTGCAGCAGCACCGGTACGCCACGGGCCGGGCCCAGCTCGTCCAGCAAGGCCCGGGCCGTGGCGCTCGCGGTCGCGGGGTCAGGGTCCGTCACCTCGGCCAGCACGCGCGTCACGCGGGGTGCCAGGGGAGAGGCCAGGAAGCGGCGAGCCGCGTCCGTACCCGACCAGATGCCCGCCTCGACGCCCACGCCGCGCTCCAGCAGCGCGGCCGCGACCTCCTCGGCGCCGCGCTCGTGCCAGTTGACCGAGGCGTGGTCGGGCAGCACCGTCCAGGAACGCACCCGCTGCGCACGGCGCTCCGGGTCCGGCTCGGCCCACGCGCCGGTGGTCACCCCGACCGGTACGTCCACCGCGTCCCGTATCGCCGTGAGAACGGGTTCCAACACGCGCGCCGACAGCGTGTCATGCCCGCACGGCGTCTTGGGATGCACGTGCACCTCGGCGGCGCCGGCCGCCACGGCCGCGGCCGCCGACTCGGCCATGGCCGCCGGAGACATGGGCACGGCCGCGGAATCACCCGCTCCGCGCGGCCCGTTGAGACAGACCTGAATCATGCCTCGATGGTGGCACCCACCACTGACAACGGACCGGTACGCCGACGCCGACGCCGGCGCCGGGACCCCACCCCGGCCCGGCGCGCGCCACGCCCCCGCGGCCCCCCCCGACCGTGCGCCCCCCGTAAACCCCGTGTGTCCCCCGTGCCCCCGTTGCCCCGTTGCGTCGACTCGTCTCACCCCACCGACACGAGTTCCCTGCGCGGTCGCGGCGCCGTCCGTACCCCCATCCGCATCCGCCGCTTGGCCTCCGCCAGCGCCTCGGGGGTCAGCACGGGCTGCGGCACCACGATCCCGCAGCCCGTGCAGACGGGCCCGAACCACGGCTCCGCGCCCAGCTCCGGCCGCCACACGATCCGGTCGTCCGCGCACACCGGGCAGTTCTCCCCGGGCGCCGACTCCAGTGCCGTGATCAGCCGACGCAGGGCCTCCGCCAGCGGCAGGGTGGGATGCAGCGACGGGTCGTCGCACCGGGCGACGCCGTTGCCGCCCCAGGTGCGCCGGTGCCAGTCGTCGATCCAGCCCGGCCGGCGCAGCCCGTCGTGCTTCTCGCGCTTGCGGCGCGCCGCGAACTCCTCCTCGTACGCGAGCCACACGGCCCGCGCCTCCTCCACCTCGTCGAGCGCGGCCACCAGCCGCGCCGGATCCGGCGCCCGGTCCTCGGGCCCGAACCTGTGCCTGCCGCACAGGTGGTCCCAAGTGGCTCGGTGCCCGTAAGGGGCGAACCGCTCCAGGCACTTGCGCAGCGAATACCGCCGCAGCGCCAGATCGCACCCCGGATCGCGGACTTGTCTCGCAAGACTGCGGAAACCGGCCATCGCACTGCCACCTCCGTCGCTCGTACTTCGGCGTCGATGAATGGACGTACGAGTGCCCGTTCCGGCTCCATCGAAAAACGGATGGGAGCCATCATCGGTACATCTGGCGCGAAACGTGCCCGTCGCGCCGCGTGGGGAGCGGCGGAAAGTGACGGCCGCTCACCTCACCGGTACGCCAAGTACCGCCGCCGTACCGCCCGGAAGGCCGCCAGGTCCGCTTCCCACGCCGCCACGACGTCGTCCGTTCCCGCGCCCGCGTCGATCAGGGTGCGCACCTTCGCGGAGCCGGTCAGCTTGTCGATCCAGTGGTCCGGGCGCCACGCGAAGCCGCTCCAGGTGCGCTTCGCCGTCACCAGGAGCCCGATCCCCGTCCGTACCGGGTCGTACGCCGCGCGGTCGTGGACGTGCAGCTGCACCCCGCCCACCGTCCTGCCCTGGAACTTGGAGAAGGTGGGCGTGAAGTAGGCCTCCCGGAACCGCACTCCGGGCAGCTCCAGCGCGTTCGCCGCCTCCGCCCAGCGTCGGTCGACGCCCTCCGCCCCGAGCAGTTCGAAGGGGCGGGTGGTGCCCCGCCCCTCGGACAGGTTCGTCCCCTCGAACAGGCAGGTGCCCGCGTACACCAGCGCGGTGTCCGGGGTCGGCATGTTGGGGCTCGGGGGCACCCAGGGGAGCCCCGTCGAGTCGAAGAAGTCCGTCCGCCGCCACCCCGACATCCGTACGGTCGCGAGCTCCAGCGGCCGCGTCAGGAACTCGGCCTGGAACAGCCGCGCCAGCTCCGCCACCGTCATCCCGTGCGCCTGCGCGATCGGCTCGCGCCCGACGAAGGTCGCGAACGCCTTGTCCAGTACGGGCCCGAGGGCCGCCCGCCCGGTCACCGGGTTCGGCCGGTCCAGCACCACGAAACGTTTCTCCGCCAGGGCGGCCGCCACCATGCAGTCGTACAGCGTCCAGATGTACGTGTAGAACCGCGCGCCCACGTCCTGGATGTCGAACACCACCGTGTCGACGCCCGAGGCGGTGAAGACGTCCGCCAGCGCCTGCCCGCTCTTCAGGTACGTGTCGTACACCGGCAGCCCCGTCGCCGGGTCGTCGTACCGGCCTTCCGAGCCGCCCGCCTGCGCGGTGCCCCGGAAACCGTGCTCGGGGCCGAACACGGCCGCCAGGTCCACCCGTTCGTCGGCGTGCATGACGTCCACGATGTGCCGCACCTCGGCCGTGACCCCGGTCGGGTTGGTCACCACGCCCACGCGCTGCCCCGCCAGCGCCGCGTACCCGTCGGCCGCGAGCCGGTCGAAACCGGTCCGCACCCGGCGGCCGCGCTCGTGCGCGCCGGCACGGGCGGGCGCGGCGGCAGCCGCCCCCGCCACGCCGCCGGCGATCAGCAGACCTCGTCTGGACACGCTCATCCGCACACCTCCGTGACGTTCGACCGATCCGTCCACGCACGCTAGCGCGCGCCTCGGCCGCAGGGAACGAAGCGCGCGCCGTGGCCTTCCCCCCGTACATACCGACTGGTTAGTCTGTGGCCGTTGCCGCAGTCACGACGGAAGAGGCGGGTCTCGATGAGTACGACGGTCCAGGGCGCGGGCGTGGTGGTCACCGGAGCGGGCGGCGGCATCGGCGCCGCGCTCGCCCGCAGGTTCGTCGCCGAAGGCGCGCGGGTCGTCGTCAACGACATCGACCCGGGCCGTACCAAGGCCATCGCCGACGAGATCGGCGCGACGCCCGTCCCCGGCGACGCCTCCGCGATCGTCGAGGAGGCCCGCGAGGCGCTCGGCGGCACCGTCGACGTCTACTGCGCCAACGCCGGACTGGCCTCACCCGGCGACGCCTTCGCCGACGAGGACGTCTGGGCGGCCGCCTGGGACGTCAACGTCATGGCCCACGTGCGCGCCGCACGGGCCCTGCTGCCCGACTGGCTGGAGCGCGGGCAGGGCCGCTTCGTCTCCACCGTCTCCGCCGCCGGACTGCTCACCATGGTCGGCGCCGCACCGTACAGCGTCTCCAAGCACGGCGCGTACGCGTTCGCCGAATGGCTCTCCCTCACCTACCGCCACCGCGGCCTCAAGGTGCACGCCATCTGCCCGCAAGGCGTCCGTACGGACATGCTCACGGCCGCCGGAACGGCCGGCGAACTCGTCCTCGCGCCCACCGCCATCGAGCCGGAGGACGTCGCCGACGCGCTCTTCGAGGGCATCGAGGCCGACCGGTTCCTGATCCTGCCCCACCCCGAGGTGGCCGGTTACTACCGGGCCCGGGCGAGCGACCCGGAGCGCTGGCTGAACAATATGAGCCACATCCAGCAGAAGTGGGAGGGCACCGGACAGTGACCGCGACCTCGATCTACGTGGCCAAGCCGTGGCTCGCGCAGCTCAGTGACGCCCAGCGGGCACCGATACGGCCCGCGCCGACCGTGGTGCACGCCTTCCGCGCGGCCGTGGCCCGCGCCCCCGAGCACACCGCCCTCGCCTACTTCGACGGGCGCCTGACCTACCGCGAGACCGACGAGCTCTCCGACTCGGTGGCCGGATTCCTCGCCGCCCGCGGTGTACGGCACGGCGACCGGGTCGCGATCATGCTCCAGAACACCCCGCACTTCGTGCTCGCGCTGCTCGGCGCCTGGAAGGCGGGCGCCACCGTCGTCCCGCTGAACCCGATGTACAAGTCCGCCGAGGTCGCGCACGTCCTGAAGGACTCCGGGGCCACCGCCCTCGTCTGCGCGGACCGCGCCTGGGAGACGTACCTGCGCGACACGGCCGCCGGCTCCTCCGTACGCGTCGCCCTCACCGCGTGCGAGAAGGACCTGCAGACCCGCGACGACCCGCGCGTGCTCGGTTTCGAACGGCTCCCCGCGCCGGCCGACACCGACGACCTCACCGCCGTCGCCCGCGCCGGCCACCCGGCCCCCACGGACCGGGAGCCCGGCGCCGCCGACGTGGCGCTCATCAGTTACACCTCCGGCACCAGCGGCACGCCCAAGGGCGCCATGAACCTGCACGGCGGCATCACGTACAACGCCGAACGGCAGCGCACCGGCCACGCCATCGCCGAAGGCTCCGCCTACTTCGCGCTCGCGCCGCTGTTCCACATCACCGGCATGGTCTGCGAGCTCGGCGCCTGCGTCGCCAACGCCGGCACCCTCGTCCTCGCGTACCGCTTCGAGGCCGGCGTCGTCCTCGACGCCTTCGCCGAGCACCGCCCGGCCTACACCGTGGGCCCGTCCACCGCCTTCATGGCGCTGGCCGCCCACCCCTCCGCCACGCCGGACCACTTCGCTTCCTTCCAGGTGATCTCCTCGGGCGGTGCGCCGCTTCCCCCGGCGCTGGTCGAGAAGTTCCGCGCCGGCTTCGGCCCGTACATCCGCAACGGCTACGGCCTGACCGAGTGCACCGCCCCCTGCGCCTCCGTCCCGCCCGAGAAGGAGGCCCCCGTCGACCCGGCGTCCGGCACCCTCTCGGTCGGCGTCCCGGGGCCCGACACCGTCGTCCGGATCCTGGACGAGAACGGCCGGGAGGTGCCCTTCGGGGAGCTCGGCGAGATCGCCGTGAGCGGCCCCCAGGTGGTCCCCGGCTACTGGCGGCTCCCCGACGCCACCGCCGAGGCCTTCCCGGACGGCGAACTGCGCACCGGCGACATCGGCTTCATGGACCCGGACGGCTGGCTGTACGTCGTCGACCGCAAGAAGGACATGATCAACGCGTCCGGCTTCAAGGTCTGGCCGCGCGAGGTCGAGGACGTGCTCTACACCCACCCCGCGGTGCGCGAGGCGGCCGTCGTCGGCGTCCCCGACGCGTACCGGGGGGAGACGGTCAAGGCGTACGTCAGCCTGCGGCCGGGCGCCTCGGCCGAGCCCGCCGAGCTCTCCGCCTACTGCGAGCAGCGCCTGGCGGCGTACAAATATCCCCGCGAGGTCGAGATCCTGCCGGAGCTGCCCAAGACGACGAGTGGGAAGATCCTCAGGCGGGAACTGCGTTCCCCCGCGTAGGCAGCGTCGAGATCGAGACAGACACGAGACACGAGAGAGGTGGCGGCACATGGCCAGGACGACGGACGGGAGCGGCACCCCCGTCCCCCAGAGGCTGCTGGCCGCCGCCACCCGGCTCTTCGCCGAACAGGGCTACGACCGCACCTCGGTCCAGGAGATCGTCGAATCGGCCGGCGTCACCAAGGGCGCCCTCTACCACTACTTCGGCTCCAAGGAGGACCTCCTCCAGGAGGTCTACGCGCGCGTGCTGCGGCTCCAGCAGGAACGGCTGGACGCCTTCGCGGGCGCCGACGCGCCCGTGGAGGAGCGGCTGCGCGACGCCGCCGCCGACGTGGTGGTCACCACCATCGAGAACCTCGACGACGCGTCCATCTTCTTCCGCTCCATGCACCACCTCAGCCCCGAGAAGAACAAGCAGGTACGGGCCGAGCGGCGCCGCTACCACGAGCGGTTCCGGGCGCTCGTCCAGGAGGGACAGACCGCCGGCGTCTTCTCCTCCGCCACCCCGGCCGACCTGGTGGTGGACTACCACTTCGGCTCCGTCCACCACCTGTCCACCTGGTACCGCCCGGACGGGCCCCTCACCCCCCAGCAGGTGGCCGACCACCTGGCCGACCTCCTGCTGAGGGCCCTGCGGCCGTGAAACCCGGGTCCCGGCCTTCCTGGCCGTGAATCCCCGGCCCCCGGCTTCCTAGGCGTACTTCTTCAGCTCCCGGCGGGCCAGCGACCGCTGGTGCACCTCGTCCGGCCCGTCCGCCAGCTTCAGCGTCCGCGCCGAGGCCCACAGTTCGGCGAGCGGGAAGTCCTGGCTGACACCGCCCGCGCCGTGCACCTGGACGGCCTTGTCGAGGATGTCCACCACCGCGCGGGGGGTGGCGATCTTGATGGCCTGGATCTCGGTGTGCGCCCCCCGGTTGCCGACCGTGTCCATCAACCAGGCCGTCTTCAGCACCAGCAGCCGCAGCTGCTCGACCGTCACCCGGGCGTCCGCGATCCACGCCTGGACCTGGCCCTGCGCGGCCAGCGGCTTGCCGAAGGCCGTACGGGACACCGCCCGGCGGCACATCAGCTCGATGGCCCGCTCGGCCATGCCGATCAGCCGCATGCAGTGGTGGATCCGGCCGGGACCGAGCCGCGCCTGGGCGATGGCGAAGCCGCCGCCCTCCTCTCCGATCAGGTTCGCGGCCGGGACGCGGACGCCGTCGAAGACCACCTCGGCGTGGCCGCCGTGGGAGTGGTCCTCGTACCCGTACACCTGCATCGCGCGCCGCACCTCGACGCCGGGGGTGTCGCGCGGGACCAGGATCATCGACTGCTGGCGCCGGATGTCCTCGCCGTCCGGGTCGGTCTTGCCCATGACGATGAAGATCGCGCAGTCCGGGTTCATCGCCCCGGAGATGTACCACTTGCGTCCGGTGACGACGTACGCGTCGCCGTCCCGCTCGATCCGGGTCTCGATGTTCGTCGCGTCGGACGAGGCCACTTCCGGCTCCGTCATCGCGAACGCGGAGCGGATCTCCCCGGCCAGCAGCGGCTCCAGCCACTGCTTCCTCTGGCGCTCGTCGCCGAACTGGGCGAGCACCTCCATGTTCCCGGTGTCGGGCGCCGCGCAGTTCAGCGCGGTGGGCGCCAGCTGCGGCGAGCGGCCGGTGATCTCGGCGAGCGGCGCGTACTGGAGGTTCGTCAGCCCGGCGCCGTACTCCGTGTCGGGGAGGAAGAGGTTCCACAGGCCCTGCCTGCGCGCCTCCGCCTTGAGCTCCTCCACGACCGGCGGGGTGTCCCACGGCGAGGCGAGCTCCGCCCGCTGCGCGTGCGCCACGGCCTCCGCCGGGTACACGTGCTCGTCCATGAAGGCCAGTAGCCTGGCCCGCAGCTCCTCGGTACGCGCGTCGAATGCGAAGTCCATGGGGGTCAGCCTTCCTGGCGGCGGAGGGTGGTCAGGCCGTGCTCGATGAAGACGGGGACCAGCTCGCCGATCCGGTCGAAACCGGCCCCGACGGTCTGCCCGAGCGTGTAGCGGTAGTGGATGCCCTCCAGGATCACGGCGAGCTTGAACCAGGCGAACGCCGTGTACCAGGGGAGGGCGGAGACGTCGCGGCCGGAGCGCTCGGCGTACCGCGCGATCAGCTCGCCGGGGGAGGGGTGGCCGGGGGCGGCCGCCGTGGTGGAGATGGGCGAGCCGGGCAGGTCCAGCCGGACGCTGTACATCGACAGCAGGCCCACGTCCGTGAGCGGGTCGCCGAGCGTGGACATCTCCCAGTCCAGTACGGCGTTGACGCAGTCGTCCTCGCCCAGCAGGACGTTGTCGAGGCGGTAGTCGCCGTGGACGACGGCGGCGGCGGGCGAGACCGGGAGCCGGCGCCCCAGCGTGGCGTGCAGCTCGTCGATCCCGGCCAGCTCGCGGCTGCGCGAGGCGTCCAGCTGCTTGCCCCAGCGACGCAACTGCCGGTCCAGGAAGCCGTCGGGCCGCCCGAAGTCGCCGAGGCCCACCGCCTCCGGCTCCACGGCGTGCAGGTCGACCAGCGTGTCGACGAGCCCGAGGAGTGCGGCGCGCGTGCGCTCGGCGCCGAGCGGGGCGAGCTGCTCCGCCGTGCGGTACGGGGTGCCGGTCACGAACTCCATGACGTAGAACGGCGCTCCGAGCACCGACTCGTCCTCGCAGAGCACCACCGGCTCCGGGACCGGGACGGGCGTCGGGTGCAGGGCGCTGATGACCCGGTGCTCGCGCTTCATGTCGTGCGCGGTGGCCAGGACGTGGCCGAGGGGCGGGCGGCGTACGACCCACCGGCCGGTGCCGTCGGTGACGACGTACGTGAGGTTCGACCGGCCGCCCTCCACGATCCGGGCGCTGAGCGGTCCGCTCACCAGTCCGGGCCGCTCGCGGTCGAGGAAGCCGCGCAACTGCTCGGGGTCGAGACCTGGTGGATGGACTGCGCTCATCGTTCGCACCTCCGGGGTGAAGGAACTGGGACTGGGGCGGGGCCGCTGGAGCCGGTCGTACGGCGGTCGTACGGAGCAGCATGACCGACCAGTCGGTATGTCGTCCAGTGCCGGGCCGGAAACCGCCTGCGCGGCTCTGGCCCCAGGGTCGTGACCATGAATAGGGTTCACGTATGGATACGAGCGCTGCGCTGCTGATCGAGGACGTCCGGCTGACCCCGGTCCTGATCGCCGACCCGCCCCTCCTCAACACCCAGGGAGTGCACCAGCCCTACACGCCGCGCCTCATCGTGGAGGTCGTCACCCGAGGCGGCGTGACCGGCGTCGGTGAGACCTACGGCGACGGGGTGTACCTCGACCTCGCCCGGTCGCTCGCCGAGGTCCTTCCCGGGCGCTCGGTCACGGACGTGAACGGCCTGTTCCTCGCCGCCGACGAGGTGTGCGGCGGTGCGCGTGTCACCGAGGACCTCGTCGGGGCGGGCGTCGACGCGGGCGGGCTGCGCGGCGTCCGCACCGCCGAGAAGCTGCGCCTCTCCGTCGTCTCCGGCTTCGAGGTCGCCTGCCTCGACGCCCTCGGCAAGACGCTCGGCCTGCCGGTCCACGCGCTGCTCGGCGGCAAGGTCCGCGACCACGTCGACTACAGCGCCTACCTCTTCTACCGCTGGGCCGAGCACCCCGCCGGCGCCGGCGGCGAGCAGGACGACTGGGGCGCCGCGCTCGACCCGCCCGGGATCGTCGCCCAGGCGCGGCGCCTCGTCCGCGACCACGGCTTCCGCTCCTTCAAGCTCAAGGGCGGCGTCTTCCCGCCGGAGCGGGAGATCGCCGCCGTAGAGGCCCTCGCCGAGGCGTTCCCCGGCCTCCCGCTGCGCCTCGACCCGAACGGCGCCTGGTCCGTGGACACCTCCCTGTACGTCGCCGAGCGGCTCGCCGGCGTCCTGGAGTACCTGGAGGACCCGGCGAGCGGCACCCACCGCATGGCCGAGATCGCCGCAGCCCGCACCGGCGTGCCCCTCGCCACCAACATGTGCGTGACGACGTTCGCCGAGATCCCCGACGCGTTCGCCCGCGGCGCCGTCCAGGTGGTGCTCTCCGACCACCACTACTGGGGCGGCCTGCACCGCACCCGCGAACTGGCCGCGATCTGCCGAACGTACGGGATCGGCCTGTCCATGCACTCCAACACCCACCTCGGCATCAGCCTCGCCGCCATGAACCACGTCGCCGCGACCGTCTCCCACCTCGACTACGCCTGCGACACCCACTACCCCTGGCAGTCCGAGGACGTCATCACCGCCCGCCACGTCTTCGCGGAGGGCCGGCTCGCCGTCTCCGACGCGCCGGGCCTCGGCGTGGAGCTCGACCGGGAGCGGCTCGCCGCCCTCCACCGCCGCTGGCTGGACGACGACGGCACACTGCGCGAGCGCGACGACGCGGCGGCGATGCGCAGGGCGGACCCCACGTGGGTCACGCCCGCCGTGCCGCGCTGGTGAACGCGGAACTCGGAAGCGGTCAGGCGTGGCAGGCCACCGGCACCCCGCCGTTCATCACCGTCATGTCCCCGAAGACGGCCGCTATGTCGAGCGGCGCACCCTCCGGCTCGCCGTCCAGCTCCGCGTACGCCCGGTGCACGTTGGCCACCAGCCGCTCGCTCTCCCGCCACTCGGCGAACTCGCCCAGGTCCGCCCGGCGCGCCACCTCCAGGGGCTTCAGCCCCTTCGCGTGCCCCTCTTCGGCGAGCTCGGCGACGTACCGCAGATAGCGCTCGGTCGCGTCGTACGCCGCCGGGCCGGTGAGCGGGCCGTGCCCGGGCACCACGGTGCGCGCGCCCAGCGAGCGCAGCAGCTCCACCGCGCGCAGCGACCCCCGCAGCGAGCCGGAGGCCAGGAACGGCGTACCGCCCTCGAAGACCAGGTCTCCCGTGAAGACGACGGACTGCTCGGGCAGGTGCACGATCGTGTCCCCGGGCGTGTGCGCCACGCCCGGGTGGATCAGCTCCACCTCCGTGGAGCCCACGTGCAGCGTGAGCCGGTCCTCGTACGTGAGCGAGGGCGCGGTGACCCGGATGTCGCCGAAGTCGGTCTGCGGCCACACCAGGTGCAGCTGCTTCCCCGCCGCCAGCACCTCCCGCCGGCAGGCCCCGTGGCCGACGACCGTCGCGCCGGGCGTGAAGACGGAGTTGCCGTACGTGTGGTCCCCGTGGTGGTGCGTGTTGACCACGAACCGCGGCAGAGCGGCACCGTGCTCCAGCAGCGCGTCGCGCAACCACCGCGCACGCCGCTCGGTGGCGGCGGTGTCGACGAGGACGGTGGTCTCGCCGTCCGTGACGAAACCGGCGTTGTTGAGGCACCAGCCGCCGTCCGGCTGGACGTAGGCGTGCACGCCAGGGGCGAGCTGGACGGTGTACGGATCGGTGGCGGGCACCGGCGCTCCCAGGGATCGTTGGTCAACTGTTCCGAGCGAGCCTGCCAGTTGACTGATGAGATGGGGACAGCGGCATCGGAACCGAGGGGAAAAGATCACCAAACCGTCGGTCAAGGCGAGTTGTCGACATCCCTCTTCACTCTTCCGGGTGGTGGTGGCCTCGGGGAAATTTCGTGCTCGGTGCAGCGGAAACGCTCCGGTGAGAGATGGGCGTCCGCGCATCTTCCGCACCTTGACCGATCACGGTGACCGGGCTCGCGTCCCGGTACGCCGGTTGGGAGGCAACATGTCCACATCAGCTCTGCTCTCGCGTCCCGTGGCCCCGGCCACCGCACAGGAACAGGCCGCCGTCACCGCGCTGATCAGCGCCCCGGAGGCCCCTGTCAGCGGCGCACCGGTCTACACACCGGAAGCAGCCGCCCTGATCCTCGTCCTGACGCTGCTCTCCCCGAAGGAGCCGAAGGAGCCCGGGGAGCGGTGACGGCGACGGGGATCTGACCGCTTCCCGGGAGGAGGACCACGAGCAGATGCCGCTTTCGAACGCGCCGGCGGCGGCGTACGCCGCATCGGTGGAGAGCCTGGCGCAGTGCCTGCACGAAGCTCTGCTCGAGCCCGTGCACAGTGACGGGGTGGTGGCCGGGCATGTCCGCCGGGCCGCCGACACGAAGGCGGCGTTGGCCGCGGTGCGGGTGCTGGGACCGGACGTCTTCGCACCCGCGCTGCTGGCCGGGGTGCTGCCCGGCCCCCTGGATCGCGAGGCGGTCGCGGAGGCGTTGCGCGCGTTCCCCGTCGGTCCGGGAGAGCCGGTCGAGGCGATCGTCCTGGCCGAGGCGCAGGCCGCGGTGATCGCGCGCTCGGACCGCCCGGACGCCGGGACCCGGCAGCACCGGACGGAAGCCACGACCCTCGCCGACGCGGACTGGGTCTCCTTCGCGCAGTGTCTCGCGCGGATGTCCCCCCTGGCTCTGCCGAGGTGCGAGAGCGCCGTCGCCGACCTGGCCCGTCGGCGGAGCCTGGATGTGA
Organism: Streptomyces sp. NPDC093546; assembly: GCF_044765045.1. Taxonomy (NCBI): domain Bacteria; kingdom Bacillati; phylum Actinomycetota; class Actinomycetes; order Kitasatosporales; family Streptomycetaceae; genus Streptomyces; species Streptomyces sp. NPDC093546. Next base: position 292,143 of record NZ_JBIWJG010000007.1, on the reverse strand, counting down.
GCAGGGGAGTGGTGCGGGCGATGCTGCGGCGTGACTACCCGACAGCGGCCCGGCTGGCCCGCTGGTCGGCGCTGGTGAACGGGCATGGCGCGGCGGAGGCTCTGCGGCTGGAGCCCGTGGTGGCCCACGTGGTCCAGTGCGGCAGCAGCAGTGCCCGTATGGCGCTGGACGTGGCCGTCCTCCAGCGTCTGAGCCCGGCCCGGCAGGAGGAAGGATGAGTCAGGACGAGGCCGTGGAGCGGCGGGACCTGGCGCGTCAGGTGTCCGCACGCGCGCTGGGATGGCTCCACCGCAACCGCCACCTGGGCTCCTTCCCCGCCGACACGTCGGCCGAGCTCGCCGACCCCGACGGCGTGTACAAGCCGCTGGGCGAATCGGCGTTGGCCGCCGGCATGGCCCGGCGCGCCGCCGGGGTCCTGCCCGACAAGGAGAACGCCGCGCGAGCACTGCTGGAGTTCGGCTGGGACCAGTTGCGGCGCGGTGATCTGCTGTACGAGCGGCAGTTGCGCTACCCGACCATGACCGACCCGCTGGAGGTCTACGCGCCCTTCGCCGCGGCGGGCTACCGGCACGGCCGGCTGGACGGGCTGCTGGCCCACCTCACCGTCACGGGTTCCTACTGGGCGGTGGAACAGATGCCCAACCGGCGCCTGGCCGTCGCCAACGCCGCCCGCCTCACCGGCCTGCCGGTCGACGGCGACTGGGCCTCGCTCACGGAGGCGACCTGGCTCGGACGGCGACCCGAACCGTGGTTGCTCGACTGGATGACGGCCTACTGCATGACCCACACCGTCTTCCACGTCACCGACTGGGGCCGGCGACCGCACGCGCTGCCCGACCCTGTGGTGGAGTACCTGACGCACTGGCTGCCGGTGTGGATGCAGGTGTGGGCGGAGATCTCCGAATGGGACCTGCTCGCCGAGCTCGTCATCGTCGACGCGTGCCTGCCGCAGCCCCGGTGCACGGCGGACGTGTGGCGGCGGTTGGCGTCCGTCCAGCGTGCCGACGGACTCGTGCCCCGCGACGGCAAGCCCGTCGACAGCGGGGAGCGGCAGGCGTTCACCGATCACCACCACACCACCGCCGTGGCGGTGATGGCCGGAGCCCTGACCCTGCTCCGTGACAGCGATGCCGTACCCCTCGACTGACTCCGGGCGCCCGGCGCCCATACCGGCACGCGCGCAGGCCGCGATCGAGGCGGCAGGCCGCCACGCGGGCACCGTCGTGGCGGTGCACGGCCACGGGGTGACCTCCCTGCTGTGCCACGGCCACACCGACCGCACCCGTACGCTCCCGGTCACCGACCGCACCCGCTTCGAGATCGGGTCCGCCACGAAGACCTTCACCGCCCTGCTCCTGGCCACCCTGGCGGCCCACGGCACGCTCGCCCTGGACGAGCCCCTCGCCCGCCACGTCCCGAGCGGAGCACTCCCGCGCGGGCCCGGAGCCACCGACATCACCGCACGCCACCTGGCCACCCACACGGCAGGGCTGCCCCGCCTGCCACCCGGCCTGCTCCGCACCGCCCTGGCCACCTGGACCACCAACCCCTACCAGTCCTACAGCCCCGACCTCCTGTGGGCCTCCCTGGCACGCACCCGGCTGCGCCACCCACCGGGCACCCGGCGCCACTACTCGAACTTCGGCGTCGGCCTCCTCGGCCACCTCATGTCCCGCGCCACCGGCCGCGGCTACTCCGCGCTGCTCCGCGACCACGTCCTCCACCCGCTGGGACTCACCGACACCACCGACGACCCCGGCTGCGCCCAGGCCACCGGCCACTGGCACGGCCGCCCCCGCCCGCCGAGCCTCATCCCCGCCCTGCCCGCCGCGGGCGCCGTGCGCTCCAGCGCCCGCGACCTCCTGCACTACCTGCGCTGCCTGGCGGCACCCGACGCCTGCCCAGCGGAGCGGCACCCATGGGGCACCGCCCTGCGCACCGGCCTGCACACCGTGCTCCACCCCGGGCCGCCACAACCGGACACGCCCCTGGGCTGGAGCAGACGAACCGTGCGGGATCGCCACCTGTACTTCCACAGCGGCGCCACCAGGGGCTTCACCGCCTTCATCGGCTTCTGCCCCCACCCCCTCACCGCAGTCGTCGCCCTCACCAACACCAGCCCCACCCCGACCAGCCGGTTCGTCCAGAACGCCTACCTCCTCCTGCGGAGCCAGGCACTTGCCTAGTGGTCGTCCCAGTGCCCGCCGTGGGCGGCGTGCCGGTGCCCCTCATGGACGTAGTCGACGTGGTCGCCGTGGGCGACGGCCGGGTGTCCGCAGCCGTTGCCGTGCTCATGGGCGTGCCCGCTGTGGGCGATGTGCTCGCCCGGCTCGCACTCGTCCCAGTGGCCCGCGTGCTCGCGGTGCAGATGCCCCTCGTGGACGTAGTCGAGATGATCGTTGTGGGTGACGGCCTCGTGCCCGCAGGCCGGACCGTGCGCGTGCTCGTGGGCCAGGTGCTCGTGGTGCAGCGGAACGGTCATGGCGCGCCCCTGGGGAGCCTGTACGGAGGGTCGTGACACTTCCAGGCTAATCCCCTTTGTTGCGGTTGATCCCTTTCGGCTTGCGCCCGTGCGGAGCGGACCGGAGGGTCGGAGCATGAAGGCGATCAGCTACAGCCGTTACGGCGGCCCCGAGGTCCTGGAGTTCGGTGAGCATCCCGATCCCAAGGTCGGGCCGGACAAGGTGCTCGTCGAAGTGCGCGCCGCGGCCGTCAACCCGGTCGACTGGAAGGTGCAGGCCGGGTACATGGACACGGCTCTGGACGCCGTCTTCCCGGTCATCCCCGGGTGGGACGTCTCCGGGGTGGTCGTCCAGCCGGGGATCTCCGTCACCGAGTTCGGGGTCGGTGACGAGGTCATGGGGTACGTCCGCGAGGACGCCCTGTGGCACGGCACCTTCGCCGAGTACGTCGCCGCGCCCGTACGGACCCTGGCGCGCAAGCCCCGCACCCTCGGCTTCGAGGAGGCGGCGGGTCTCCCGCTGGCCGGACTGACCGCCTACCAGGTGCTCAAAGGGGCCCTCCAGGTGCGGCAGGGCGAGACCGTGCTGGTGCACGCGGCATCCGGGGGAGTCGGCTCCATGGCCGTCCAGATCGCCCGCCACCTCGGCGCCCGTGTCATCGGCGCGGCCCGCGCGTCGGGCGAGGAGCGGGTCCGCGAGCTCGGTGCCGAGCCGGTGCTGTACGGCGACGGCTTCACCCGACGGGTCAAGGCCCTGGCGCCGCACGGCGTCGACGCGGCCTTCGACACCCTCGGCGGCCAGGCCCTCAAGGACGCGGCCAACCTGCTGGCCCCCGAGGGCCGCCTCGCCTCCGTCGCGGACGGCGAGGTGATCGGCCTCGGCGGCCGCTACTGCTGGGTCCGCCCGGACCCGGCGGACCTGACGGCGCTCGCCGAGCTGGCGGAGCAGGGGGCGCTGGCCGTACGGGTCGCCAAGACGTTTCCGCTGGAGCACGCCGCCGACGCCCAGCGGGCGAACAGGGAGGGCGGCCTCGGCGGCAAGGTCGTCGTCACCGTCGACCGGACCGGCTGAAGGCGCTCCCTCACACCACCACCGCCACCGCGAACGCGGCGAGCGCGACCGTACAGGCCACCGCCGCGAGCGCGCCCCGCGGCGCTAGCGACGGGGGCCGGACGGCGCCCAGGGCCCGCATCCGGCGGTGCGCCACGCCCAGGAACGCCAGCCAGACCAGCAGCGACAGCGCCGCCCCCACCAGGCCGCCCGCCGTGATCTCGTCGTGCACCGCCTGCTTGGCGGCCAGCACCGCGGCGACCGTCGCCGAGAGCGTGGTACGCCGCCACGCGAGCCGAGTCCGCTCCGGCTGGAGGCCGGGGTCCCGCACCTCGCCCGCCGCCGCACCGGAACCGTCGCCGGCGCCCGTACCCGCGCCGGCGCCCGAGCCCGCGGCCCCGGCCGGCCCCGCCGCCCTCATCAGTCCCGCCACCCGAAGAGCACGACCATCACCATCGCGCCGGCGACCACCCCCACCGCGATGCTCAGCAGCGCCGGGAACCGGCTCATCGGCAGGTCCTCGCCGCGCCGCATCGCCCGCTCGCACCGCACCCAGTGGTTCATTGCCCGCAAGGCGCACAGCGCCCCGGCGGCCAGCAGCGCGAGCGCCATCCCGACCCGTACGCCCCACCGCAGATCGGGCAGGAACTGGTCGACGGCGAAGCCGCCCCCGACGAGCGCGAGCGCGGTGCGTATCCAGGCGAGGAACGTGCGCTCGTTGGCGAGGGAGAAGCGGTAGTCCGGTGTGTCGCCCTCGTCCCGGATCCGCCGCGGCGCTATCCACAGCCGCAGCCCTCGCACGAAATCGCTCACATGATCACACTAACGGGGTGTGGAGGAGTCCGCCCGGTACGCCCGCAGGCGCTCGTACGCGGCGGCGCCGTCCGGCACCCACGGCCAGTCGGCCAGCCGTGCCCGCACCTCCGCCTCCGGCAGGAAGGCGTGCCAGGCCACCTCCTCCGGCTGCGGCGCCACCGGGAGCGTGCACCGCACCTCGTAGACGGCCGACCACCAGGACCCGTGCCCGCCGCCGTCCCCGTACAGGAACCGGAAGAGCGGCGTGGGCCGCGGCAGGCCGCTCACGCCCAGCTCCTCCTCGGCCTCGCGCAGCGCCGCCTCGTCGTAGCTCTCGCCCGCGCCGACGACACCGCCGACGAACATGTCGTACATCGAGGGGAACACCAGCTTGGTGGGCGTCCGGCGGTGCACGAAGATCCGGTCCTCGGCGTCCCGCACCAGGACGAACGCGCAGCGGTGGCGCAGGCCCCGGGCGTACACCTCGCCGCGCGGGGCCTGCCCCACCACCACGTCGTTCTCGTCGACGACGTCCAGGATCTCGTCAGCGGGGGAAGTCATGCCGACATGAAACCACCCCGGTGGTTGACGGGTTACTCCCGCGTACCGAAGATCGGAGCACCTGCCGGCGCCGACAAGGAAGAGGCCCATGGCGTACGACGCTGATGTGATCGTGATCGGGGCGGGCCTCGCCGGCCTGACCGCCACCGCCGAGCTGGTCGACGCGGGGCGCAGCGTCCTCCTCCTCGACCAGGAGCCGGAGCAGTCGATCGGCGGCCAGGCCCACTGGTCCTTCGGCGGCCTCTTCTTCGTCGACTCGCCCGAGCAGCGCCGGATGCGCATCCGGGACAGCCGCGACCTCGCCCTCCAGGACTGGCTCGGCACGGCCGGATTCGACCGCCCCGAGGACCACTGGCCCCGCAAGTGGGCCGAGGCGTACGTCGACTTCGCGGCCGGCGAGAAGCGCCCCTGGCTGCACCGGCAGGGCGTCCGCTTCTTCCCGGTCGTCGGCTGGGCCGAGCGCGGCGGTTACGACGCCACCGGGCACGGCAATTCGGTGCCGCGCTTCCACATCACCTGGGGCACCGGCCCCGGGCTCCTCGCCCCCTTCGAACGGCGGGTCCGCGAGGGCGTCGCCAAGGGCCTCGTACGCCTGGGGTTCCGGCACCGCGTCACCGCCCTCGGCCGCACCGCCGGCTCCGTCGACACCGTCAGCGGCGAGATCCTGGAGCCGTCGGACGCCGAGCGCGGCACCGCCAGCAGCCGTGCTGTCACGGGGGCCTTCGAGTACCGGGCGCAGGCAGTGATCGTCACCTCGGGCGGCATCGGCGGCAACCACGACCTCGTGCGCGCCCACTGGCCGGAGCGGCTCGGCACCCCGCCCGAGAAGCTGCTCTCGGGCGTGCCCGCCCACGTCGACGGCCTGATGCTCGGCATCACGGAGAAGGCCGGCGCCCACCACATCAACCGCGACCGGATGTGGCACTACACCGAGGGCATCGAGAACTGGAACCCCATCTGGGCCCGGCACGGCATCCGCATCCTGCCCGGCCCGTCCTCCCTCTGGCTGGACGCCCGCGGCCGCCGCCTGCCCGTTCCGCTCTTCCCCGGCTTCGACACCCTCGGCACCCTCGAACACATCATGCGGTCCGGGTACGGCTACACCTGGTTCGTCCTCAACCGGCGCATCATCGGCAAGGAGTTCACCCTCTCCGGCTCCGAGCAGAACCCGGACCTTACCGGCAGGTCCGTACGCGGCGTCCTCGACCGCGCCCGCGCCGACGTGCCCGGCCCGGTGAAGGCGTTCATGGACCACGGCGCCGACTTCGTCATCGAGCGGGACCTGTCGTCCCTGGTGCGCGGCATGAACGCGCTCACCGAGGAACCGCTCGTCGACGAGGCCGCGCTGCGCCGCGAGATCGTCGCCCGCGACCGCGAGGTCGCCAACCCCTTCACCAAGGACCTCCAGGTGACGGCGATCCGCGGCGCCCGCTCGTACCTCGGCGACCGCCTGATCCGCACGGTCGCACCCCACCGCATCCTCGACCCCAAGGCCGGCCCGCTGATCGCCGTGCGCCTCAACATCCTCACCCGCAAGTCCCTCGGCGGCCTGGCCACCGACCTCTCCGCCCGCGTCCTCACCCCGGACGGCACCCCGCTGCCCGGCGTGTACGCGGCCGGTGAGGCCGCCGGCTTCGGCGGCGGCGGCGTTCACGGCTACCGCTCCCTGGAGGGCACCTTCCTCGGCGGCTGCCTCTTCTCCGGCCGTACGGCGGGACGCGCGGCGGCGAAGGCGGTCGGCTGAGGCGGTCGGCTGAGGCCGCCTGAGTACGGCGCCCCACGCGGAATTGAGTAGTCCACCGCAGGGCAGCGCGGTGGGCAGGCCGTAGCGTCAGGGGCATGACCAGCGACCCGCTCCTCACCGAGGGCCGTACGCCCCTGAGCTCCTTCCTCCGCATCCTGGCCTGGACGGTCGGCGGGGTCGTCCTCGCCGTCCTGGGCGTCTTCGTGGCGGGTGCCGTCTACCTGGAGCGGTCCCTGGAGGCGGAGAAGGACGCGGCGAGCATCGACCTGACCGGGGAGGGCTACGGCCTCGAGCCGGGGTGGACGGCCACGTACGAGGACGGCGTACGCGCCACGGTGAGCGAGGCGCGGCGCATCCCGCCCGTACCGAACGACGAGCGGCGCCGGCCCGGCGAGCTGACCTACGAGTTCTCGGTGACGTACGTCAACGGCGGTGACGGGACCGTCGAGATCGGCGACTTCGAGGAGATCACCGCGGACAAGGGCGGCACCGGCCCCATGGCGGGGCTGGCCTACGATGCCAAGAACCCGCGCAAGGACGACGACTGGTTCCCCGACACCCTCGCGGAGGGCGAGCGCGTCACGGTCCCGGTGCGCGTCAACGTCCCCGCCGACGCACGGTGGCTGTCCTTCGAGACCCACGTCACCAAGGAGTCACGCGAGCACGCCCTGTGGAACCTGCCCCTCGCGCGCTGACACCTCGTCAGGGCCGGTAGCGCAGCGGGTGGTCCTCCGGTACCTCCACCACCGCGATGCGCACCCCGTCCGGGTCCGCGATCCACATCTCGACCAGCCCCCACGGCTCCTTCAGCGGCGGCCGCAGCACCTCCACCCCGCGCCCGCGCAACTCCTCGTACGCGGCCTGGACGTCGGCCACTTGGAGCCACAGCCGCATGCCGGGGGAGGGCGGGACGTCCGAGCGGCCGGACAGTTCGAGGAACCCGCCGCCGAGGAAGTACACCGTGCCCCGCTCGGGCCCCGTACCGAACTCCCGGTACACCGCGAGCCCCAGCGCCCCGCCGTAGAAGTCGCGCGAGCGCTGCGGATCCATGGGGCGCAGCAGGATCCTGCTGCCGAGTACATGCACCATGCGCGCAGCCTACGCCCGGAACGCCGGCACGCAGGCTGCGCGCATGGTGCGCGCGGGCGGCTACAACACCAGCGACAGCAGCAGCACCACGGCGATGCCGACGACCGAGATGATCGTCTCCATCACCGACCAGGTCTTGATGGTCTGGCCGACGTTCATCCCGAAGTACTCCTTCACCAGCCAGAATCCGGCGTCGTTCACATGGCTGAAGAAGAGCGAGCCGGCGCCGATCGCCAGCACCAGCAGCGCCGCGTGCGTCGTCGACATGTCGGCCGCCAGCGGTGCCACCAGGCCGGCCGCCGAGATGGTGGCCACCGTCGCCGAGCCGGTCGCGAGCCGGATGGCCACCGCGATCAGCCAGGCCAGCAGCAGCGCCGGGATCGACCAGTCCTCGGAGAACTCCAGGATCATCCGGCCGACGCCCACGTCGATGAGCGTCTGCTTGAAGCCGCCGCCCGCGCCCACGATCAGCAGTACGCCCGCGATGGGCGCGAGGGAGGTCTCGACCGTGGAGGAGATCCGCTCCTTGGTGAAGCCGGCCGCGCGGCCCAGCGTGAAGATGCCCACGACGACCGCCGCCAGCAGGGCGATCAGCGGCGAGCCGACGACGTCGAAGACCCGCTGGACGTGGTTCTCGGGATCGTCGACGACGATGTCCACCAGCGCCTTGGCCAGCATCAGCACCACCGGCAGCAGCACCGTGGCGACGGTGGCACCGAAGCCCGGCCGCCGCTCCAGGTCCTCGGTGGCCCGCTCGGGGATCATGCGGTCGGGCGCCGGGATGTCGACCCAGCGGGCCGCGTACCGCGAGAACACCGGACCGGCGATGATCACCGTCGGGACGGCGACGAGCACGCCCAGCGCCAGCGTGACGCCGAGGTTCGCGCCGAGCGCGTCGATCGCGACGAGCGGCCCGGGGTGGGGCGGGACGAGCCCGTGCATGACGGACAGTCCGGCGAGCGCGGGGACGCCGATCCGCATGAGCGAGTAGTTGCCGCGCTTGGCGACCAGCAGCACCACCGGGATCAGCAGCACGATGCCGACCTCGAAGAAGAGCGGCAGGCCGATCACGGACGCGATCAGCACCATCGCCCACGGCATGGAGCGCCCGCCCGCCTTCTCCAGGATCGTGTCGACGATCTGGTCCGCGCCCCCGGAGTCCGCGAGCAGCTTGCCGAGGATCGCGCCCAGCGCGATGAGCACGCCCACGCTGGCGACGGTCGAACCGAGGCCCTTGGTGAACGACGCGATGGTTGCGTCGAGCGGGGCGGAGGCGAAGGCGCCGAGCCCCAGCGTGCCTATGGTCAGGGCCAGGAAGGCGTGGAGCTTGAACCTGGTGATGAGCAGGACGATGACGGCGATGCCCGCCAGCACGGCGATGCCCAGGTGAGCGTTGCCGGCCGAGGTGATCGGTTCGGTGGCGTCCGCTGCCAGCATCTCGACGTTGAGACTGGTCACAGGGGGTCCTCGGGGGTCGGGGGGGAAGGGTGCCCGGGGGTGGGGTTGGGAGTGGGGGTCAGGGGTTCGTCAGGAGCCGCCGCAGCGCCTCGACGGCGCGGTCGGCGATGGCCTCCGGACCGCCGGAGACGTCGACGGCGACGCCCGCCTCGTCGTCGGCCAGCGGCTGCAGCGTGGCGAACTGCGAGTCCAGCAGCGCCGTCGGCATGAAGTGCCCCTTGCGCGCCGTCATCCGCTCCTCGATCAGCGCCCGGTCGCCGGTCAGGTGCAGGAACACGACGCCGGGGGCGACCGCCCGCAGCCGGTCGCGGTAGGACCGCTTCAGCGCCGAGCTGCTCACCACCCCGCCGAGGCCCTCGCGGCCCTGCGCCCACCGCCCGATCGCGTCGAGCCAGGGCCACCGGTCGTCGTCGTCCAGCGGGGTGCCGGCCGACATCTTGGCGATGTTCGCCTCGGGGTGGAAGTCGTCGCCTTCGGCGTACGGCACGCCCAGGCGCTCGGCGACCAGCGGACCGATCGTGGTCTTGCCGGTGCCGGCGACGCCCATCACCACGACGACTGGGGGGTTCTGCATGGGTCTCCTGACATCGACGCCGACTCACTGTCGCCGCACACTGAAACCCATCGGGTACGACATATTCAAGACCCTGTGACTTAAAAGTCATACTTAATTGGGCCGGTTACGCTATGTGCATGACGACTCAGACCCGGGGCCTCCATACGCACGTGCTGGACACCCTGGGCCTGGCGATCTCCGCGGGGGAGTACCCGCCCGGCAGCGTCCTGCGCACCGACGAGCTCGCGCAGCGCTTCGAGGTGTCCCGTACGGTCATCCGCGAGGTGGTCCGCGTCCTGGAGTCCATGCACCTCGTCGAGTCGCGCCGCCGCGTCGGTGTGACCGTCCGCCCGAGCGCGCAGTGGAACGTCTACGACCCGCAGGTGATCCGCTGGCGGCTGGCCGGCGCCGACCGCCCCCGCCAGCTGCGCTCGCTCACCGTCCTGCGCTCCGCCGTCGAACCGGTCGCCGCGGGCCTCGCCGCCGTCCACGCCACCCCCGAGCAGTGCCGGGAGCTGACCGAGCAGGCGCTCGGCATGGTCGCCACCTCGCGCGGCGGGCAGCTGGAGGGCTACCTGGTGCACGACATCGCCTTCCACCGCGTCATCCTCAACGCCTCCGGGAACGAGATGTTCGCCCGCCTCGGGGACGTCGTCGCGGAGGTCCTGGCCGGCCGCACCCACCACCACGTCATGTTCGAGGACCCCGACCCGGCCGCCGTCACGCTCCACGTCCAGGTCGCCGAGGCCGTACGGGAGCGGGACGCGGCGCGCGCCGAGGAGCTCACCCGGCAGATCGCGGTCGGCGCCCTGCGTGAGCTCGATGTGCTCGCCCCCTGAGCGGCGCGCTTAAACTGCTGACGCCGATTAACCGGCCGGTAACCTCAAAAACATCTCAGATCCGCCCGTACGTGACATAGGCCACAGCCAAAACGGCAGCGTAGCCGTGACTATGGCCCCTGGCCTGCGTGCCCCGGTGACCACCCTCATCACCTGCGTACGGCTGATACCGCACGACCCCTCACAAAGGCGACTTCCAGATGAGTGACCGCACCATGCCTGCGGCCGACACCCTGAGCCCCGGATCCCCGGCGGCGACGGACGCCCCCCACATCGACGCCGGTGACGCCGGTTACAGCAAGGACCTCAAGTCCCGCCACGTCAACATGATCGCCATCGGTGGTGCGATCGGTACCGGCCTCTTCCTCGGCGCCGGTGGCCGCCTGGCCGGCGCGGGCCCCTCGCTCGCCATCGCGTACGCCGTCTGCGGCGTCTTCGCCTTCTTCGTGGTCCGGGCCCTCGGTGAGCTGGTGCTCTACCGGCCCTCCTCCGGCGCCTTCGTCTCCTACGCCCGTGAGTTCATGGGCGAGAAGGGCGCCTACACGGCCGGCTGGCTGTACTTCCTCAACTGGTCGACCACCGCCGTCGCCGACATCACCGCGGCCGCGGTCTTCGCCCACTACTGGTCACTGTTCAGCGACATCCCGCAGTGGGTGCTCGCCATGATCGCCCTCGCCGTGGTCCTCACCGCGAACCTGATCTCGGTGAAGTACTTCGGCGAGATGGAGTTCTGGTTCGCGATCATCAAGGTCGCCGCGCTGGTGATCTTCATGTGCGTCGGCATCTTCCTCGTCGTCACCCAGCACGAGGTCGGCGGACACACCCCGGGTCTCGCCACCATCACCGACAACGGCGGCATCCTGCCGACCGGCGTGCTGCCGATGCTGATGGTGGTCCAGGGCGTCGTCTTCGCGTACGCCTCCGTCGAGCTGGTCGGTGTCGCCGCCGGTGAGACCAAGAACCCCGAGAAGATCATGCCGAAGGCGATCAACTCGATCATGTGGCGCGTGGGCCTGTTCTACGTCGGCTCGGTCGTGCTGCTGGCGCTGCTGCTCCCGTACACCTCGTACTCCGCGGACCAGAGCCCCTTCGTCACCGTCTTCGACAAGCTGGGCATCCCGGGCACGGCCCACATCATGAACCTGGTCGTCCTCACGGCCGCCCTGTCCAGCCTGAACTCCGGCCTGTACTCCACCGGCCGCATCCTGCGCTCGATGGCCATGTCCGGCTCCGCGCCCAAGTTCACCGCCCGCATGAACAAGGGCCAGGTGCCCTACGGCGGCATCCTGCTCACCGCTGCCTTCGGCGTCCTGGGCGTCGGCCTGAACTACGTCATGCCCGGCGAGGCCTTCGAGATCGTGCTGAACCTCGCCTCCATCGGCATCCTCGGCACCTGGGGCATGATCATGCTCTGCTCGCTGCTGTTCTGGTTCCGCTCCAAGGACGGCAGGGTCACCCGCCCCTCCTACAAGCTCCCGTGGGCCCCGTACACGCAGATCGTGACGCTGGTCTTCCTCGCCACCGTCCTGTTCCTGATGTGGTACGGCGGCGGCGTCGGCCGCACCACCGTCAACCTGCTGCCGGTCATCGCGGCGCTGCTCGTCGGCGGCTGGTTCGTGGTCCGCAAGCGCGTCCTCGCCCTCGCCGCGGCGCGGCAGCAGGACTGACCCCCTCCCGTACGAAGCACGGAGCCCCCGCCGGACAGCGTCGTCCGGCGGGGGCTTCGTCGTGCGGGGGCTTTCGTCATACGGGCGTCAGTGGTGCCCGCCGTGTCCGCCGCCGTGGTCGAACCTCAGCGCCTCCCTCGGCATCACCACGAACGGCCGCATCATGCCCATGTCCTCGTGCTCCAGCAGGTGGCAGTGGTACATGAACCGCCCGTACGCCCCGTCGAACCGGCCCATCACCCGCACCATCTCGCCCTGAGCCACCCGGAACACGTCCTTCCAGCCCTGCTCGTTCGCCGGCACCGGAATCGGCCGCCCCGGGTCGTACGCCACCGGCGCCCGCGTCCCGCCCAGCGCCGGGTCGAACTCGGCGACCGAGTACGCGTCCCGGCCCACCACCTGGAAGTCCGCGAGGTGGATGTGCATGGGATGCAGCGGCGCACCCAGGTTCAGGAACGACCACTGCTCGTACGTCCCCTCCCCGATGGTGAAGCCGAGCCCGTCGTTGAAGGTGCGGGCCGTGCGCCGGTACGTACGCACCTTGCCGTCGGGGCCCTTCACCTGGATGATCCCGGTCGTCGGCACCTGTACGTCGACATCCTTGACCTCGGTCATCTCCCAGATCTCCGGGTGACCGCCCCCGCCCACCGTCGCCGGCGGCGTCAGCACGATCAGCCGGTGCCCGTGGTCGATGTGGTCGTGGTCGAACCGCCGGAACGACCCCGACAGCACCCGCGGCAGCTCGAAGGTGTCGGCGCACGCGCCCTCCGCCACCCGGAACTCCATCACCTGCGGATACGGCACGTTCCGCGTCGCGTCCGGCACACCGGGCGCCTGCCCCGCCGCCTTGTTCACCAGTCGCACGCTCCGCCCCGCGAGCCCCCGGAAGTCGAGCAGCAGGTCGAACCGCTCGGCCGGGGCGATCGTCAGCGGCTCACCGCCCTCGAAGTCCACCGCCACCGGCCGCGGAAGCAGCCCGCCGTCGCTGCCGATCTGGTGGACGACCCCCGGCACCGGGTTGTCCTCCTCGTCGACCAGCACCAGGTCGTACACGCGGGCGTTGGAGGCGTTCACCAGCCGGAAGCGGTACCAGCCGTCCTCCACGTCCAGATACGGCCAGATCGTGCCGTTGACGGTCGTGTACGGACCCAGGAACGGCAGCGTCACCGGCTTGCCCGTCTCCGGGTGCTCCCGCGTCAGCACGGTCGTCTTGTGCAGCAGCCGCCCGTTCAGCCGCCCGTCCTCCTCGGTGTCCAGGTTCCGGTCGGCGAGGACCAGCGGCAGCTCCCGCGCACCGGAGGGCAGCCCGAGCGCGTCCTCCTCGTCGTCCCGTACGAGGTACGTGCCGACGAGCCCCGCGTAGACGTTCCAGCGGGTGATGTTCATGGCGTGGTCGTGGTACCACCAGTGCACGGCCTGGTGGTCGTTCGGGTACTCCGACAGCTGGGCGTCGCCGGACCCGACGGCGTTGTCCGCCCAGCCGTCGTTCCCGCCGCCCGTCTGGGCGCCGTGCAGGTGCGTCACGGACCAGGCGGGCAGCGCCGCCACGTCCTTGCTGGGCTCGACGCCCTCCCGCCCGGGCCGGTTGTGCGGGTCGGGCCGCCCCGCCACCCGCTCCACCTCCACGGCGGTGACCGGGTACTCGCTGCCCGGCGGGATGCGGTTGGTCCAGGCGATCCGGATGCGCTGCCCGCGCCGCACCTCGATGGTGGGGCCGGGGACGCTGCCCTCGTACCCCCACATCAGCGTCGGCGGCAGCTGCGAGTGCATCCGCACCCACGTCGGCCGGAGCGCGATCTCGATCTCCTGCCGTATGTCCGGCTGGTCGGGCCGGATGACGGGCGGGACGGTCAGCGGGTCGACGTACGGAACGAGCTCCCCGTCCCTCGTGGCGGCGCTGCCCGAGACTGCCTCGACGATCTTCTGGGCGAGGTTCTCGACGGTCTCGCCCTCTTCGACGGTTTGTGTCATGTTTCCCCCGTAGCGCAGTGGTGTGGCCCTGCACTCGTGAGGACGCCCCGGTCCGCCGATCAGTTTCCGCCCGAGCTCCCTTCGGCCGAAACCGGTCCCCGGGTGGACAGCTCGCCGAGCGTCAGCCCGCTGACGAACCGCCGCTCCTCACCGGTGACCGGATCGGTGAACTCCAGCACCCGCGCGAGCAGCCGCAAGGGCCGCGCGTAGTCCTCCGTACCGTCCTCCCGTACGACCGGATACAGCGGGTCGTCGAGGATCGGTATGCCCAGGCGGTTCATGTGGACCCGCAGCTGATGGGTCTGGCCGGTCTCCGGCACCAGCCGGTACCGGCCGAGCCCCGCCCGCCGCTCCAGCAGCTCGACCCGGCTGACGCTGTTCGGCTCGCCCGGCTCCTCCCGGGCCGCCAGCACGCCCCGCTCCTTCACGATCCGGCTCCGGACGGTCACGGGCAGGGCCAGGTCCGGGTCGTACGGAGCCACCGCCTCGTACTCCTTGCGCACCCGCCGGTCCCGGAACAGCGTCTGGTACGCGCCCCGGTCCTCCGGCCGTACGACGAAGAGCGCGAGCCCCGCCGTCAGCCGGTCCAGCCGGTGCGCGGGCTGGAGCGCGGGCAGGCCGAGGTCGCGCCGCAGCCGGGCCAGCGCCGTCTCGGTCACGTGCCGGCCGCGCGGCGTCGTCGCCAGGAAGTGCGGCTTGTCGGCGACGACGATCCGCTCGTCGCGGTACACGACGCCGACCTCGAACGGCACCCGCTCCTCGGCGGGGAAGTCCCGGTGGAACCACAGGTACCGGCCCTCCGCGTACGGCTCGTCCGCCGCGACCGGCACCCCGTCCGCGCCGACGAACCGGCCCTCGGCGAACATCGCGTCCACCCGCCCCTCACCGATCGCCGCCGCGTACCGCCCCACCAGGTGGTCGCGTACGGTCGCCCAGCTCCCGCCGTGGTCGGCGGGCAGCCGCAGCCGCACCGGGTCGATGCCGGCGCGCTGCGGCAGCGGGGCCGCCGGGGGCTTCGTTCTGCGTCTCACCGCCCCACCGTAAACCGCGCCGTTCAGCGCGGCGGCACGGTCACCTCGCCCGCCCCGAGGGCCGACCCTCCGCCGACCACGCGCACCCGGAAGGGCCGGTCCGTACCGGTCGCCGTGACCCGCACCGCGCCTCCCTCGCGTTCGACGGTGTACGTGGCGGCCGGGGCCCCGCCGTGGTCCGGAACGGTCACCGATACCGACCGGCCGTCCGCGCCCGGGGCGACGAGCAGCGTCAGGCCCGCCGTCCAGTCGCCGTCCGGCCGCTGGTCGTCCGCGCCGAGCGGCAGCACCGCGCCCGGCCGCACGTACAGCGGCAGGCTGTCGACACCGTGCCGCTCGCGCCGCCAGCCCGGCCCGGTCGCCGTCTCGCCGGTCAGCAGATGCGTCCAGACGCCCTCCGGGAGGTAGAACTCGACGTCCCCCTCCGCCGTGAACACCGGCGCCACCAGCAGGTCCGGGCCGAGCATGTACTGCCGGTCCAGCGTCCGGCAGCCCGGGTCGTCCGGGAACTCCAGCAGCATGGGCCGCATCAGCGGCGTTCCCGTACGGTGCGCCTCCACCGCCGCCCCGTACAGGTACGGCATCAGCCGGTGCTTCAGCTCGGTGAACTGCCGCGCCACGTCCACCGCCTCGTCGCCGAACTCCCACGGCACGCGGTACGACATGTTCCCGTGCAGCCGGCTGTGCGACGACAGCAGGCCGAACGCCAGCCACCGCTTGAACACCTCCGGGTCGGGCGTGCCCTCGAACCCGCCGATGTCATGGCTCCAGAAGCCGAACCCGGACAGGGACAGCGACAGCCCGCCCCGCAGCGACTCCGCCATCGCGCCGAACGACGAGAAGCAGTCGCCGCCCCAGTGCACCGGGAACCGCTGCCCGCCCGCCGTCGCCGACCGCGCGAACAGCACGGCCTCGCCCGCCCCGCGCTCCTTCTCCAGCAGCTCGAAGACGCAACCGTTGTACAGCTGTGCGTAGTAGTTGTGCATCCGCTCCGGGTCGGAGCCGTCGTGCCACACCACATCCGTCGGCACCCGCTCGCCGAAGTCCGTCTTGAAGCAGTCCACGCCCTGGTCGAGCAGGCCCCGCAGCTTCGACTGGAACCACGCCCGCGCCTCCGGGTTCGTGAAGTCGACCAGCGCCATCCCGGCCTGCCACAGGTCCCACTGCCAGACGTCGCCGTTCGCCCGCTTCACCAGATAGCCGCGGCGGGCGCCCTCCTCGAAGAGCGCCGACTTCTGCGCGACGTACGGATTGATCCACAGGCTGATCCGCAGCCCGCGCTCCTTGAGCCGGGACAGCATCCCCGCCGGGTCCGGAAAGGTGTCCGGATCCCACCGGAAGTCGCTCCACTGGTACTCGCGCATCCAGAAGCAGTCGAAGTGGAAGACCGACAAGGGAATGTTCCGCTCCGCCATCCCCTCCACGAAGGACGTCACCGTCTCCTCGTCGTACGGCGTGCAGAACGACGTCGTCAGCCACAGCCCGAACGACCAGGCCGGCGGCAGCGCGGGCCGCCCCGTCAGCGCCGTGTAGCGGGCCAGTACCTCCTTCGGCGTCGGCCCGGCGACGACGTAGTACTCGATCGACTGGTCCTCGACGCTGAACTGCACCTGTCCGACCGACTCGGAGCCGACCTCGTACGACACCCGCCCGGGATGGTTGACGAAGACGCCGTACCCCCGCGAGGAGAGGTGGAAGGGCACGTTCTTGTACGCCTGCTCGCTGCTGGTGCCGCCGTCGGCCTGCCAGATGTCGACGCTCTGGCCGTTCTTCACGAACGGCGTGAAGCGCTCGCCGAGCCCGTACACGTGCTCGCCGACGCCGAGCGCGAGCTGCGCGACCATGTGGTGGGCGCCGTCGCCGGTCGTGGCGAAGGCCGTGCCCTTGGCCTCGACGGCGGTCAGCCGCCGGCCCTGCGCGTCCAGGAAGGTCAGCCCCCAGGGCCCCTCCCGGTCCAGCCGCACCGTGAGCGGCCCGCTCGTCAGCTCCGTCACGGACCCCTCGCGCCGGGTGCGCGCCGCGTACGGCGTCCCGTCGCCCAGCAGGGCGAAGTCCGGCCCCCGGTGCGCCTTCCCGGCGTGGTGGGTGGCGCGGACGCCGATGACGCCCTCGGCGGGCGAGAAGCACTCCACGGTGATCAGCGGCGAGTTGAGGGTGTGCCCCCGGTGCTCCACGCGCCGGACGGCCGCGTACGCGGTGAAGTGGTCGTCGCTGACGTGCAGGTCCCGCACCTCGGTGGCGTACGCGACGTCGACGCCGTCGCGCATCAGCCAGAAGCCGTCCGTGAACTTCACAGCGCCCCCAGGGAGACGTAGGTGTCCAGGGCCGCGGCGATCCGGCCCCAGGTGGCATGGTCGCGCTCGACGGGCGGCATCGTCTCGCCGTCCCCGGTGCCCCAGGCGGTCGCGAGGGCCACCGGGTCCTCACCCGTGGCCGCCCCGGCGGCGAGCGCGGCGGCGCCCAGGGCGACGAGCTCGGTCGTACGGGGCACGACGACGGCCCGCCCGGAGAGCCGGCGCACGGTCTCCACCCACGTACGCCCCTGGGCGCCGCCCCCGACGAGCCGCAGCGGCACCTCCTCCCCGGCGGCCCCGGGCAGCGCGTCCAGCGCCCGCAGCACGGTGAACGCGGCACCCTCGTACGCCGCCCCGAGGAGCTGCTGCGGCGTGGTGGCGTGGCGCAGCCCGGTGAGCAGCCCGGAGGCGCGCGGCAGGTCGGGGGTGCGCTCGCCGTCGAGGTACGGCATGAGGACGGCCTCCCCGCCGGGCGCGGCGTCCTCGCGGTCCAGCCCGAGCAGCGCGGCGACCTTGTCGACGGCGAGCGTGCAGTTCAGCGTGCAGCCGAGCGGCAGGTACGTCCCGGGGGCGTCGGCGGCGGCGAAACCGGCGAGCGCGGCCGTCGCGGGCCGGGTGCGGGTGGCCGCGAAGACGGTCCCGGAGGTGCCGAGCGAGACCACCGGGTGGTCCAGGAGCCCCGCCCGCCCGAGCCCCAGGCCGACGGCGGCGGCCATGTTGTCCCCGGTACCGGCGGCGACCGGGATGCCCTCCGGCAGCCCGAGCTCCTTCGCCGCGGCGGGGGTCAGCGCGCCGACGGCCGTGGCCCCGCCCGGCGCGACGGCCGGCAGCAGCCCTTCGTCCAGCTCCAGCAGCTCCAGCAGGAACGGGTCGTACGCGCCCGTCGCGGTGCTGTACCAGCAGGTGCCCGAGGCGTCGCCCGGATCGGTCGCGGCCACCCCGCCCAGCCGCTCGGTGAGGAAGTCGTGCGGGAGCCGTACGGCGGCGGCCGCGTCGGCCGCAGCCGGCTCGTTCTCGCGCAGCCACCGCCACTTGGCGGCCGTCATGGACGCCACCGGCACCGACCCGGTGCGGTCCAGCCAGCCCTGGGCGCCGAGCTCGCGGGTGAGGGCGGCGGCCTGCGGCGCCGAGCGGGTGTCGTTCCACAGCACGGCGGGGCGCAGCGGCCGCCCGGCGCCGTCCAGGACCACCAGGCCGTGCTGCTGCCCCGCGACCGCGATCCCGGTGACGGCGCGCGGGTCCAGCCCGCGCAGCGCCTCGGCGACGGCCTCGGTGAGCGCCCGCCACCACTGCTCGGGGTCGCTCTCGCGGGCACCGTCCGAGCCGCTGACGGTGTGGGCGGCCCGGCCCATGGCCAGGACCCGCCCGGAGGCGGCGTCCACCACCACCGCCTTGGTGGACTGCGTGGAGCTGTCCACGCCGATGACGGCCGGGGACGACGGCATCGCGTACCTCTCTTCGGTTCTCTCGGTGTACTCGGTGCTTGGCGGCGGGGCATCCGTAGCGTATTAGTAATGCGAGAAAACAAATAGACCTGGAGGCCCGCACATGCCGGAACGCCCGGAACGCTTCATCCCTACCCCCGAGGACAAGTTCACGTTCGGCCTGTGGACGGTGGGCTGGCAGGGAGTCGACCCCTTCGGCACCGCCACCCGCCCCGCGCTCGACCCCGTCGAGTCGGTGGAGCGCCTCGCCGAGCTCGGCGCGTACGGCGTGACCTTCCACGACGACGACCTCATCCCCTTCGGGTCCTCCGACGCCGAGCGCGAGGCCGCCGTCAAGCGGTTCCGCGCCGCCCTCGACCGCACCGGCCTCAAGGTGCCCATGGCCACGACGAACCTGTTCACGCACCCGGTCTTCAAGGACGGCGGCTTCACCGCCAACGACCGCGACGTCCGCCGCTTCGCCCTGCGCAAGACCCTCCGCAACATCGACCTCGCCGTCGAACTCGGCGCCACGGTGTACGTCGCCTGGGGCGGCCGCGAGGGCGCCGAATCCGGCGCCGCGAAGGACGTCCGCGCCGCACTCGACCGCATGAAGGAGGCGTTCGACCTGCTCGGCCAGTACGTCACCGAGCAGGGCTACGACCTGCGCTTCGCCATCGAGCCCAAGCCCAACGAGCCGCGCGGCGACATCCTCCTGCCCACCATCGGCCACGCCCTGGCCTTCATCGAGCGCCTGGAGCGCCCCGACCTGGTCGGCGTCAACCCCGAGGTCGGCCACGAGCAGATGGCGGGCCTCAACTTCCCGCACGGCATCGCCCAGGCCCTGTGGGCCGGCAAGCTGTTCCACATCGACCTCAACGGCCAGTCCGGCATCAAGTACGACCAGGACTTCCGCTTCGGCGCCGGCGACCTGCGCCAGGCGTTCTGGCTGGTCGACCTCCTGGAGAGCGCCGGCTACGAGGGGCCGCGCCACTTCGACTTCAAGCCCGTGCGCACGGACGGCTCCGACGGCGTCTGGGAGTCCGCGAAGAACTGCATGCGCAACTACCTGATCCTCAAGTCCCGCGCCGCCGCATTCCGCGCCGACCCCGAGGTCCAGGAGGCCCTGGCCGCCTCCCGCCTCCCCGAGCTCGCCCGCCCCACCGCCGAGGACGGCCTCGCGGGCCTCCTCGCGGACGCCTCCGCGTACGAGTCCTTCGACCCCGAGGCGGCGGCCGCCCGCTCCATGTCCTTCGAGCGCCTCGACCAGCTGGCGTGGGAGCACCTGCTCGCCACCCGCTGACTCCCGCCGGCACCCGCGCGAGACGCCCCGCGCTCCCTGGCGGCGCTTTACGCCAAGGGGGCGTGGGACGGGGCGGCGCCCGCCCGCTCCACGTACCCCGCCGGGTCCGCGATCACGTCCCGCACCACCAGCGCCGCGGCCCCGCGCGCCGCGTCCCCCGAGGACGACGACGCCCGCAGCCGGCCGCTCCCCGCGGACCACAGGCCCGAGACCACCCGCGCCGTCAGCTCCCGGTCCGCCGCCGGGCCCAGCCACGGCATCAGTCCCCGGTAGATCCCGCCCAGCACCACCGCCTCCGGGTCCAGCAGATTCACCGCACCCGACACCACGAGACCCAGCATCCGCCCGGCGCGCTCCAGCGCCGCCACGGCCGCCGCGTCCCCGCGCCGGGCCCGCCGCTCCAGCCGCGCCACCCCCGGCATCCCGGCGGCCTCGTCGAGCCCCGCGCCCCGCAGCAGCGCCGCCTGGCCCGCGTACTGCTCCAGGCAGCCCCGCGAGCCGCACCGGCACTCCGGCCCGTCGCGGTCCACCACCACGTGCCCGATCTCCCCGGCGAAACCGTGCGCCCCGCGCAGCAGCTCGCCGTCGACGACGATCGCGCCGCCCACCCCGATCTCGCCCGACAGGTACAGGAAGCTGCGGACCCGGTCCGGCCCGCCGAACCACAGCTCCGCGAGGGCGGCCGCGTTGGCCTCGTTGTCCGACCCGACGGGCAGCGCCGGCCGCCCGGGCAGCAGCCCGCCCAGCGCCCGCCCGAACAGCTCCTCGGCCGCCACCCCGTTCCAGCCCAGGTTCGGTGCCTGGCGCACGCTCCCGCCCGACACCAGACCCGGCAGCGCGAGCCGCACCCCGGCGGGATCCAGCCGCTCCTCCGCCGCCGCCCCGAGCGCCCGCGCCGCGATCCGCGCCGCCCGCTCCAGCACCTCGCCCGGCTCGGCGCCGCGGTTGTCGAGGTGCTCGGTCAGCCGTACGCGGTCGGCGCCGGCGAGGTCCACGGCGCAGACCGAGACGTAGTCGATGTTGATCTCCACGCCGAGCCCCGCGGGCCCGGTGCGCGCCACCCGCAGTGCCGTCCCCGGCCGCCCCGCGTGCCCGCTGAACGTCTTGCCCGACTCGGTGAGGAAACCGCTCACCATCAGCTGCTCGACCAGCGACGACACCGCCGCCCTGGTCAGCCCGACCCGCGCCGCGACCGCCGCGCGGGTCGCCTCGCCCTCGTCGTGCACGGCCCGCAGCACCAGGCTCAGGTTGTGCCGGCGCACGGTCGCCTTGTCGGCCTTGGGCTCCAGCGGATCCAGCGTGTTCCTCATCGTGCCGCCGAGCCTATGCGAAGCCCCGGCATGCGAAGAGCGGGCCCGGTCTGCCGACCGGACCCGCTCTCCTTCTCTGTGTCCGAGGGGGGACTTGAACCCCCACGCCCGATAAAGGGCACTAGCACCTCAAGCTAGCGCGTCTGCCATTCCGCCACCCGGACAAGGTGTCTGTCTCGCGGCCCGTGGCCGTTCCGACGTGGAAAACCATAGCAAACATTCGAGGTGCTCGATCACGCCCCCGCCCGTACCGGGGGAGGGGGCAGGATGAGGGGACCCAGCAGCAGCTACGCGGGAGGAACCAGCGTGAGCGAGTCGAGCACGGCACGGACCGCCAACGTCACGGCGGGCGAGGACGAGGTCACCGACCTCTGCCGCGACCTCATCCGGATCGACACCAGCAACTACGGCGACCACTCGGGCCCCGGGGAGCGCGCGGCCGCCGAGTACATCGCCGAGAAGCTCGCCGAGGTCGGGCTCGAACCGAAGATCATCGAGTCGCACCCGGGCCGCGCCTCCACGGTGGCCCGCATCGAGGGCGAGGACCCGTCCCGGCCCGCCCTCCTCATCCACGGCCACACCGACGTGGTGCCCGCCGACGCCGCCGACTGGACGTACGACCCCTTCGCCGGCGAGGTCGCCGACGGCTGCGTCTGGGGCCGCGGCGCGGTCGACATGAAGGACATGGACGCGATGACCCTCGCGGTCGTACGGGACCGGCTGCGCAGCGGCCGCAAGCCCCCGCGCGACATCGTCCTGGCGTTCCTCGCCGACGAGGAGGCGGGCGGCACGTACGGCGCCCGCCATCTGGTCGACAAGCACCCCGGGCTCTTCGAGGGCGTCACGGAGGCGATCGGCGAGGTCGGCGGCTTCTCCTTCACGGTCAACGAGAACCTGCGCCTGTACCTGGTGGAGACCGCCCAGAAGGGCATGCACTGGATGCGGCTGACCGTCGAGGGCACGGCCGGCCACGGCTCCATGACCAACACCGACAACGCCATCACGGAGCTGTGCGAGGCCGTGGGCCGCCTGGGCCGCCACACCTGGCCGGTCAGGGTGACCAAGACCGTGCGGTCCTTCCTGGACGAGCTCTCGGACGCGCTCGGCACCCCGCTGGACCCCGAGGACATGGAGGCGACGCTCGCCAAGCTCGGCGGCATCGCCAAGATGATCGGCGCCACGCTCCGCAACTCGGCCGCCCCGACCATGCTGGGCGCCGGCTACAAGGTCAACGTCATCCCCGGGCAGGCCACCGCCCATGTGGACGGGCGCTTCCTGCCCGGGTACGAGGAGGAGTTCCTCGCCGACCTCGACCGGATCCTGGGCCCGCGCGTGCGGCGCGAGGACGTCCACGCCGACAAGGCGCTGGAGACCAGCTTCGACGGGGACCTGGTGGACGCCATGCAGACCGCGCTGCGGGCGGAGGACCCGATCGCCCGGGCCGTGCCGTACATGCTCTCCGGCGGCACCGACGCCAAGTCCTTCGACGACCTTGGCATCCGCTGCTTCGGCTTCGCGCCGCTGAAGCTGCCGCCGGAGCTGGACTTCGCCGGGATGTTCCACGGCGTGGACGAGCGGGTGCCGGTGGAGGGGCTGAAGTTCGGCGTGCGGGTGCTGGACCGCTTCATCGACGCCAGCTGAGTCCTCTCGGGGGATTAGTCGGCTGAAACGAAACTCCAATAATCGACCGCCTGTGCACATGCGACCGAAAAGGGTGAACACGGTCATCACGACGTAGCCCCCTTACTTCCCCCTCGTTACAGGTGATGCGGTCCGCGGCTGGGATCGCATTGCCAACAAGGAGGAATAATGATCAAGAAGGTCGTCGCCATCGCGGCCGCCACCGGGGGCCTGGTTCTGGCGGGCGCTGGCATGGCCGTCGCCGACGCCGGTGCGCACGGTGCCGCTGTGGGCTCCCCGGGCGTCATCTCGGGCAATGTGGTTCAGGTTCCCATCCACATCCCGGTGAACGTCTGCGGCAACACGATCAACATCGTCGGCCTGCTGAACCCGGCCTTCGGCAACGTCTGCATCAACAAGTGATGCCCGGGCCTCGGCCCGCGAGGGTATGAGGCCCGGCCGGCCCCGGAGCGCGCGCGACGCGCTCCGGGGCCGGTGGACATGACGCCTCCGCGCGGTGTGCCCGGGGGTATTTCCGGAGCCCAGAAGGCAGGGAACTAGCTATGCGACAGGTCACGCGAAAGGGCCTGACCATCATGGCGGCCGCGGGCGGGGTACTCGCTCTCGGCGGCGGGTACGCACAGGCGCACAACGGCGCCGGCGCCCACGGTGCCGCGACGAACTCCCCGGGCGTCGCGTCCGGGAACTCGGTCCAGGCGCCGGTCAGCGTGCCGGTGAACGCGTGCGGCAACTCCGTGAACGTCGTGGGGGCGCTCAACCCCGCGTTCGGGAACAAGTGCGTCAACAAGTCGAGCGGCGCCAAGGCGAGCGGTGCGACCAGCAACTCGCCCGGTGTCGCGTCCGGCAACAACGTCCAGGCCCCGGTGAGCGTGCCGGTCAACGCCTGCGGCAACAGCGTCGACGTCGTCGGCGCGATGAACCCGGCGTTCGGCAACGGCTGCGGCAACGGCCACGAGGAGCCCAGCCACCCGGGCAACCCCGGTCCCGGCAACCCGGGTAACCCCGGCAACCCCGGTAACCCGGGCCCCGGTGAGCCCGGCAACCCCGGCAACCCCGGTAACCCTGGTCCCGGTGAGCCGGGCCAGCCCGGCCCGGACGAGCCCGGCAAGCCCGGTCAGCCGGCCAACCCGGACGAGCCGACCACTCCGGACGAGCCCGGCTCCCCGATCGAGCCGAACGAGCCCGGCGCCCAGACCGTCACCCCGCCGAAGGCGGAGGACGAGCTGGCGCAGACCGGTGCCGGCGCGCTCGGGATGCTCATCCCGGCGGGTGCGGGCCTCCTGCTCGGCGGGACGGTCCTCTACCGCCGCGCCCGGCAGTCCTCGTAGTCGCCGTCGGTAGTCACCGGCGTACGCAAACGACGGAGCGGGCCCCGCGATCGCGGGGCCCGCTCCGTCCTGTGCGCCACCTCACCAGGTGGCGCGTACCTGACGGATGATGCGCCGGCGCAGCCGCACACGGCGGCTGCCGTCCCGGTGCAGACTCAGTCGGTCCAACTCCCAGTGTCCGTACTCGGCATGGTCGGTCAGCAGACGGGTCGCCTCCTTGCGGGACACCCCGCGAGGTACGTACACGTCGACAAATTCGTATTCCGGCATCGCATCTATTGTGCAAGCACGGGCTTCGTACGGATAGCGTCTGGGGTATGTCTGATGCTGCGCAGCCCACCGCTGCCGAGGTACGCGCCGCCGCCGAGGCGGTCAAAGCCGCACTGGACCGCCACCTGGAGGCGGTCGAGAACCGCACCGGTGACGACGACCCGGCCGTCTACGCCGCGTTCAACGACCTCGCCGCGGCGGCCGAGGCGTACGACGAACGTCTCTACGACCGCTACGACGAGGTCACGCCCTTCGAAATCCCGGGCGTGGAGGACTCACTGCCGCCTTACGAGGGCCCCGAGGACCCGAGCGCCCTCACCGTGCTGATCCGCCGCGACTACGCCGTGGCCGAGCCCCACCGGCTGCTGGCCCAGGCACAGCGCATCGCCGACCTGGACCGGGGGGACCGCGAGGAGGACGGCGCGGACGCGGCCGCGGTGGTGGGGTCGAGCGTGCACGCGGCGCTCGGCGTGCTCTTCGGCGAGTTCGAGCCGGACGAGATCGCCTCGCGGCACAAGGAGTTCGGCCTGGAGGAGGGCGACTCGACGCTCTGGGTCGCCGCCGCCGACGAGCTTCCCGAACCGGGCGAATGGCTGAGCACGCCCTTCGACCAGGCGGACCCGGGGCGGGTGATCTGCCGCTTCGACGTGAGCGCGGTGTTCGACGAGGACGAGCTCCACGGCGACCCGGACGAGGCCCCGCCCGGCAGCTCCTGACCCGTGGGGCGCCCCCGCCCGGCCGACCCGGGCGGGGGCTGCCCCGTGCCTACTCCTGCGGCGCCGCCAGCAGCGACTCCAGCAGCGCGCGCAGCCGGGTCGTCCGCGGCGCGGGCAGCACCTCGGCGACCGCGCGGGGGAGGGCCTGGTCCACGCCGTGCACCACCGACAGATGCCGCTCGGCGCGGCTGAACGCGGTGTACACCCACGCCCGGTTCAGGCCCTGCGCCGCGTCGCCCGGCAGGACCACGACCGCCGCCGGCCAGCGCGCGCCGGCCGCCTGGTGCGCGGTCAGCGCCCAGCCGTGGCGGACCGCCGACTCCACCCGCTCCTTCGGTACGACGACCCGCTCGCCCTCGCAGTCGAGGTGCAGCCCCTGCGCGTCGGCCGACACCACCGTGCCCGGCACCGTACGGCCCGGCGCCGGGGCGTACGCGACACGGTCGCCCGGGTCGAAGCCGCCGAAACGGCCCGGCCCCGGGTTGAGCCGCTGCTTCAGCGCCGCGTTCAGCGCCCGGGTGCCCGCCGAGCCGCCGTGGCCGACGGTGATCACCCGGGTCTGCTCGGCGGGGATCCCGAACGCCCGCGGCACCGAGTCCGCGACCAGCTGCACCGTACGGTGCACGGCCTCGCCCGCGTCCCGCACCGGGACGATCACGACCTCCTTGCCCGGCGCCTCCACCTGGTGCAGCTCGCCGATCCCGATGCCGGAGACCAGCTCACCCAGGGGTCCCGGATCCGGCCTGCGGGAGGCGATCTGCGGGCACACCCGCGCCGCCAGGACGTCCGCGAACACCCGCCCCGCGCCCGCCGACCACAGCACCCCCGGATCGCCGCTGAGCACCAGCCGGCAGCCGTCCGGCAGGGACTCCACCAGCATCGCGGCGGTCTCCACGTCCAGCTGCGGGGCGTCCAGCACCACCAGCAGGTCCAGTGCGGCCGTGTCCACGGCTCCCGCGAGCAGACCGGCGACCGTCACGGTCTCCACACCATGGTCCGCGCCCGCGCCCGCGTCCGCGC
Organism: Streptomyces sp. NPDC093546; assembly: GCF_044765045.1. Taxonomy (NCBI): domain Bacteria; kingdom Bacillati; phylum Actinomycetota; class Actinomycetes; order Kitasatosporales; family Streptomycetaceae; genus Streptomyces; species Streptomyces sp. NPDC093546. The sequence continues at coordinate 265,614 of NZ_JBIWJG010000007.1, read as the reverse complement.
CTTCGCCGAGCCTGCGGCGGCCGTTCTCCGTGTACGCGGCCACCGCGGCCCGCAGGCCCAGCCCGTGTGCCGCCTCGGCCAGGGCCAGCGGCTCCGCGCGAGCCGCCTCGCCGCCCGTGTGCGCGACCAGCCCGTGCTCGGCGACCGCGCGGGTCAGCTCGGTCGGCTCGGCGGACTCCCAGCGGGGGTCGGGCCCCGACTTGGCCAGCCGGGCCAGGCCGTCGGCGAGGCTCTCCTCGGCGAGCGCGTACCGGTCCAGCCCGAGCAGCACGGGCACCGGCTCCGCAGGGTCGGCGGACGCCTCGGCGGGCTCCTCCTCCGGTCCTTCCTCCGGCTCCTCCTCCTCGTGGAAGACGAGCACCACGCCTTCGGCGATGGCGTGCCGTACGGCCTCGTCGGGCTCCGGAACCGAGCGCTCCGCCAGCGCCGCGCGCACGGCGGCCGCCTCCAGCGCCGTGTGCCCCTGGAGCGCCGCCCGCTCCAGCAGCCATCCGATGAGCGCGGCCGCCCGGCGCTCGTCGCCCGGTCCGCACTCCGCGCCGAGCAGCGCCCGCGCGAAGCCGTCGGCCTGCTCGGGCAGCACACCCGGCACCGCCAGCAGCTGCCACGGGTCGTCGCGCAGCACCTGCGCCGCCGACTCGCCGAGCACCGTCGCCACCCGGACGGCGAGGGCCTCCGGCGCGCCGCCCTCGGCCAGCACCGCCCGCACGGCCGCCACGGTGTCGGCGTCGGCCGTGCGCGGCGGGCGCGGGGCCTCGACGGCCCGGGGCCGCTCGGGCGCGGACGGTTCGGGGGCGGGGCGCCGGGGAGCGGGCGCGGGGGAGTCCAGGAAGGAGGCGGCGGGCTTCTCGCCGCTCTCCACGGCCCGGACCGCCGCGAGCAGGTCCGCCGCGCGCCCGCTGAGCTTGGTGCCCGCCTCGATGGGCCCGGCCTGCTCGGCCTTGCGCCGCTCGATGCGGGTCCGCAGCTCCCGCTGGGCGGCCAGCTCGGCCTCCGCCTCGGAGAGCCCCGCCGAACCCTGCTCCGCATCCGCCTCCGTGTCCGACTCCGTACCCGGCTCCGCGCTCGGTTCAGAGCTCTCCTCGGCACCCGCCTCCGAGCTCTCCTCCGCGGTGGCCTCGGCCTCGCCCTCGGCCGGTACGCCCGGTTCGGGCTCCACAGCGGGCGCCTGGTCGTCGGAGGAGGGGCCGGGGGCGGTCCCCCGGGGAAGCGCGGTCACAGCGTGCTCCAGTCCTGGTCGGGATAGCGGTGCACCGGGGCGGACACATCGTCCAGCGCCCGGCGGATCTCGTCTGGAAGACTAAGGCTCTCCACTGACAGCGCCTCGCCGAGCTGCCGCGCGTCGCGCGCGCCCACGATCGGCGCCACCACGCCCGGCCGGTCCCGCACCCACGCCAGCGCCACGTGCAGCGGGGTGGTCGCGAGCCCGTCCGCCGCCGTCACCACCGCGTCCACGATCCGGCTCGACGCCTCCTCCAGGTACGGCTCCACGAACGCCGCCAGCCGCTCCGACGCGCCCCGCGAATCGGCCGGGGTGGCGTGCCGGTACTTGCCCGTCAGCACTCCCCGCCCCAGCGGCGACGACGGCAGCAGGCCCACGCCCAGGTCCCGCGCGGCGGGCAGCACCTCGCGCTCCACGCCCCGCTGGAGCAGCGAGTACTCCATCTGCGTGCTGGCCAGCCGGGCGCGTATCCCGCTGTGCGCGAGCTGCCAGGTGGCCGCCTTCGCCAGCTGCCAGCCGCAGAAGTTCGACACGCCCACGTACCGCGCGCGTCCGCTGCTCACCGCGATGTCGAGGGCCTGGAGCGTTTCCTCCAGCGGCGTCTCGGGGTCGTAGGCGTGGATCTGCCACAGGTCCACGTAGTCCGTGCCCAACCGGGCCAGCGAGGCGTCGAGCGCCGCCAAGAGATGGCCGCGCGAGCCGTCGAACCGCCGGTCCGGGTCCGGCACGCTGCCGGCCTTCGTCGCGATGACCAGATCCCGCCGCGGCACGAGCCGCTCCACGAGCTGCCCGAGCAGATACTCCGCCTCGCCGCCGCCGTACACGTCCGCCGTGTCGATCAGCGTCCCGCCCGCTTCCCAGAACAGTTTCAGCTGGTCCGCGGCGTCGTGCTCGTCGGTGTCCCGGCCCCAGGTGAGGGTGCCGAGCCCGATCCGGGACACACGCAGGCCCGTACGGCCGAGATGCCTCTGCTCCATGGTCGCGAGATTACTGGCCAAGGGCCCACGCGCAGAGACCCTGTGGACAACCTCCCCGCGGCCGTCCCCTGCCGCGTACGGGGGCTCGCGCGCTAGAGTCCGGCACCAGGACATTACTGATGGGTAGATGAGTGAGAGGGGCCGGTATGCGGCTTGGCATCAACCTCGGCTACTGGGGCGCCGGCATGGACGGCGACAATCTCGCCGTCGCCCAGGAGGCCGACCGCCTCGGCTACGACGTGTGCTGGGCCGCGGAGGCGTACGGCTCCGACGCCCCGACCGTCCTGGCCTGGGTCGCCGCGCAGACCGAGAACATCGACATCGGCTCGGCGATCATGCAGATCCCGGCCCGCCAGCCCGCCATGACGGCGATGACGGCCGCGACGCTCGACACGCTCTCCGGCGGCCGGTTCCGCCTCGGCCTCGGCGTCTCCGGCCCGCAGGTCTCCGAGGGCTGGTACGGCGTGAAGTTCGACAAGCCGCTCTCCCGGACCCGTGAGTACGTCGAGATCGTCCGCAAGGCGATGGCACGCGAGCGCCTGACCCACGAGGGCGAGCACTGGACCCTCCCGCTCCCGGGCGGCCCCGGCAAGCCCATCAAGCTGACCGTGCACCCGCAGCGCGAGCACATCCCGCTCTACATCGCGGCCATCGGCCCGAAGAACCTGGAGCAGACCGGCGAGATCGCCGACGGCGCGCTGCTGATCTTCCCCTCCGCCGAGCACCTGGAGGAGACCGCGCTGCGGCACCTGCGCGCGGGCCGCGAGAAGGCCGGCCTGACCATGGAGGGCTTCGACGTCGTCCCGACCGTCCCGCTCGCCCTCGGCGACGACATCCCCGCGCTCGCTGACACCTTCCGCCCGTACACCGCCCTGTACGTCGGCGGCATGGGCAGCCGCAAGCAGAACTTCTACAACCAGCTCGCCCAGCGCATGGGGTACGAGAAGGAAGCCGCCGAGATCCAGGAGAAGTACCTCTCCGGCGACAAGGCGGGCGCGGCGGCCGCCGTACCGCACCGGCTGATCGACCAGACCACGCTGCTGGGCTCCGTGGAGCGGATCGCCGACCGGATGGCGGCCTACGCGGCGGCCGGTGTCACCACGCTGACGCTCGCCCCGGCCGGCTTCACCCTGGAGGAGCGGATCGCCGCGCTCCGCGCCGGTACGGAGGCCCTGGAGCGCGCCGGCCTCGCGGACTAGACGGTCGCGTCCGCCGCGGGCGGACAAGCCTGCGGCCGTGGTGGGGGCTCGGGGTCATCCCCGCCACGGCCGTCACGCTGCACAACGCGCCACCGCCCCCGTCGGTTACTGCCTGGACGCGTCGGGAAGCGCCCGGTCCGCCTCCGCGCTGCTCCTTTCGACGGAGTTGTCCCGTGGCCCTGTTGCCACGCCCCCCTCACCGCACTTGACTCGTTCTTTGCGTAAGTGCGGACAAACAGGGCCGACCGCCCTGTACGGAGGTGCAGTGATGCTTTCGGCGCGAAGCCTGTTCCAGGAGATCCTGGACAACGACGACTCCTACCGGCTGTTCTGCTCCATCGCCGCCAGCGGCGAAGCCCAGGGCGGGTGGGAGAACGCTCGGATCGCCGCCCTCGTCCCCGAGAGCATGAGCGAGCTCGCCCCCAAGATCACCCGGCACGGCGCCGACGAGGACAAGCACGGCCGGATCTTCCACGCCCTGCTCAAGAAGCGCGGCCTGGACCCGGTCCCCGTCCCGCCGGAGACCGACTACACCATGCTGCTGGAGCGGCGCGGCATCGGCCTGGCCCACGACAAGCTCCGCCGCGACGAGCCGCTGACGGAACACGACATCGTCGTCTACCTGTCCCACAGCCGGGTCACCGAGCAGCGCGCCGCCGACCAGATGGACATGCTGGTCAAGCACTTCTCCGACCACCCCGAGGTGGGCAAGGCCATCCGCATGATCTGCAACGACGAGGACAACCACCTCGCGTACTGCCACGAGGAGCTGCTGCGCCTCGCGCGCGCCGGACACGGCCGCACCATCCAGCGCACCCTGCGCGAGTCCGCCCTCGCCGAGGTCGAGGTCTACCGCGACGTCAGCCTCGCCGTCATGGACCACATGGGCCGCCTCCTGAAGTGGCCCCGCCCCAAGAGGACGGCCCTCGCCCTCGGCATCCGGGCCATGTACGCGTACGAACGGGCCGGCGGCTGGCGGCGGATGGTCAGCCTCACCATGCCCCAGCGGCGCGACGCGCTCGGCGGCCCGGCCGAGCCGGCCCCGGCCTTCTGACGGGCCGGCCCGGTCCCGCGTGCGACGGTCGCGGCAAGATCCGGAAGACAGGCCCTAGAGCCAGCCGCGGCGCTTGAAGAGTCGGTACAGGCCCGCGCACGCGACGGCCATCAGGACGATCACCATGGGGTAGCCGAACACCCAGTCCAGCTCCGGCATGTGCTCGAAGTTCATGCCGTAGACGCCCGCGACCATCGTGGGCACCGCCGCCATCGCCGCCCACGCCGAGATCTTGCGCATGTCGTCGTTCTGGCGCACGCCCATCTGCGCGAGGTGCGCCGAAAGGATGTCCGAAAGCAGTCGGTCCAGCCCCTCCACCTGCTCGGTGGCCCGGGTCAGATGGTCGCTGACGTCCCGGAAGAACGGCTGGGCCTCCTCGTTCACGAACGGCACGCCCGCGCCCGCGAGGCGGGTCATCGGCGCGGCCAGCGGACCCGTGGCCCGCCGGAACTCCAGGACCTGGCGCTTGAACATGTAGATCCGTGAGGCCGTGTTCTTGGCGTCGCTACCCGTGGGCTGGAAGACCTCCGTCTCCATCTCCTCCAGGTCGACCTGGAGCTCGCCCGCCACCTCTATGTAGTGGTCCACGACGGCGTCGCTGATCGCGTACAGCACCGACGTCGGCCCGTGCCGGAGCAGCTCCGGCTCCGCCTCCAGCCGCTTGCGCACGGCCCCCAGCGGCGCGCCCTCGCCGTGCCGGACGGTGACCACGAAGGAGTCGCCCATGAACACCATCAGCTCGCCGGTGGTGACGGTGTCGCCCTGCGGCTCGTACACCACCGGCTTGAGGACCATGAACAGCGAGTCGTCGTACACCTCCAGCTTCGGCCGCTGGTGCGCCTTGAGGGCGTCCTCCACGGCGAGCGGGTGCAGCCCGAACTCCTCCGCGACGTGATCGAACTCACTCTCCGTCGGCTCGTGCAACCCGATCCACAGGAACGCGTCGCCGCCCCACGCTCTTGCCTGGTCCAAGGCGTCGGAGAAGTCTGAGGGGCCCTCGCTACGGTGCCCGTCCCGGTAGATGGCGCAGTCCACGATCACGGCGCGTATTCTTCCCCGCCCTCGCGCCTTTGCACTCCCCAATCCGCCTAGGGCCTGTCTTCCGGATCAGGCTGGATCAGGGAGCGGGGTCTGGTGCATGGGGTCTCCCCAGGCCCGCAGGGCCTAGGGGACGGATCGCAAGGCGGAGGAGGGAGCCACTGCGGTGGGGGCACCTCCCGTGCCCGAAGGGCTACGGGGGCCATTGGCGACCGACGACAACGCGGCGAGGTGCGGTGCCAGGCCGCGCGAGCCCGGCAAGATCCGGAAGACAGGCCCTAGGCTGGCAGGCATGGCCACGCTGATCCTCGTAAGGCACGGACGTTCGACCGCCAATACGGCCGGTGTGCTCGCGGGCTGGACGCCCGGTGTCGCGCTCGACGAGCGCGGCGCCGCGCAGGCCGCCGCGCTGCCCGGGCGGCTGGCCGGCGTGCCGATAGCCGCCGCCGTCACCAGCCCGCTCCAGCGCTGCAGGGAGACCCTCCAGCCGCTCCTGGACGCCCGTCCCGAGCTGCCCGTCCACACCGACGAGCGGATCGGCGAGTGCCAATACGGCGACTGGTCGGGGCGCAAGCTCGCCGAGCTCGCCGACGAACCGCTGATGGAGGTCGTCCAGCAGCACCCCTCCGCCGCGGCCTTCCCCGGCGGCGAGTCGATCCGCGCCATGCAGGCGCGCGCCGTCGACGCCGTACGGGAGTGGAACGCGCGCGTGGAGGCGGAGTACGGCGAGGACGCCGTGTATCTGATGTGCTCGCACGGCGACATCATCAAATCCCTGGTGGCCGACGCCCTCGGCCTGCATCTCGATCTGTTCCAGCGGGTCCATGTGGATCCCTGCTCCGTGACCGTGATCCGTTACACCCGGTTGCGGCCGTTTCTCGTACGGCTCGGCGACACCGGCGACTTCGCGGCGCTGATACCGCGCGAGCGCAGCGGCGGAGGGGCGGCGGAGGTGGGCGGCGGCGCGGGCGCACCGTGATCGCCCGGCACAGTAGGGTGGACGGGCCGAAGTGCCGTCGGACGCATGCCGTCGCACCGCACAACTCAAGGACGCAAGGGAGAGGGAACGTGTCCCGTCAGGTGTTCCTCTATGACCCACCGGAGCGCTTCGTGGCCGGCACGGTCGGGCTGCCGGGGCGCCGTACGTTCTTCCTGCAGGCGTCCGCCGGGGGCCGGGTCACCAGCGTCGCGCTGGAGAAGACGCAGGTGGCCGCGCTCGCCGAGCGGATCGACGAACTGCTCGACGAGGTGGTACGGCGGACCGGCGGCAACGCCCCGGTCCCGGCCGTGGCTCCCCCCGACACCGCCGACACGGCCCCCCTGGACGCCCCCATCGAGGAGGAGTTCCGGGTGGGCACGATGGCGCTCGCGTGGGACGGCGAGAACCAGCGCATGATCGTCGAGGCGCAGGCGCTCGTCGAACTCGACGCGGACTCCGAGGAGGACCTCGCCGAGGCCGAGGAGCGGCTGCTCCAGGACGAGGAGAACGGCCCGCCGATGCTGCGCGTCCGGCTCACCGGGGCCCAGGCGCGGGCCTTCGCCAAGCGCGCCCTCGACGTCGTCAACGCCGGCCGGCCGCCGTGCCCGCTGTGCAGCCTGCCGCTCGATCCGGAAGGACACGTATGCCCGCGTCAGAACGGATACCGCCGAGGGGCCTGACCGGCCTCGACGTGGTGGAGCAGCTCGATCTGCTCGCCGAGGGGGAGCTGACCGTACGCGGCCAGGTCCGCGAGGCGTCCAACGCGGTGCTGCTCTGTTCCGTCGCGTACGAAGGCCGGGAAGCCGACTGCGTCTACAAACCCGTCGCGGGGGAGCGCCCCCTGTGGGACTTCCCGGACGGGACCCTGGCGCAACGCGAGGTCGCGGCGTACGAGGTGTCCGAGGCGACCGGCTGGGGCCTGGTCCCGCCGACGGTCCTGCGGGACGGGCCGTACGGTCCGGGCATGGTCCAGCTGTGGATCGACGGCGACCCGTCGGCCGCCCCGCTCCTCGCCCTCGTCGACGAGGACGACCCGGGGGAGGGCTGGAAGGCGGTGGGTCTCGCGGAGGTCGGCGAGGGCCGCACGGCGCTGCTCGTCCACGCCGACGACGTACGGCTGCGACGGCTCGCCGTCCTGGACGCGGTGATCAACAACGGCGACCGCAAGGGCGGACACCTGCTGCCGGGGCCGGACGGGCGGCTGTACGCCATCGACCACGGCGTGACCTTCCATGTGGACGACAAGCTGCGCACGCTGCTGTGGGGCTGGGCGGGCGAGCCGCTCCCGGAGGACGCGCTCGAGGTCCTGGCCCGCCTGGACGCCGCCCTGGCCCCCGGCGCGGCCCTCGCCACCCGCCTGGCCGAGCTGCTCACGCCCGCCGAGGTGACGGCGGCCCGGGACCGGGTGGCGGAGCTGCGCAAGTCCGCCCGCCACCCCGAGCCGTCGGGGCAGTGGCCCGCGATCCCCTGGCCCCCGGTCTGACGCACCCCTGCATCCCCGGCACCCCGGCCGCGGCGTGACCGGGCGCCACCTGCACAAACGGCGCCGCAGTGCAAGAGTGCCCATCGCGTCATGATCCTGGATCCGGTTCGTATCCGGAACACCCGTCCGGTTACGCTCGTGACATGTATGCCTGGCCCGCTTCTGAGGTCCCCGCCCTGCCCGGCAAGGGCCGCGACCTCCGGATCCACGACACCGCGACCGGCGGGCGAGTGACCCTCGCCCCCGGCCCCGTCGCCCGTATCTACGTCTGCGGCATCACGCCGTACGACGCGACCCACATGGGTCACGCGGCGACCTACAACGCGTTCGACCTCGTTCAGCGCGTGTGGCTCGACACCAAGCGGCAGGTCCACTACGTCCAGAACGTCACCGACGTCGACGACCCGCTCCTGGAGCGGGCCCAGCGGGACGGCATCGACTGGGTCGGCCTCGCCGAGCGCGAGACCGCGCTGTTCCGCGAGGACATGACCGCCCTGCGGATGCTGCCGCCGCAGCACTACATCGGTGCCGTCGAGGCGATACCCGGCATCGTGCCGCTCATCGAGCGGCTGCGCGACGCCGGCGCCGCGTACGAACTCGAAGGGGACGTCTACTTCTCCGTCGAGGCGGACCCGCACTTCGGCGAGGTGTCCCGCTACGACCACGAGGTCATGCGGGCCCTGTCCGCCGAGCGCGGCGGCGACCCGGACCGCCCGGGCAAGAAGAACCCCCTCGACCCGATGCTGTGGATGGCCGCCCGCGACGGCGAGCCCAGCTGGGACGGCGCCAGCCTCGGCCCCGGACGGCCCGGCTGGCACATCGAGTGCGTGGCCATCGCCCTCGACCACCTCGGCATGGGCTTCGACGTCCAGGGCGGCGGCTCGGACCTGATCTTCCCGCACCACGAGATGGGCGCCTCGCACGCGCAGGCCCTGACCGGCGAGCACCCGTTCGCCAAGGCGTACGTGCACGCCGGGATGGTCGCCCTCCACGGCGAGAAGATGTCCAAGTCCAAGGGCAATCTGGTCTTCGTCTCCAAGCTCCGCCGCGACGGCGTCGACCCGGCCGCCATCCGGCTCACGCTCCTCGCCCACCACTACCGCGCCGACTGGGAGTGGACCGACCAGGTCCTCCAGGACGCCGTCGAGCGGCTCGACCGCTGGCGCGCCGCCGTCTCCCGCCCCGACGGCCCGTCCGCCGACGCCCTGGTCGAGGAGGTCCGTGAGGCGCTCGCCGACGACCTCGATACCCCGCGCGCACTGGCGGCCGTGGACCGCTGGGCCGCGCTCCAGGAGTCCGGCGGCGGCACGGACGAGACCGCGCCCGGTCTCGTCTCCCGTACCGTCGACGCGCTGATGGGCGTCGCGCTGTAGCGCCTTCCGCCCGCCGCCCGACGTACCGTCAGGCGGCGGGCGCCGGGCGGCCGTTCGGCAGCCGCGACCATGACGGAGGGGCGGCACCGATTCCTCGGTGCCGCCCCTTCCGCCGCGCTGTCACTCCTCGGCGGAGCCGTCTTCCTCACCGGAATCGGGCCCGGCTTCCGGCCCCGCTCCCGGCCCGGACTCGGTCTCCCGCTTCGGCGGCTTCGGCGGCCGCGTACGCCCGCTGGAGGTGTCGCGCAGGTACGAGCTGTCGCCCATGTCGGTCGCGTGCCCCGGAGCGGCTCCCTGGCCCCCGGCCCCTGGACCGGTTGCGGGGCCGCCGTCGCGACGCCGCAGGTACCGCTCGAACTCCCGGGCGATGGCCTCGCCCGACGCCTCCGGAAGCTCCGCGGTGTCCCGCGCCTCCTCCAGCGTCTGCACGTACTCCGCCACCTCGCTGTCCTCCGAGGCGAGCTGGTCGACGCCGACCTGCCAGGCCCGCGCGTCCTCCGCCAGCTCACCCAGCGGGATGCGCAGGTCGATCAGGTCCTCCAGCCGGTTGAGCAGCGCCAGCGTCGCCTTCGGGTTCGGCGGCTGCGACACGTAGTGCGGCACCGCCGCCCACAGGCTCACCGCCGGCACGCCCGCGTGCGTGCACGCCTCCTGGAGGATGCCGACGATGCCCGTCGGCCCTTCGTACCGGGTCTCCTCCAGGTCCATGGTGCGCGCCAGGTCCGGGTCGGACGTCACGCCGGTGACCGGCACCGGCCGGGTGTGCGGGGTGTCGCCGAGCAGCGCGCCCAGGATGACCACCATCTCCACGCCCAGTTCGTGGGCGAAGCCCAGCAGCTCGTTGCAGAACGAGCGCCAGCGCATCGACGGTTCGATACCGCGGACCAGCACCAGATCACGCGGCTTGTCGCCGCCCACCCGGACCACCGACAGTCTGGTGGTGGGCCAGGTGATCTTCCGTACCCCGCCGTCCAGGTACACCGTGGGGCGGTTGACCTGGAAGTCGTAGTAGTCCTCGGCGTCGAGCGCCGCGAACACCTCGCCCTTCCACTCCCGCTCCAGGTGCGCGACCGCGGTGGAGGCGGCGTCGCCGGCGTCGTTCCAGCCCTCGAACGCGGCCACCATGACCGGGTCGATCAGCTCGGGAACCCCCTCGAGCTCGATCACCCAGGCCTCCTTCCGAAGTTCCGTGCGTACGAACCAACCTTACGGCTTCCAGGGGGCCCGGCCGCAGCCCCTGTACACGTCCGAGTGCTCTGTTCGAGCCCGGGCGGCCACCCCCGGAAGCGGGGCGAGGGCGGCCCCCGTCGGGAGCCGCCCTCGTCGTCACAAGACCCCGCGGGATCAGGCCTTCTTGCCGAGCATGTCCTCGACCTTGGCGCGGATCTCGTCCGTCGCCAGGCCACGGATCGTCAGCGTCGTACGGCGGCGCAGCACGTCGTCCGCCGTCTCCGCCCACTCGTGGTCCCGGGCGTAGGCGACCTGCGCCCAGATCTCCGGGGCGTCCGGGTGGATGCGCTCGCCCAGCTCCGGGTTGTCGTACGCCATGCGCGCGATGTCGAAGGAGAGCGAGCCGTAGTGCGTCGCCAGGTGGCGGGCGGTGTCGGCGGCCATGCGCGGGCCCGGCGTGCCGCCGTCGACCAGCAGCCGGTGGGCCACGGCGTTGGGGTTGGCTATGCCGGGCAGCGGGAGCTTCTTCGGCAGGGCCGAGATCGGCTCCATGTCCTCGCCGAGGGGGCCGCCGGGCAGGGACGCCAGCTTGTTCATCACCGTACGGCCGATGTGGCGGAAGGTCGTCCACTTCCCGCCGGCCACCGACAGCATGCCGCCGCGGCCCTCGGTCACGACCGTCTCGCGCTTGGCCTTGGAGGTGTCGCCGGGGCCTCCGGGCAGCACCCGCAGACCGGCGAAGGAGTACGTGATCAGGTCCCGGGACAGCTGCTGGTCGCGGATGGAGAACGCGGCCTCGTCCAGGATCTGGGTGACGTCCTTGTCGTTGACCGCGACCTCGCCCGGGTCGCCCTCGTACTCCTCGTCGGTCGTACCGAGCAGCAGCATGTCCTCCCAGGGGAGGGCGAAGGTGATGCGGTACTTGTCGATGGGGGTGGCGAGCGCGGCCCGCCAGGGGGAGGTGCGCTTCAGGACCAGGTGCGCGCCCTTGGACAGGCGGATGGAGGGGGCCGCGTTCGGGTCCTCCAAGCGGCGCAGGTGGTCGACCCAGGGGCCGGTGGCGTTGAGCACGAGGCGCGCGTCGACGCCGAACTCCTCGCCGGTGAGGCGGTCCTTGAGGTCCGCGCCGGTGACCCGGCCGCGGGTGAAGCGCAGGCCGGTGACCTCGGCGTGGTTGAGGACGGTGGCGCCCGCGTCGACGGCGGCGCGCACGGTCATCAGCGCCATGCGCGCGTCGTTCATCTGGTCGTCCCCGTACACGGCGACGGCCTTGAGGTTGTCGGTGCGCAGCTCCGGCACGTCCTGCGCGGCCTTGGCCGGGCTGAGCAGGTGGCCGACGCCGTCGCCGAAGGCGGAGAGCGCCGAGTAGGCGAAGACGCCCGCGCCGAGCTTGGCGGCGCCGTGCGGGCCGCCCTTGTAGACCGGCAGGTAGAAGGTGAGCGGGTTCGCCAGGTGCGGGGCCACCTGGCGGGAGACCGCACGGCGCTCGAAGTGGTTCTCCGCGACCAGCTTCACCGCGCCGGTCTGCAGGTAACGCAGGCCGCCGTGGAGCAGCTTGGAGGAGGCGGAGGAGGTGGCGCCGGCGAAGTCGCCGGCGTCCACCAGGGCCACCCGCAGCCCGGACTGGGCGGCGTGCCAGGCGGTGGAGATGCCCAGGATGCCGCCGCCGATCACCAGGAGGTCGTACGTCGCCTTGGAGAGCTGCTCCCGCGTCTCCGCACGGCTCGGCAGGGAACCGGCAGCCGGGTGCGTCCCGAGGGCAGGGACGCTCTGCAGGGTGGTCATGTCGATTTACTCCTCGTCCTCGATCCAGCCCATGGTCCGCTCGACGGCCTTGAGCCAGTTCTTGTACTCGCGGTCGCGGATGTCCGCGTCCATGCGGGGGGTCCATTCGGCGGCACGGCGCCAGTTGGCGCGGAGCGCGTCGGTGTCGGGCCAGAAGCCGACGGCCAGACCGGCGGCGTAGGCGGCGCCGAGGCAGGTGGTCTCGGCGACCATCGGGCGCACGACGGGTGCGTCCAGGAAGTCCGAGAGGGTCTGCATCAGCAGGTTGTTGGAGGTCATGCCGCCGTCGACCTTGAGCGCGGCGAGCTCGACGCCGGAGTCCTTGGTCATGGCGTCGGTGATCTCGCGGGTCTGCCAGGCGGTGGCCTCCAGCACGGCGCGGGCGATGTGCGCCTTGGTGACGTACCGGGTGAGGCCGGCGATCACACCGCGGGCGTCGGAGCGCCAGTACGGGGCGAAGAGGCCGGAGAAGGCCGGCACGAAGTACGCGCCGCCGTTGTCCTCGACGGAGGAGGCGAGGGTCTCGATCTCGGCGGCGGTGCTGATCAGGCCCATCTGGTCGCGCATCCACTGCACCAGGGAGCCGGTGACGGCGATGGAGCCTTCCAGGGCGTAGACCGGGGCCTGGTCGCCGATCTTGTAGCCGACGGTGGTGATGAGGCCCGAGTACGAGTTGATGATCTTCTCGCCGGTGTTCAGCAGCAGGAAGGTGCCCGTGCCGTACGTCGACTTCGCCTCGCCCTCGGAGAAGCAGGTCTGGCCGAAGAGGGCGGCCTGCTGGTCGCCGAGCGCGGAGGCGACCGGGACGCCGTCGAGGACGCCGCCCTTGACGGTGCCGTAGACCTCGGCGGAGGAGCGGATCTCCGGCAGGACCGTCATCGGGACCTCCATGGACTGGGCGATCTTGTCGTCCCACTCCATGGTGTGGAGGTTCATCAGCATGGTCCGGGAGGCGTTGGTGACGTCGGTGACGTGGCGACCGCCGTCCACACCGCCCGTGAGGTTCCAGATGACCCAGGAGTCCATGGTGCCGAAGAGGATGTCGCCGCGCTCGGCGCGCTCGCGCAGGCCCTCGACGTTGTCGAGCAGCCAGCGCACCTTCGGCCCGGCGAAGTACGACGCGAGCGGCAGGCCGGTCTCGCGGCGGAAGCGGTCCTGGCCGACGTTGCGGCCGAGCTCCCGGCAGAGGGCGTCGGTGCGGGTGTCCTGCCAGACGATGGCGTTGTGGACGGGCTCACCGGTGTTCTTGTCCCACAGCAGCGTGGTCTCGCGCTGGTTGGTGATGCCGATGGCCTTGACGTCGGCGGCGGTGATGCCGGCCTTCTCGATGGCGCCGGCGACGACCTCCTGGACGTTGGTCCAGATCTCGGCCGCGTTGTGCTCCACCCAGCCGGGCTTGGGGAAGATCTGCTCGTGCTCCTTCTGGTCGACGGAGACGATGCGTCCGTCGCGGTCGAAGACGATGCAGCGGCTGGAGGTGGTGCCCTGGTCGATGGCCGCGATGAAGGGGCCGGTGGTGTGTGCGTCGGTCACGGTTGCTCCCGGAAGTCGGTAAGAGGACGAAGGACGGCTCAGGCGAAGGCGAGGGTGTAGATACCCGCGGCGAGGGCTCCGCCGATCAGCGGGCCGGCGACGGGGATCCAGGCGTACCCCCAGTCGGAGCCACCCTTGTTCGGCAGCGGGAGCAGGGCGTGCACGATGCGCGGGCCGAGGTCGCGGGCCGGGTTGATGGCGTAACCGGTCGGACCGCCGAGCGAGAGGCCGATGCTGACCACGACGAGCGCCGTGATCAGGGCGCCCAGCGTGCCGAGGCCCTTGCCGCTGTCGTTGAGGCCCTGCGTCAGCACGGCCAGGACGAGCACCACGGTGCCGATGATCTCGGTGGCGAGGTTCTGCCACACGTTGCGGACCTCGGGGCCGGTGGAGAAGACGCCGAGGACGGGCCCGGCCTTGGCGGCGCTCTCGTTGTGCGGGCCTTCGATGGCCTTGTCCGCGGGGTCGTCACCCACGATCTCGCGATCGGTGAGGTGCGCGTGGAACTGGCCGTAGTACGCGATCCAGACCAGCGCGGCGCCGATCATGGCACCGAGGAGCTGGCCCGCGAAGTAGACGGGGACGTTCTTCCAGTCCCCGTCCTTGATCGCGATGCCGACGGTGACGGCCGGGTTGAGATGGGCGCCCGACAGGGAACCCGTCATGTAGACCGCGGTCAGGACCGCGAAGCCCCACCCGAAGGTGATGGCAAGCCAGCCGGCGTTCTGCGCCTTCGAGCGCTTCAGTGTGACGGCGGCGCACACGCCACCGCCGAGCAGGATGAGTACGGCGGTACCAATGATCTCGCCGATGAAGATGTCGGAGCTGGACACCCGCGACTCCTTTGTCCTTCGTCCAGGGGAAGGCGAACCCCGGGTCCCTCCGGTGGTCCGCGCCCTCGGCTGAGGGCGTTAACCGGCCTCCTGGCGTTGCCACACTCTAGCGCCTATTGCCGGTAGGTGTTCGACAATGCCGACCGATGAACGGCAGTTTTGCCGTCGGTTAAACGCGGCGTCAATGGGTTCGGCTGGCCGAAACGCGTTCGTTACCAGGCCTGAGGCGGCAGGGGAGTGCCCGGCCCCGGGCACGCGGGCGCGGAGCCCGCAAAGGCCTGGGGGCAAGAGAGTGCGCCCCTCGGAGGGGTGTCCTCGGAGGGGATGCGGACGGTCCGGGGGGTGCACGGCGGCGCAAGCCGCCCAAGGCCCGGGGCGCGTGCGCCGGAGGCGTCGGCCTCGCGCGCGGGTCGGAATCGACGGCCTCGCGCGTGGGTCAGAAGCGGCTCGCGCCCAGGTCGCGGGAGACGGCGCGGGCGCAGTCCCGTACCGCCGCGATCAGCTCCGAGCGCAGCTCGCCGTCGTTGCAGACCCGCTCCACCGCGCCCGTGATGGCGACCGCGCCGACCGGCATCCGGCGCCGGTCGTGGATGGGCGCCGCCACCGAGGCCACGCCCTCCCAGGTCTCCTCGACGTCGGCCGCCCAGCCGCGCGCCCGCGTCATCTCCAGTACGGTCTCGAAGTCGTCCAGCGTCGTGATGGTGCGCGGCGTGAAGGCCTTGCGGTCGGCCTCCACGGCCTCGCTGTGCGCCACCGGGTCGTACGCCGAGAGCACCTTGCCCAGCGCCGTGGAGTGCAGCGGCTGCATCGCCCCGACCTCCAGCACTTGGCGGCTGTCGTCCGGGCGGAAGACGTGGTGGATGACGAGCACGCCGTGCTGGTGCAGCACGCCCAGGTGGACGCTCTCGCCGCTGGAGCGGGCCAGGTCGTCCGTCCACACCAGGGCCCGCGCCCGCAGCTCGTGCACGTCCAGATAGCTGTTGCCCAGCCGCAGCAGCTCCGCGCCCAGCTGGTAGCGCCCGGAGGCCGGGTCCTGCTCGACGAACCCCTCCGCCTGGAGGGTGCGCAGGATGCCGTGCGCCGTACCCTTCGCGAGATCCAGCGACGAGGCGATGTCGGACAGACCGAGACGGCGCTCCCCACCCGCGAGCAGGCGCAGCATCGCCGCCGCTCGTTCAAGCGACTGGATGTTCTTCGGCATCGCCCCGGCCCTTCTTCCACAGTTCGACAATGCTGAACACTATCGGCCGATGCCGACCTTGAGCCACACCCGAGGAGTAACCCGAGGAGTACTCGGAAACCGGCCACCCCCGACAGCATGGGGACAGCATGCAGTCCGGCACGTGGAACGAGATGTCCACCCCAGGGGGTACGCGGTTACCCTGACCCGGTGCGCTTCCCACTGGATGGAGGCGCAAAGCCGACAGCCGTCGCATCTAGGGAGCACTTCCATGGCCTCGTCGCCGACCCCTTCCGCTGACAGCAATCAGATCACTGACAGCAGGACCCGAGCCGCCGCCCTCCGCGAGGCCCTCGCCACCCGTGTGGTCGTGGCCGACGGAGCCATGGGCACCATGCTCCAGGCACAGGACCCGAGCCTCGAGGACTTCGAGAACCTCGAAGGCTGCAACGAGATCCTCAACGTCACCCGCCCCGACATCGTCCGCGCGGTCCACGACGCGTACTTCGCCGTGGGCGTGGACTGCGTCGAGACCAACACCTTCGGCGCGAACCTCGCGGCCCTGGGGGAGTACGACATCCCCGAGCGCGTCCACGAGCTGTCCGAGGCCGGCGCCCGCATCGCCCGCGAGGTCGCCGACGAGTACACCGCCTCCACCGGACAGCAGCGCTGGGTGCTCGGCTCCATGGGCCCCGGCACCAAGCTGCCGACGCTCGGCCACGCCCCGTACACCGCGCTCCGCGACGCCTACCAGCAGAACGCCGAGGGCATGATCGCCGGCGGCGCCGACGCCCTGCTCGTGGAGACCACGCAGGACCTGCTCCAGACCAAGGCCGCCGTCCTCGGCGCGCGCCGCGGCCTCGAGGCGCTCGGCGCCGACCTGCCCCTCATCGTCTCCGTCACCGTCGAGACGACGGGCACCATGCTGCTCGGCTCCGAGATCGGCGCGGCGCTCACCGCCCTGGAACCGCTCGGCATCGACATGATCGGGCTGAACTGCGCCACCGGCCCCGCCGAGATGAGCGAGCACCTGCGCTACCTGGCCCGCCACTCGCGCATCCCGCTGTCCTGCATGCCCAACGCCGGCCTGCCGGTCCTGGGCAAGAACGGCGCGCACTACCCGCTGACCGCCCCCGAGCTCGCCGACGCGCAGGAGACCTTCGTGCGCGAGTACGGGCTGTCGCTGGTCGGCGGCTGCTGCGGTACGACCCCGGAGCACCTGCGCCAGGTCGTCGAGCGCGTCCGCGGCCTGAGCCCGTCCCCGCGCGACCCGCGCCCCGAGCCGGGCGCCGCGTCGCTGTACCAGACGGTGCCGTTCCGCCAGGACACCTCCTACCTCGCCATCGGCGAGCGGACGAACGCCAACGGTTCGAAGAAGTTCCGCGAGGCCATGCTGGAGGGCCGCTGGGACGACTGCGTGGAGATGGCCCGCGACCAGATCCGCGAAGGCGCCCACATGCTGGACCTGTGCGTGGACTACGTCGGCCGTGACGGCGTCGCCGACATGGAGGAGCTCGCCGGGCGCTTCGCCACCGCCTCCACGCTGCCGATCGTGCTGGACTCCACCGAGGTCGAGGTCATCCGCGCCGGCCTGGAGAAGCTCGGCGGCCGCGCGGTGATCAACTCGGTGAACTACGAGGACGGCGACGGCCCCGAGTCACGCTTCGCCCAGGTCACCGCGCTCGCCAAGGAGCACGGCGCCGCCCTGATCGCGCTCACCATCGACGAGGAGGGCCAGGCCCGTACGCCGGAGAAGAAGGTGGAGATCGCCGAGCGGCTGATCGCCGACCTGACCGGCAACTGGGGCATCCACGAGTCGGACATCCTCATCGACACCCTGACCTTCACCATCTGTACCGGCCAGGAGGAGTCCCGCAAGGACGGCATCGCCACCATCGAGGCGATCCGCGAGCTCAAGCGCCGCCACCCGGACGTCCAGACCACGCTCGGCCTGTCCAACATCTCCTTCGGGCTCAACCCGGCCGCCCGGATCCTGCTCAACTCCGTCTTCCTCGACGAGTGCGTCAAGGCGGGCCTCGACTCGGCGATCGTGCACGCCTCCAAGATCCTGCCGATCGCCCGGTTCAGCGAGGAGGAGGTCCAGACCGCTCTGGACCTGATCTACGACCGCCGTGCCGAGGGCTACGACCCGCTCCAGAAGCTCATGCAGCTGTTCGAGGGCGCCACCGCCAAGTCGCTGAAGGCCGGCAAGGCCGAGGAGCTGGCCGCGCTGCCGCTGGAGGAGCGGCTCAAGCGCCGCATCATCGACGGCGAGCGCAACGGCCTGGAGGCCGACCTCGACGAGGCCCTCACCACCCGCCCCGCGCTCGACATCGTCAACGAGACGCTGCTGGACGGCATGAAGGTCGTCGGTGAGCTGTTCGGCTCGGGCCAGATGCAGCTGCCGTTCGTGCTCCAGTCCGCCGAGGTCATGAAGACCGCGGTCGCCTACCTCGAACCCCACATGGAGAAGGTCGAGGGCGAAGAGGCCGGCAAGGGCACCATCGTCCTGGCCACCGTGCGCGGCGACGTCCACGACATCGGCAAGAACCTCGTCGACATCATCCTGTCGAACAACGGCTACAACGTCGTCAACCTCGGCATCAAGCAGCCGGTTTCGGCCATCCTCGAGGCCGCCGACGAGCACAGGGCCGACGTCATCGGCATGTCCGGGCTCCTGGTCAAGTCCACGGTGATCATGAAGGAGAACCTGGAGGAGCTCAACCAGCGCGGCCTGGCCGCCCGCTTCCCCGTCATCCTCGGCGGCGCCGCCCTCACCCGCGCGTACGTCGAGCAGGACCTCCACGAGATCTACGAGGGCGAAGTCCGCTACGCCCGCGACGCGTTCGAGGGCCTGCGCCTGATGGACGCCCTGATCGCCGTCAAGCGCGGAGTGCCCGGCGCCACCCTGCCCGAGCTCAAGCAGCGCCGCGTCAGGGCGGCCGCCACCGTGGTGGAGGAGCCGGCCCCGGAGGGCGGTGTCCGCTCCGACGTCGCCACCGACAACCCGGTGCCCGATCCGCCGTTCTGGGGCACCCGCGTCGTCAAGGGCATCCCGCTCAAGGACTACGCGTCCTGGCTCGACGAGGGCGCGCTGTTCAAGGGCCAGTGGGGCCTGAAGCAGGCGCGTACCGGCGACGGCCCCACGTACGAGGAGCTCGTGGAGACCGAGGGCCGGCCGCGGCTGCGCGGCTGGCTGGACCGGCTCCACACCGAGAACATGCTCGAGGCCGCCGTCGTCTACGGCTACTTCCCGTGCGTGTCCAAGGGCGACGACCTGATCCTCCTCGACGACAGCGGCCACGAGCGCACGCGGTTCACCTTCCCGCGTCAGCGCCGCGGCCGACGCCTGTGCCTGGCGGACTTCTTCCGCCCGGAGGAGTCCGGCGAGACCGACGTCGTCGGCCTCCAGGTCGTCACCGTCGGCTCGAAGATCGGCGAGGCCACCGCCGAGCTGTTCGCCGCCGACTCCTACCGCGACTACCTCGAGCTGCACGGCCTGTCCGTCCAGCTCGCCGAGGCCCTCGCCGAGTACTGGCACGCGCGCGTGCGCGCCGAGCTCGGCTTCGCCGGCGAGGACCCGGCCGACGTGGAGGACATGTTCGCGCTGAAGTACCGCGGCGCCCGCTTCTCCCTGGGCTACGGCGCCTGCCCCGACCTGGAGGACCGCGCCAAGATCGCCGACCTCCTCCAGCCGGAGCGCATCGGCGTCCACCTCTCCGAGGAGTTCCAGCTCCACCCGGAGCAGTCCACGGACGCGATCGTGCTCCACCACCCGGAGGCGAAGTACTTCAACGCCCGCTGAGGCAGGCCGCTGAGGCACCTCGCTGAAGCAGCACACCGCATCACTGAAGGCGCGTTTCCGGAACGCGACGTACACTGGTCGGTCCAGTGCAGGCCGGTCGCTCTTCCCACCGGGGGTTCCCCCACGGGGAGCGCGACCGGCCTTCTCGTCCCTCGATGGAGGTGTGCCGATGACCAGCACGGTCCCCGCGTCCCTGACCCGTACGGCCGATGGAGCCGCCCTTCAGGCCGTCTTCCTGGACATGGACGGCACGCTGGTCGACACCGAGGGCTTCTGGTGGGACGCGGAGGTCGAGGTCTTCGGCGAACTGGGCCACCGGCTCGACGAGTCCTGGCGTGACGTGGTGGTCGGCGGGCCGATGACCCGCAGCGCCGGGTTCCTCATCGAGGCCACCGGCGCCGACATCGCCCTCCCCGAGCTGACCGTGCTGCTCAACGACAGATTCGAACAGCGCATCGGCCACGGTGTGCCGCTCATGCCGGGGGCCGAGCGGCTGCTGGCCGAGCTCGCCGCGCACGAGGTCCCCACCGCGCTCGTCTCCGCCTCGCACCGCCGCATCATCGACCGCGTCCTGCGCTCCCTGGGCCCCGAGCGGTTCACCCTCACCGTCGCGGGCGACGAGGTGCCCCGTACGAAGCCGCACCCCGACCCGTACCTGCTCGCTGCCCGCGGCGTGGGCGCCGAGCCGGGCCGGTGCGCCGTCATCGAGGACACCGCCACCGGGGTCGCCGCCGCCGAGGCCGCGGGCTGCCGGGTGGTCGCCGTCCCGTCCGTCGCGCCCATCGCTCCCGCCGCCGGCCGGGCCGTCGTCCGTTCCCTGGAAGAGGTCGACCTCGGTTTTCTCCGTTCATTGATCAACGGAATGAACTGAACCCCACATCGGGGAAAACCGAGAGCGCCCGGCCGGGTCTTTTCCGTAACCGGGAAAAGAGGAATCCGGCGTGACGTTGGTCACGCTCCGTGGTGATCGAGCCGTGACCCCGGGGCCCCCGGGCCCCGCTTCCGGCCCCTCGGGTGCACCTTTGTGTCCCGATTCATCAAGGGGTGTACGAAACATTCCGCGCATAGTGATCGCCGATGACGCATTACTCCTCACTGTCTGATGCGGGCTCAACTCAAGCCCGTTCAAGAGCGCCTGGCACCGCCCACTAATCTCTTGGCGAGAACTTCGCCGCACTAATCCGCGTGTTCGCGTCAAGCCACCAGCAGGCGCCGGACACCGGACCGATCGCTCTGTATCCCGGCCCGATCGCCCCGCCCAGACCGGGTGGCCGCGGCGGAGTACGCCCCACGCTGTACCCAGTGCCGGATGAGGAGAACGTCCAGATGAACCGCAAGACCTTGGTGCTGCCGGCCGTCATCGGCCTGCTGGCCCCCGCACTCGCAGCCTGCGGCGGCTCGGAGGCGGGATCCGGCGACGGCAGCGCCATCGTCGTCGGCACCACGGACCGGTTCACCGCCACGAAGGACGCCTCCGCCCCCTTCGACCCGGCCTTCGCGTACGACGCCGGCGCCTGGAACGTCCTGCGCCAGACCGTGCAGACCCTGATGCGCGTCCCGCGCGGCGGCGGCACGCCGGTCCCCGAGGCCGCCTCCCAGTGCTCCTTCACCGACCGGGCCAGCGAGCGCTACCGCTGCACCCTGCGCGAAGGCCTGACCTTCTCCGACGGGACGCCCATCACGGCCAAGGACGTGAAGTTCTCCATCGAACGCGTCCTCGCCATCAACTCCGACAACGGCGCCGCCGGCCTCCTCTCGAACATCGACACCATCGAGACCAAGGCCGACGACGAGGTCGTCTTCCACCTGAAGACGCCCGACGCCACCTTCCCGTACAAGCTGTCCACGCCCGTCGCGGGCATCCTCAGCGGGGACAAGTACGACGCCAAGAAGCTCCGCGACGGCTTCCAGGTCGACGGCTCCGGCCCGTACACCATGCGGGCCGAGGTGCGGGACGACCAGGTCACGAAGATCGTCTTCACCCGGAACGAGCACTACAAGGGCGACATCAAGCTCCGCAACGACCGCGTCGAGCTGCGCTCCTTCGACGACTCCGCGGCCATGGGCGACGCCCTGCAAGCCGGCTCCATCGACATGATGACCCGCACCATGTCGCCCGAGCAGATCAAGGACCTCGCCGAGCACTCCAAGGAGGGCATCGAGCTCCGCGAGATGCCGGGCCTGGAGATCCGCTACCTCGCCTTCAACACCCAGGACGCCTCCGTCCAGGACAAGGCCGTCCGCCAGGCCGTCGCCGCCGTCGTCGACCGTGGCCAGATCGCCGCCAAGGTCTACGGCTCCACGGCCACCCCGCTCTACTCGCTGATCCCGTCGACGATCACCGCGCACACCAACTCGTTCTTCAACAAGTACGGCGAGCCCAGCAGCCAGAAGGCCGCCTCCATCCTGCGCGAAGCCGACATCTCCACCCCGGTCAAGCTGACCCTGCACTACACCAGCGACTACTACGGCCCGGGCACCGCCAAGGAGTTCGAGGCGCTGCGCGACCAGCTCAACGCCACCAAGCTCTTCGACGTCCGCGTCGAGGGCGTTCCGTGGTCGACGTTCCGGCCCGCCCAGAAGCGCGGCGAGTACGCCGTCTACGGGCTCGGCTGGGTCCCCGACTTCCCCGACCCGGACAACTACATCGCGCCGTTCCTCGACGCGGACAACTTCCTCAACTCCCCCTACGTCAGCACCGAGGCGCGCGGCAAGCTCATCCCGCAGTCGCGCCGCGCGGCCGACCGCAACTCCGCCTCGCCCGCCTTCGAGCAGCTCCAGGACATCGTCGCCAACGACGTCCCCGTGCTCCCGCTGTGGCAGGGCAAGCAGTACGTCGCCCACCGCAACGACCTCACCGGTGTCGAGTGGGCCCTCAACACCTCCTCGGACCTCCAGCTCTGGGAGCTGGCCCGAGGCATCGCCTGACCCACGATGTACCCGGCCGCGCGACGGGCGCGGTCGTCACATGCAAGATCCAGAGGCAAGGTTCCTGTGAAGGTGCACAACAAGTGGCTGACCGCCCCCCTCTCGGCAGTGCTGGCGGCCGCCATGCTGAGCGGCTGCGGTTCGGAGAAGGGCGACGCGGGTGAGAGCGGCGTCACGGTGCTCGTCGGCATGTCCGACGACGTCCTGTCGACCGACCCCGCCGCCGGTTACGACCCCGGCTCCTGGCTGCTGTTCAACAACGTCTTCCAGTCCCTGCTGAGCTTCCCCAAGGGCGGTTCCACGCCCCAGCCGGAAGCGGCCGAGAAGTGCGGCTTCGACCAGGGCAGCAGCACAATCTTCCGCTGCACGCTCCGCGACGACCTGAAGTTCAGCAACGGCAACCCGCTGACCTCCGAGGACGTGAAGTTCTCCTTCGAGCGGGCGCTGAAGATCAACGACCCGGCCGGCCCCGCGCCGCTGCTGTCCACGATCGCGTCGATCGACACCCCCGACGAGCAGAACGTCGTCTTCAAGCTGAAGGTCCCCGACGCCACCTTCCCCAGCAAGATCGCCTCCGGCGCGGGCTCCATCGTCGACCACCGCGAGTACGACGCCGGAAGCCTGCGCACCGACGGCAAGGCCGTCGGCTCCGGCCCGTACAAGCTGGAGTCGTACTCCGACGGCAAGGCCGTCTTCTCGGTCAACGACGAGTACCACGGCACCGCCAAGGTGAAGAACAGCGGCGTCACGCTGAAGTTCTACAACGGCGACCGCAAGTCCCTCGCCGACGCCCTGAAGAAGGGCGACATCGACGTCGCCTACCGCGGCCTCGCCGCCGCCGACATCGCCGAGCTGAAGGAGTCGGCGACGGCCGACTCCAAGATCGAGGTCATCGAGGGCACCAGCGCCGAGGTCAAGCACCTCGTCTTCAACGTGAAGGACCCCGTCGTCGGCAAGCTCGGCGTCCGCAAGGCCATCGCCTACCTCGTCGACCGCGACGCCCTGGTGCAGGACGTCCACCGGGCCACCGCCACCTCGCTCTACTCCATCGTCCCGGCCGGCATCACCGGCCACAACACCGCCTTCTTCGACACCTACGGCGACCGGCCGCAGCCCGAGAAGGCCAAGCAGGCCCTGAAGTCCGCCGGCGTCGAGGGCAAGGTCCAGCTCACCCTGTGGTCCACCCCCAGCCGCTACGGCCCCTCCACGGACGAGGAGTTGAAGGCGATCGCCAAGCAGCTCAACGCCAGCGGCCTGTTCGACGTCACCGTGAAGTCCGTCGAGTACGAGCAGTACGAGAAGGACATCAAGGCCGGCAAGTACGGCGTCTACGTCAAGGGCTGGGTCCCCGACTACCCGGACCCCGACAACTTCACCGCGCCGTTCTTCGGTGAGGGCAACGTCCTCGAGAACAACTACGAGAACAAGCGGATCAGCGGGACGATCATCCCCAAGACCGCCGCCGCCGCCGACCGCACGGCCACCGAGGACGACTTCGGCAAGCTCCAGGACCTCGTCGCCGAGGAACTGCCGATCCTCCCGCTGTGGCAGGGCAAGCAGTACGCCGTGGCCCGCGACGGCATCACCGGCCTGGAATGGACGCTCGACACGTCCACCGTCTTCCGCTTCTGGGAGATCAAGAAGGCCTGACCGGCTCCAGACGAAGACGAGACGGGGTGCCCGGCGACTGCCGGACACCCCGTCTCGTCGTACTCCGCCTCGCTGTACCGGCAGACCCCGCTACTGCTGCGCCCCGGGACGCACCAGCCCGCTCTCGTACGCGTACACCGCCGCCTGCACCCGGTCGCGCAGACCCAGCTTCGTCAGCACATGGCCCACATGCGTCTTGACCGTCGTCTCGCTGACGAACAGATCCGCGGCGATCTCCGCGTTCGACAGCCCGCGCGCCACCAGCTTCAGCACCTCGACCTCACGGTCCGTCAGCGTGTTCAGCGCGTCCGGCACCGGCTCCTCGCCGGAGGGCAGATGGCCCGCGTACTTGTCCAGCAGCCGGCGCGTGATGCTCGGCGCCAGCATCGCCTCACCCGCCGCGACCACCCGGATCGCCTGCACCAGCTCATGGGCGGGCGCGTCCTTCAACAGGAAGCCGCTCGCCCCCGCCCGCAACGCCTCCACCACGTACTCGTCCAGGTCGAAGGTCGTCAGCACCAGCACCTTCGCCGGCCCGTCCCGCTCCGGCCCGGTGATCTGCCGGGTTGCCTCCACCCCGTCCATCCGCGGCATCCGGATGTCCATCAGCACCACATCGGGCTGCAGCGCCCGCACCTGGTCGAGGGCCTGGAGGCCGTCCCCGGCCTCCCCGACGACCGCGATGTCCTGCTCCGCCTCCAGAATCATCCGGAAACCGGTGCGCAACAGCGGCTGGTCGTCGACCAGTAGGACGCGGATGGCCACGAGAACTCCTTAAGGGCCGTCAAGGCTCGGCTGACCGGCCCCATTCTGCCCTGCCCCCTCCGGCGCGTCCGCCCGCTGCGCCGGGATCACCGGCAGCGGGTACACCGGAGGCGTCCCGCCGAACTCCGGGCAGAACGACTGGTGGTCGCACCAACCGCACAGCTTCGTCGGCCGCGGCCGCCAGTCACCCGTCTCGGTCGCCCGGCGGATCGCGTCCCACAGCGCCAGCAGCTTGCGCTCCACCCGCAGCAGATCCGCCTCCACCGGGTCGTACGTCATCACATCGCCGCTCCCCAGATACACCAGCTGCAGCCGGCGCGGCACCACGCCCTTCAGCCGCCACACCACCAGGGCGTAGAACGTCATCTGGAACAGCGCCCCCTCGCTGTACTCCGGCCGCGGCGCCTTGCCCGTCTTGTAGTCGACGATCCGCACCTCACCCGAAGGAGCAACGTCGACCCGGTCGATCACCCCCCGCAGCCGAAGCCCCGACTCCAGCTCCGTCTCCACGAACAGCTCCCGCTCCGCCGGCTCCAGCCGCGTCGGATCCTCCAGCGTGAACCACCGCTCGACCAGCTGCTCCGCCTCCGCCAGCCACAGCGTCAGCCGCTCGCCCTCTGCATCTCCCTCGAACAGCTCCCCGAGCTCCGGCCGCGCCTCCAGCAGCCGCTCCCACTGCCCGGGCACCAGCGACCTCGCCCGCGGAGCCGTACGCTCCGCCGCCGGGGCGTCGAAGAGCCGCTCCAGCACCGCGTGCACCAGCGTGCCCCGCGTCGCCGCCTCGCTCGGCTTCTCGGGCAGCTTGTCGATCACCCGGAACCGGTACAGCAGCGGGCACTGCATGAAGTCGCTCGCCCGCGACGGCGACAGCGACGCGGGCGGCCGGGGGCTCGCGGGGCCGACCGGGCCCGGCGAGCTGGAAGGGCTCGTGGTCATGGTTCAGAACCCTACGGCCCGCCACTGACAGCGAGCGGCATACCATCGACGCCAGACCCCCCGCCATTGCATGATCGTGAGTAGCTCATCACGCTACGCACCGAAGGGAACCCGTGAAAAAGGACGACGAGAGCGGCGAGACCCCCCGCCCGAGGTCCGACACGGCCGGAGCCGGCCCCGACACCGGCACACCACGCGAACCCGGCGGTGGCATCCTCATGGGCCGCCTCTTCGGCGTGCCCGTATACGTGGCCCCCAGCTGGTTCCTGGTGGCCGCCCTCATCACCTGGGTCTTCGGCGGCCAGCTCGACCGCGTCCTGCCCGAGCTCGGCAACATCCGCTACCTGGTCTCCCTCTTCTTCGCGGTCGCCTTCTACGCCTCCGTACTCGTCCACGAACTGGCCCACACCCTCGCCGCGCTCCGCTTCAAACTGCCGGTGCGCCGCATCCAGCTCCAGTTCTTCGGCGGCGTCTCCGAGATCGAGAAGGAGTCCGAGACCCCCGGCCGCGAATTCGTCCTCGCCTTCGTCGGCCCCCTCCTCTCCCTGATCCTCGCCGGCGTCTTCTACGCCGCGCTGTACGCCGTCGAGCCCGGCACCGTCCCCGGCGTCCTCCTCGCCGGCCTGATGATCTCCAACCTGATCGTCGCCGCGTTCAACCTCCTCCCCGGCCTGCCCCTGGACGGCGGCCGCATGCTCCGCGCCGTCGTCTGGAAGATCACCGGCAGGCCCATGGCCGGCACCGTCGCCGCCGCCTGGGTGGGCCGCGCCCTCGCCGTCGCCGTCCTCATCGGGCTCCCGCTGCTCACCCACACCGGCGCCCTCGGCACCGCCGGCGACGAGATCAGCGGCATGGAGACCGTCACCGACGCCCTCCTGGCCGCCATCCTCGCCGCGATCATCTGGACCGGCGCCGGCAACAGCCTGCGCATGGCCCGCCTGCGCGAACACCTCCCCGACCTGCGCGCCCGCGCCCTCACCCGGCGCGCCGTCCCCGTCGAGTCCGACACCCCCCTCTCCGAGGCCCTGCGCCGCGCCAACGAAGCCGGCGCCCGCGCCCTCGTCGTCGTCGACGGCCACGGCGAACCGACCGCCCTGGTCCGCGAGACCGCCATCGTCGGCGTCCCCCAGCACCGCCGCCCCTGGGTCGCCGTCAGCGGCCTCGCCCAGGAGCTCACCGAGGGCATGCGGGTCCCCGCCGAGCTCGCCGGAGAGGCGCTCCTGGACCGCCTGCGCGCCACCCCCGCCAGCGAGTACCTCGTCGTCGAGGAGACCGGCGAGATCTACGGCGTCCTGTCCACGGCCGACGTCGAGCGGGCCTTCGTCCAGGCCATGGCACGGCCCGGTTCGTAAACCCCATACACTGGTCACATGTCCGAACCGACCGGTGCCGCCCGCCGTCGCGGGCCCTTCAAGGTCGGGGACCAGGTCCAGCTCACCGACCCCAAGGGACGCCACTACACGTTCACGCTCGAGGCCGGGAAGAACTTCCACACCCACAAGGGTTCCTTCCCGCACGACGAGCTGATCGGTGCTCCCGAGGGCAGTGTTGTCCGAACCACGGGAAACGTCGCCTACCTCGCGCTGCGCCCCCTGCTCCCCGACTACGTCCTGTCCATGCCCCGCGGCGCCGCCGTGGTCTACCCCAAGGACGCGGGGCAGATCCTGGCCTTCGCCGACATCTTCCCCGGCGCGCGCGTCGTCGAGGCGGGGGTGGGCTCCGGCTCGCTCAGCAGCTTCCTGCTGCGCGCCATCGGGGACAGCGGCATGCTGCACTCCTACGAGCGCCGCGAGGACTTCGCCGAGATCGCGAAGGCCAACGTCGAGCGCTACTTCGGCGGCCCGCACCCCGCCTGGCAGCTCACCGTCGGCGACCTCCAGGACAACCTGTCGGACGCCGACGTCGACCGCGTCATCCTGGACATGCTCGCCCCCTGGGAGTGCCTGGAGGCCGTCTCGAAGGCGCTCGTCCCCGGCGGCATCCTCTGCTGCTATGTGGCGACCACGACCCAGCTCGCGCGCACCGTCGAGTCCATCCGCGAGATCGGCTGCTACGCCGAGCCGCAGCCCTGGGAGTCGATGATCCGCAACTGGCACGTCGAAGGCCTGGCCGTCCGCCCCGACCACCGGATGATCGGCCACACCGGCTTCCTGGTCACCGCCCGCCGCCTCGCGGACGGCGTCGAGCCGCCGATGCGGCGCCGCCGCCCCGCCAAGGGCGCGTACGGCGAGGACTACGAAGGCCCCAACAAGGGCTGACGCCCTCAGGCTGACGCCTCGCTCTGCGGCTGACGCCCCGACAACGCAAGGGCGCCGCCCTCCAGTTCCCGCCACCGACGCGAGAACCGGAGGGCGGCGCCTTCCCGTTCACCCGGGCCCGACCCCGCTGTTCCGCCCACCTGTGACATATGGCACGATGCTGGCCACCCCACCGCACAGCCCACAGGAGGCACTCCGCGTGCAGCCCTCCGCCGCCCTGGACCTCGCGCACACCCACGCCCGCCCGGTGCACTGGCTCGCCACCGCCACGGCGATGGCCGCGGTGGTCGCGGCCGCCGGACTGCTGCAACCCGGCGCCGCCACCGCCTCGCAGAGCGGCAGCGCCGTCACCACGGCCGCGGCCCCGGGCGCCCCGGCGCCGGCCCCCGCTCCGGACGCGAGAGCGGCGACGTACCCGCTGGAGTGCGGCGGAGCGCCCACCGCGGTGGCCAAGGACGCGTCGGGGGACCTCGACGGGGACGGCCGCCCCGAGACGGTCACCGCCGTCCGCTGCGACGCCGGTTCCGGTACGCCGCCGAGCGGCCTCTACGTCCTCGCGACGCGGCGCGACGGCACCGGTGCGCGCGTGGTGGCCACCCTGGTGGAACCCGCCGAGCGGCTCTCCGCGAGCGAGCTCGCGGTCCGTGACGGAGCGGTCACCGCGACGCTCATGGGGTACTCGTCGGCGGACGTGCCGCGCTGCTGCCCGGATCAGGTGGAGACGGTCAAGTGGCGGTGGACCGGCGGAAAGTTCGTCCGCTCAGCGGTCGCCGAGCCCAGTGATATGTAGAGGTATGTCCGTATCGACGCTGTCACTCAGCGTCGGGACCGTACACCTCGACCTTGTCCGAAACGCGTCGTACATGGATGCAGTCGCCCGGACATTCCTTGGCGGAGTCGACGACGTCCTGGAGGATCGGCAGCGGCACGGGCGTCGTGGCGCCCTTGTCCTGCAACAGCTCGTCGTCGCCGCTCTTGACGTACGCCAGCCCGTCGATGTCCAGTTCAAAGACCTCGGGGGCGTACTGCGCACAGATCCCGTCACCGGTGCAGAGGTCCTGGTCGATCCACACCTCAAGGGCCTCGTCGGCGCCCGCGGTCGGAGCCTCGTGCTGCACGCCATTCCCCTAGCTTCGTTCGTCTAAGTCCGGCCACCCCTGACGGGTGTTGGCCCCTCCGACCATACAACCGCCCGCTTTCAGATGTTGATGGGTGGGTATCCCCCTGGCAGTGAGGGAGAGCGCAAGGGTGAAGATCGGACACACCTCGAGAGTCTTTGTGATCTAGGGGTTTCAATCACCACCCACCCAGGTAGGGTCAGGAAGCGTCCAGCTCCCCTTGGAGGAGGTGAGGACCGTGGCAGCCCACGACGACGACATCAACCGCGGCATCCGGCCCGGGCGGGGGTCTGAGGACCCAGCCGGCCAGGTTGCCTATCTCGAGCAGGAAATCGCCGTCCTGCGACGTAAGCTCGCCGACTCTCCGCGTCACACGAGGATTCTCGAAGAGCGGATCGTCGAGCTGCAGACCAATCTGGCCGGCGTGTCCGCGCAGAACGAGCGGCTCGCCAACACGCTCCGTGAGGCCCGCGATCAGATCGTGGCCCTCAAGGAGGAGGTCGACCGGCTCGCGCAGCCGCCGGCCGGCTTCGGTGTCTTCCTGCAGGCGAACGAGGACGGCACCTGCGACATCTTCACCGGGGGCCGCAAGCTCCGGGTGAACGTCAGCCCCAGCGTCGAGCTCGACGAGCTGCGGCGCGGCCAGGAACTCATGCTCAACGAAGCGCTCAACGTGGTCGAGGCCATGGAGTTCGAGCGCGCCGGGGACATCGTCACCCTCAAGGAGATCCTCGAGGACGGCGAGCGGGCCCTGGTGCTCGGGCACACCGACGAGGAACGGGTGGTGAGGCTCGCCGAGCCGCTGCTGGACACCACCATCCGCCCCGGCGACGCCCTGCTGCTGGAACCCAGGTCCGGCTATGTGTACGAGGTCATCCCGAAGAGCGAGGTCGAGGAGCTCGTCCTCGAAGAGGTTCCGGACGTCGACTACACCAAGATCGGCGGTCTGGGCAACCAGATCGAGCTGATCCGCGACGCGGTCGAGCTCCCGTACCTCTACCCCGACCTCTTCCAGGAGCACGAACTGCGGCCGCCGAAGGGCATCCTGCTCTACGGCCCGCCCGGCTGCGGCAAGACGCTGATCGCGAAGGCCGTCGCCAACTCCCTTGCCAAGAAGGTCGCCGAGGTGACCGGCCAGCCCGCGGGGAAGAGCTACTTCCTCAACATCAAGGGCCCCGAGCTCCTCAACAAGTACGTCGGCGAGACCGAGCGGCACATCCGCCTGGTCTTCCAGCGCGCTCGCGAGAAGGCGAGCGAGGGAACCCCCGTCATCGTCTTCTTCGACGAGATGGAGTCCCTCTTCCGCACCCGCGGCTCCGGCGTCAGCTCGGACGTGGAGAACACCATCGTCCCCCAGCTGCTCGCCGAGATCGACGGTGTGGAGGGCCTGGAGAACGTCATCGTCATCGGCGCCTCCAACCGCGAGGACATGATCGACCCCGCCATCCTGCGGCCCGGCCGACTCGATGTGAAGATCAAGATCGAGCGTCCGGACGCCGAGGCGGCCAAGGACATCTTCGCCAAGTACCTGACACCTTCGCTGCCGCTGCACGCCGACGACCTGGCCGAGCACAACGGCAACAAGGAAGCCGCCGTCGACGCCATGATCCAGTCGGTCGTGGAGCAGATGTACGCGGAGTCCGAGGAGAACCGGTTCCTCGAGGTCACGTACGCGAACGGCGACAAGGAAGTCCTGTACTTCAAGGACTTCAACTCCGGAGCGATGATCCAGAACATCGTCGACCGGGCGAAGAAAATGGCCATCAAGGCATTCCTCGACCACAACCAGAAGGGTCTGAGGGTCTCCCACCTCCTCCAGGCGTGCGTGGACGAGTTCAAGGAGAACGAGGACCTGCCGAACACCACCAACCCGGACGACTGGGCCCGGATCTCCGGAAAGAAGGGCGAGCGGATCGTCTTCATCCGCACCCTCGTCACCGGAAAGCAGGGCGCGGACACCGGTCGCTCCATCGACACGGTGGCGAATACCGGCCAGTACCTGTAAACGCAAACCGGCTGCGGGTGTCCGTACCGGGCATCCGCAGCCGGTTGCTTTACGTGATGAACAAATGAGCGAATGAACGGCCACGGGGGCATCATTCCGACCACACCGCAGCAATGACGCAATGGATCTCCCCACCAGCGCGGAGGCGTTCTAGGCTCTTCCGTACCGCCGAGTCGCGCAGTGCGGGGACGGGCACCGCATGCGCATCGGGGAAGCAGCGGTACTTGAGCGCCGTTTCCGAACGGGGACGCCGCCGGGCAAGGAGGGCCGCATGACTGTACGGCGAGTAATGGGCATCGAGACGGAGTACGGGATCTCCGTCCCTGGGCACCCGAACGCCAATGCCATGCTCACCTCGTCCCAGATCGTCAACGCCTACGCGGCGGCGATGCACCGGGCGCGCCGCGCCCGCTGGGACTTCGAGGAGGAGAACCCGCTGCGGGACGCCCGCGGCTTCGACCTCGCCCGCGAGGCCGCCGACTCCAGCCAGCTCACCGACGAGGACATCGGCCTGGCCAACGTGATCCTCACGAACGGCGCCCGGCTCTACGTGGACCACGCCCACCCCGAGTACAGCGCCCCCGAGGTCACCAATCCGCGCGACGCCGTCCTGTGGGACAAGGCGGGCGAGCGGATCATGGCCGAGGCCGCCGAGCGGGCGGCCCAGCTGCCCGGCGCCCAGCCGATCCACCTCTACAAGAACAACACCGACAACAAGGGCGCCTCCTACGGCACGCACGAGAACTACCTGATGAAGCGGGAGACCCCCTTCTCGGACATCGTGCGCCACCTGACGCCGTTCTTCGTCTCCCGGCAGGTCGTCACCGGCGCCGGCCGGGTCGGCATCGGCCAGGACGGCCACGAGCACGGCTTCCAGATCAGCCAGCGCGCCGACTACTTCGAGGTCGAGGTCGGCCTGGAGACCACCCTCAAACGGCCCATCATCAACACCCGCGACGAGCCGCACGCCGACGCCGAGAAATACCGCCGCCTCCATGTGATCATCGGCGACGCGAATCTGTCGGAGATCTCGACGTACCTCAAGCTCGGCACGACCTCCCTGGTCCTGTCCATGATCGAGGACGGCTTCATCACGGTCGACCTCGCCGTCGACCAGCCGGTCCGCACCCTCCACCAGGTCTCGCACGACCCCTCACTGCAGCGGCTCATCACGCTCCGTAACGGCCGGACGCTCACCGCCGTGCAGCTGCAGATGGAGTACTTCGAGCTGGCCCGCAAGTACGTGGAGGAACGGTTCGGGGCCGACGCCGACGAGCAGACCAAGGACGTCCTCTCCCGCTGGGAGGACACCCTCAACCGGCTCGAGAACGACCCGATGAGCCTCGCCGGCGAGCTCGACTGGATCGCGAAGCGCGAGCTCATGGAGGGCTACCGGCGCCGCGACAACCTCGACTGGGACGCCGCCCGGCTCCACCTGGTGGACCTCCAGTACGCCGACGTACGCCCCGACAAGGGCCTGTACAACCGTCTGGTGGCCCGCGGGAAGATGAAGCGCCTGCTGGACGAGGAAGCGGTCCAGCGGGCCCAGAGCAAGCCTCCGGAGGACACCCGGGCCTACTTCCGCGGCCGGTGCCTGGAGCAGTACGCGGACGACGTCGCGGCGGCCTCGTGGGACTCGGTCATCTTCGACCTGCCCGGCCGCGACTCCCTGCAGCGCGTGCCGACCCTGGAACCGTTGCGCGGTACACGTGACCACGTGAAGGCGCTGCTGGACCGCTGCCGCACGGCCGAGGAGCTGGTGCGCGTCCTGTCCGGCCACTGAGACAACGGATCAGTCTTTCGAAAAGAGCTTCGGCCGGGGATCTCCGGGAATCATGGGGGTGATCCCTGGACGTTGAGGAAAGTGCAGGGCCGATGTCAGACCGTCCTTGTAGGGTCTGATCTTGAGAGACCGAACCAAGCGGGCAAACCGAGCGGGGTGAGGGATATGGCGACCAAGGACACCGGCGGCGGGCAGCAGAAGGCGACGCGCTCCACCGAGGAGGTCGAGGAGCAGGCCCCGGAGGCGCAGGCCTCCGAGGACCTCAAGGAGCGCCAGGAGAAGCTGTCGGACGACGTCGACTCCGTGCTGGACGAAATCGACGACGTGCTCGAGGAGAACGCAGAGGACTTCGTGCGGTCCTTCGTGCAAAAGGGCGGACAGTAAAAGACGTTGTCCGTTTCCGGGCCGTCGGTGGAGGAGCTCCGCCAAGGACTCCGATCCCGACGGCACCGGGGCGGATGACCGGCGACGGCACGGGTAAGGTCCGTGCACAGCACGCATGATCGGCCCGGCCGTCGCAGCGGCGGGCCGCCGCCTCATTTCGGAAGGATTCGCGTGGAAGCCAACCCTCGTAGCACCGGGCGTCTGCCGGCAGCCTTCCTGACGCCTGGCTCCTCGTCCTTCATGGACTTCCTGGCCGACCACTCGCCGGAGCTGCTTCCCGGCAACCGGACGCTGCCGCCCCTGCAGGGGGCCATCGAAGCCCCGCACGGGACCACCATCGTCGCCGCCACGTTCCCCGGCGGCGTGGTCCTCGCCGGTGACCGGCGGGCCACCATGGGCAACATGATCGCGCAGCGCGACATCGAGAAGGTCTTCCCGGCCGACGAGTACTCGGCCGTGGGCATCGCCGGCACCGCCGGCCTCGCCGTGGAGATGGTCAAGCTCTTCCAGCTGGAGCTGGAGCACTTCGAGAAGGTCGAGGGCACCCAGCTCTCCCTGGAGGGCAAGGCCAACCGCCTCTCCACGATGATCCGCAGCAACCTGGGCATGGCCATGCAGGGCCTGGCCGTCGTCCCGCTCTTCGCCGGCTGGGACGTCGAGCGCGAGAAGGGCCGGATCTTCTCGTACGACGTGACGGGCGGCCGCTCCGAGGAGCACGGCTTCGCGGCCACCGGCTCGGGTTCGATCTTCGCGCGCGGCTCCATGAAGAAGCTCTACCGCGAGGACCTCACCGAGCAGCAGGCGGTCACCCTCGTCGTGCAGGCGCTGTACGACGCGGCGGACGACGACTCGGCGACCGGCGGCCCCGACGTGGCCCGCCGTATCTTCCCGGTCCTCACCGTGATCACGGACGAGGGCTTCCGGCGGCTCACCGAGGCCGAGGCCTCCGAGATCTCCCGCTCGGTGCTGGAGCGCCGCCTCGAACAGCCCGACGGCCCGCGCGCCGCGCTGCTCTGATGAACCCGCCACTGAAGAAAGGGACGGATAGCCGGTGACGACGCCGTTCTATGTCTCGCCCGCCCAGGCCATGCAGGACCGGGCGGAGTACGCCCGGAAGGGCATCGCCCGTGGACGCAGCCTGGTTGTGCTGCAGTACGCCGACGGCATCGTCTTCGTCGGTGAGAACCCGTCCCGCGCCCTGCACAAGTTCAGCGAGATCTACGACAGGATCGCCTTCGCCGCCGCCGGCAAGTACAACGAGTACGAGAACCTGCGGATCGGCGGTGTGCGCTACGCCGACCTGCGCGGCTACACCTACGACCGGGCCGATGTGACGGCCCGTGGGCTGGCCAACGTCTACGCGCAGACGCTCGGCACCATCTTCTCCAGCGCGGGCGAGAAGCCGTACGAGGTGGAGCTGGTCGTCGCCGAGGTCGGCACCTCCCCGGAGGGCGACCAGATCTACCGGCTGCCGCACGACGGGTCGATCGTGGACGAGCACGGCTCGGTCGCGGTCGGCGGCAACGCGGAGCAGATCAGCAGCTTCCTCGACCAGCGGCACCGCGACGGGATGTCGCTCGCCGAGGCGCTGAAGCTCGCCGTGCAGGCGCTGTCCCGGGACACCAACGGCAGCGAGCGGGAGATCCCCGCGGAGCGGCTGGAGGTGGCGGTCCTGGACCGTACGCGCCCGCAGCAGCGCAAGTTCAAGCGGATCGTCGGCCGGCAGCTGGTCCGTCTGCTGGAGGCGGACGGCGCGGCCTCGACCCCGACGGACGCGCCTTCGGACGAGGCGGAGGAGGAGTAGCCCTCGGGTTCCTTCGCGCCGTGGATGCCCCCGGACCGCTCAGGCGGGACGGGGGCATCCGCGCGCCGGGGCCCGGTTAGGCGGGGGCGGGGCCCGAGGAGCCGCGGGGCATCAGGGTCACCGGGAGGTCGCCGGGCTCGGGGGAGCGGCCGGTCAGCACGGCGAGGAGTGCCGCCATGCCGCGTTCGCCGATGCGTTCGGCGGGCAGCCGCACCGTCGTGAGCTCGGGCTCCACCGCGGTGGCCAGCGCCAGGTCGTCGAAGCCGGTGACCGACACGTCCTCGGGTACCCGCAGCCCCAGGCGCCGTGCCGCTTTGCAGGCGCCGGCCGCCAGGATGTCGTCGTCGCAGACGACGGCCGTGGGGCGGGGCCCCGATCTGCTCAGCGCCCGCTCGGCCGCCTCGCGGCCGCCCGCGACGCTGAGGCGCGCCGGGACGGTCCGTACGTCGACGTCGGGCACGCCGCGCAGGCGGGTGGCGAGGGCCCGGGCCCGTACGTCGAAGGTCCAGGAGGGCACGGCCGACGACAGGTGCAGGAAGCGGCGGTGGCCCAGGTCCAGCAGGTGGTCC
Source organism: Streptomyces sp. NPDC093546 (assembly GCF_044765045.1). Taxonomy (NCBI): domain Bacteria; kingdom Bacillati; phylum Actinomycetota; class Actinomycetes; order Kitasatosporales; family Streptomycetaceae; genus Streptomyces; species Streptomyces sp. NPDC093546. Next base: position 229,783 of record NZ_JBIWJG010000007.1, on the reverse strand, counting down.
AGCACCTGCCGCATGCCGTCGGCGACGTCGAGGTTCACATGGGCGGCCGCGCCCGGGTCGGCGGGGTCGCTGTCGAGCATCACCAGGGGCAGGTCCGTGCCGCGGATCGCCCGCAGCGCGTCGGCGGCCATCGAGGAGGCGATGACCCCGTCCAGTGCGGCGCGTGCCGAGGCGAACGGGTCCTTCGCCGGGCCGACGCCCTCGGGTGAGGGGTAGAGGACCACGCCGAAGTCGTGCTGGGCGGCGACGGCGGCCGCGCCGGTGTAGACGCGGGCGAAGAACTCGTTGGTGAGGGCGGGTACCACCAGCAGGGCCGTGCGCGTGCGGCCGAGGCGCAGGTTGCGCGCGGCGAGGTTGGGCCGGTAGCCGAGCTCGTCCGCCGCGTCCCGCACCACGGCGGCGGTCCGCTCCGAGACCCGGCCGCGCCACTTGTCGCCGAGCACGAGCGACACGGTGGCCTGCGACACCCCGGCCGCGCGTGCCACGTCCCGGCTGGTGGGCGGGGCCGTGGCCCTGGGTGCCGGGTCCGGGTCCGGGTGGTGCACGCGCGCCTCCGCGTCTCGACGTCTCGACGATCAAGGGCCGCGGGCTGGACCCGCGGAATGCCGTCATGGTACGTATGACGCAGGACGTTATACGTAAAACCTCGGCGCGCCGCCGGGGGAGAGGGGCAGCACATGGCCGCCACGGCCGGCGGATACGCCGACATACTCCGGGCACCCCATGCCCTCCGGCTGCTCGTCGGCACCCTCGTGGGGCGGCTGCCCAACGGCACCGGGCCCATCGCGATCATGGTCTTCACCCGGGCGGAGGGCGGCAGCTACAGCCTCGCCGGCGCCCTCGCCGGCGTGTACGGCCTGGCCAACGCCGTCGGTCAGCCCCTCCTCGGCCGCGCCGTCGACCTCTACGGCCAGCCCCGCGTGCAGCTGCCCGCCGCCGTCGTCTCCGCGCTCGGCATGGCGCTGCTGGTCCTCACCGGAACCGACCCCCTGCCGCTGACGTACGCGGCCGTCGCCGTCGCCGGACTGTTCACCCCGCCGCTGGAGGGCGGGCTGCGCGCCCTGTGGCCGAGCGTGCTGGGCCGCGAGGACCGGGTGCACCGGGCGTACGCCATGGACGCGATCGCCCAGGAAGTCATGTTCACCGTGGGCCCGTTGCTCGTCACGGTGCTCGTCGCGCTCTGGTCGCCCTCCGCCGCGCTGCTGGTCATCAACGCCCTCGGGGTTCTCGGCGCCCTCTCCGTCGTCGTCTCCGAGCCGTCCCGCACCTGGCGCTCCGCGCCCCGTGACGCGCACTGGCTGGGCGCCCTGCGCTCGCCCGGGCTGCTCGCGCTGCTCGGCTCCTTCTTCTTCGTCGGGCTCGCCCTGGGCTCCATCACGGTCGCGGCGTACGCGTACGCCGAGGACCACGGCAGCCAGTCGGTGTACGGCTGGCTGATGGCCGCCCTCGGGCTCGGCGCCCTGATCGGCGGCGGGCTGTACGGCGCCCGCCAGTGGGCCGGGGCCCCCGAGCGGCGGCTGAGCGCCCTCGTGGCCCTGCTGGCGCTCGGCTATCTGCCGCTGATGCTCACCCCGGGCGTGATTGCCATGACCGCCCTGGCGGCCCTCTCCGGCGTCTTCCTGGCGCCCGCCATCGCCTGCGCCTTCATCGTCGTCGACCGGCACGCGCCGCGCGGCACGGTCACCGAGGCGTTCTCCTGGCTGGTCACCACGTTCGGTGTGGGCGCCGCGGCGGGAACGGCCATGGCGGGTCCGGCAGTAGAGCTCGCCGGCACGGCCGCGAGTTTCGCCGTCGCGGGCGCCGCCGGATTCGCCGCCCTGCTGGTCCTGCTGGCCACCCAGCGGGTGCTGGCAGTTCCGCCGCGTACGGCACAACCCGCCGACGATGTCGTGGCGACTTCGGAAAATGATCGAAACGGTGTAGTCGAACCCGGTTTCAGCACGGGCCATCAGGCGTAATGTTCCATCATGGACCGCCGCATTTTCGGGCTGGAGAACGAGTACGGCGTCACGTGCACGTTCAGGGGACAGCGCCGACTGTCTCCTGACGAAGTGGCGCGCTACCTCTTCCGCCGTGTCGTGTCATGGGGCCGCAGCAGCAACGTCTTCCTGCGGAACGGCGCCCGTCTCTACCTCGACGTGGGATCGCATCCGGAATACGCAACGCCCGAATGCGACAACGTGACCGAACTGGTCACCCACGACAAGGCCGGCGAGCGCATTCTGGAAGGCCTGCTCGTCGACGCAGAACGCCGTCTGCACGAGGAGGGAATCGCGGGCGACGTCTATCTCTTCAAGAACAACACCGACTCGGCGGGAAACTCCTACGGCTGCCACGAGAACTATCTGGTCGCCCGCCACGGAGAGTTCTCCCGGCTCGCGGACATCCTCATTCCGTTCCTGGTGACAAGGCAGCTGCTCTGCGGTGCCGGCAAGGTGCTGCAGACCCCGCGCGGCGCCGTGTACTGCGTCAGCCAGCGCGCCGAGCACATCTGGGAGGGCGTCAGCTCCGCGACGACCCGCTCCCGGCCCATCATCAACACCCGCGACGAACCGCACGCCGACGCCGAGCGCTACCGCCGGCTCCACGTCATCGTCGGCGACTCGAACATGTCCGAGACGACCATGCTGCTCAAGGTCGGCGCCACCGACCTCGTCCTGCGCATGATCGAGGCGGGCACGGTCATGCGCGACCTCACCCTGGAGAACCCGATCCGGGCCATCCGCGAGGTCAGCCACGACATCACCGGCCAGCGCAAGGTGCGCCTCGCCAGCGGACGGGAGGCGTCCGCCCTGGAGGTCCAGCGCGAGTACTACGACAAGGCGGTCGACTTCGTCGACCGGCGCGGCATCCGCACCGGCACGGTCGCCCAGGTGCTGGAGCTGTGGGGCCGCACCCTCGACGCCATCGAGCAGGAGGACCTCGACCGGATCGACACCGAGATCGACTGGGTCATGAAGTACAAGCTGCTCGAGCGCTACCGGGCCAAGCACAACATGACCATGTCGCACCCGCGGGTCGCCCAGATAGACCTCGCGTACCACGACATCCACCGTCGGCGCGGGCTCTACTACCTGCTGGAGAAGAACGGCCAGGCCGCCCGGATCTGCAACGACGTGAAGATCTTCGAGGGCAAGTCCGTGCCCCCGCAGACCACCCGCGCACGGCTGCGCGGCGACTTCATCCGCCGCGCCCAGGAGCAGCGCCGGGACTTCACGGTCGACTGGGTGCACCTCAAGCTGAACGACCAGGCGCAGCGCACGGTGCTGTGCAAGGACCCCTTCCGCTCGGTCGACGACCGGGTGGAGAAGCTGATCGCCGGGATGTGATCCGGATCCCGCCGGACGAGAACAGGGCCCCGTACGTTTCTCGTGCGGGGCTCTGTCACGCCCTAGAGTGGCGGACGACCACTGTGCCGTCTGAGATCTGAGGAACACGTGCGCCGACTTGCCGGCCTACTCGTCGTCCCGTTGCTGCTGCTGTCCACGGCGGCGTGCGGTGACGACAAGGGCTCCAACGCCTCTAACGCCTCCGAAACCGCCTCGATGAAGAACGGCCTCCCGGCGATCACCGCGGGAGCCAAGTTCGGAGAGAAGCCCACCCTCGCCAAGGGCGAGGGCGCCCCGCCCAAGGAGCTCAAGGTCGAGGTCCTCAGCGAGGGCAAGGGCCAGCAGCTCAAGAAGGGCGACCAGGCCCAGGTCCACTACCTCGGGCAGACCTGGGACTCCGACAAGCCCTTCGACAACAGTTTCGACCGTGGTGAGCCCTTCTCCGTGTCCATCGGCGGGGGCGGTGTCATCGAGGGCTGGCAGAAGGCGCTCGACGGCCAGAAGGTCGGCAGCCGCCTGGAGGTGTCGATTCCGCCGGAGCTCGGTTACGGCGCGCAGGGCCAGGGCCAGATCAAGCCGAACTCCACGCTCGTGTTCGTGATGGACATCGTGAAGGCCACGACCTTCATGTCCTCCGCCAAGGGCACCGAGGTCGCGCAGGACAACATCGACCTGCCCAAGGTCGGCACCAACACCGACGGCAAGGCCCCGTCGATCGAGGTGCCGAAGAAGGCCGCGCCGAAGAAGCTGGTCTCGAACTACGTCATCGAGGGCACCGGCCCGGCGGTGAAGCCGAGCGACACGGTCGCCGTGCACTACAAGGGTGTCCTGTGGGACGGCGGCAAGGAGTTCGACAGCAGCTTCTCGAAGGGCGCGCCGATCACCTTCCCGCTGGCCAACGTCATCCCCGGCTGGTCCGAGGGCCTGGCGGGCAAGAAGGTCGGCAGCCGCGTGCTCCTCGTCGTACCGCCGGACAAGGCGTACGGCGACCAGGGTCAGGGACCGATCCCGCCCAAGGCGACGCTCGTCTTCTCGGTGGACATCCTCGGGGTCGTGTGAGCGGGCGTCTGTAAGACTGTCCCTTTGCACATCGCACACCAAGGAGCATGTTTCCGTGAGCATCGACAAGCCCGAGGTCGACTTCCCGGGCGGCGAGCCGCCGGCCGACCTTGAGATCAAGGACGTCTGGGAGGGCGACGGCGAGGTCGCCGAGGCCGGCGACCTCGTCAGGGTCCACTACGTGGGTGTCGCCTTCTCCACCGGCGAGGAGTTCGACGCTTCCTGGAACCGCGGCACCCCGCTGGACTTCCAGCTCGGTGTCGGCCAGGTCATCGAGGGCTGGGACCAGGGCGTGCAGGGCATGAAGGTCGGCGGCCGCCGCCAGCTGATCATCCCCGCGCACCTCGCGTACGGTGACCGCGGTGCCGGTTCCGCCATCGCGCCGGGCGAGACCCTGATCTTCGTCTGCGACCTGGTGGCCGTCCGCAAGCGCTGACGCGCCCGGCCGTCGAGACCGTTCTCGGTCGTACCGGTCGTTCGAGGCCCACGCCGTTTCCGCGGCGTGGGCCTCGGCTTTTGCCGCGACACCCCGGGGCGGTACCGTCATCGCCGAGAGTGTCTCCACGAGCAGAGGTGGGTGCAGGGCGTCGATGGCCATTGCCAAGGCCGAGCGGCTGATGAATCTGGCGCTGTGCCTGCTCGGGACCCGCCGCCCGCTGAGCAAGCGCGAGCTGCGCGGCTCCATCGAGGCGTATCTGGAAGCCGGCTCGGACGACTCCTTCAACCGCATGTTCGAGCGGGACAAGGACGACCTGCGCGAACTGGGCCTGGTCATCGAGACCGTGGAGAACCTCGACGGCGAGACCGGTTATCTCGCCCGCCGCGACTCCAACCGCCTGCCGCCCGTCCGGCTCGACGCCGAGGAGGCCGCCGCGCTCGGCCTCGCCGCCAAGGTGTGGCAGCAGGCGCGTCTGGCCGGCGCCGCCAGCGGCGCCCTGCAGAAGCTGCGCGCCGCGGGCATGCCCGAGGCCGAGGACGCCTTCGACGACCGGCACAGCGCCCTCGAACCGCGCATCCCGGTCCACGAGGCCGCCTTCGAGCCGCTCATGCTGGCCTGCCGCGACCGCCGCCCGGTCGTCTTCCAGTACCGCAAGGCCAACGCCGCCCGCCCCGAGACCCGCCAGGTCGAACCGTGGACGCTGGAGTGCTGGCGCGGCCACTGGTACCTGGCAGGCTGGGACCGCGAGCGGGGCGCCGGGCGCGTCTTCCGCCTCTCCCGGATCACCGGCACGGTCCGCTCCCGGGCGGGTGCCTTCACCGCGCCCGTACCGGACGTCTCGACCGTCCGCGAGACCGTCGAGCGGTGGGCGGGGGAGAGCGCGACCCGCTCCGCGCGGATCCGGCTGCGCACCGACTGCGGCTACCCGCTGCGCGCCCGCGCCCTGTCCGTGCGGGAGCTGGGCGACGGCTGGGACGAGCTGGAGATTCCGTACGGGCACGGCCTGGACGCCTGGCTCGTCGAGTTCGGGCCGGACGTCGTCGTACTGGAACCGGCCGATCTGCGGGCCGACGTGGTGGACCGGCTGCGTGCCGTGGCCAAGGGTTGAGGGGACGTACGAAACGATGGCCACGAACGCGATCGACCAGACCCGGCGGATGCTGTCCCTGGTGACGTACCTGCGTGAGCGCCCCGGCGCGCACGTCGGCGACGTCGCCCGGGCCTTCGGGATCACCGAGGACGAGCTGATCTCGGACCTCGACGTGCTGCCCATGTGCGGGACCAGCTTCCGCGGCGGCGACCTGCTGGACATCGACACCGACGGCGAGCGGATCTGGTGGCACAACCCGGCCGCCCTCGCGGCGGAGGCGGCCGAGCCGCTGCGGCTCGCCGCGGACGAGGCGACCGCGCTGCTGGTCGCGGCGCGGGCCGTCGCCACCCTGCCGGGGCTGCGCGAGGGCGACCGCGAGGCGCTGCTGCGCGCCACCGCGAAGCTGGAGGCCGCGGCCGGTGAGGCGGCGGGTGCGAGCTCCCGCCTCTCGGTGACCTTCGAGTCCGAGGGCGGCGTCTTCGCCGAGGTCGACCGCGCCATCTCGGAGCGGCGCCGGCTGTGGGTGCGGTACTACTCGCCCGCGCGCGACGAGCTCACCGAGCGCGAGGTCGACCCGATCCGGCTCTTCGCCGTCGGGCACACGTACATGGAGGCCTGGTGCCGGCTCTCCGAGGCGCGGCGCACCTTCCGGCTCGACCGGGTGGCCGAGATCCGGATCCTCGACGAGCCGTCGGCGCCGCCGGAGATCGAGCTGCGCGACCTGTCCGAGGGGCTCGTGCAGCCGTCGGCCGACGACCCCGAGGTGGTGATCGAGGTGGGCCCCGGCGGCCGGTGGGTCGCCGAGTACTACCCGCACGACAGCGCCGAGGAGCTGCCCGACGGCGGCCTGCGCATCACCGTGCGCACACCCGATCCGGCCTCGCTGCGGCGGCTCGCGCTGCGGCTGGGGCGGGACGGGCGGATCGTCTCGCCGCCGGAGCTGGCCGAGAGCGCGCGGCGGGCGGCGGCCGAGGCGCTGGCCGCGTACGACGGGGCCTGACGCCTCCTTCGTGAGACGACGGCCGCCGAGAACCGGCCATATGAGAGCCGGCGAGTAGACGAAAAGTCGAGGGGATTGAGCGATATGTCCGCGACGCCCGGAACCGGAACCAGCGTCGGCAACGGATCCGGTGCCGGGACCGGTGCCGGGGTCGTGGCCTCGTCGCTCGTGCCGGTCCTCTTCAGGGCCGCCTGCTCCGAGTGCCACGCCCGCTGCGAACTCTCCGCCGGCTCGCTCCGGCTCGCCATCGGCGCCAGCCGCCGTACCACCTTCTACTCCTTCACCTGCCCCGCGTGCGGCTCGGCCGTCCGCAAGCCGGCCGGCGAACGCATCATCGAACTCCTCACCGGGGGCGGCGTGCGGACGCTGCGCCTCCACTCCACCGTCTGACGAGGTCTAGGCTCTGCGCATGTTCTGGCCCATGCTCGCCATCGCCCTCGGTTTCCTCGGCATCGCCGTCCTCGGCGTCCTGGGGATCCGGGTGTTCATCGAGGCCCAGCGCCTCGGCCGTCAAGTGACGCACGCCACACAGCGGATCAATCGTGCGGCCGAGGACCTGGAACGGGCGGCCACCGATCTGGCCCGTACCGGCGAGACTCTGCGGTGACGCGATAGCGCACGCGGCCTCCTCGCGTCCACTGCCGGAAGGTACGCTGCTGATTGCGACGGATTCCCGATATCCGCCGCAAACGGGAGTACGCACAGGGATTGCCGGGCGTTTACCCGTGCGCGTTACGATCCTGACGGCCGTTGGCTCGGACACCAGTCCGGTTCACCGGTCGGGAGCCCGCCCCAAGCCGCCTCGGTGAGAAGGTAGACAACAGTTATGTTCCGACAGATCGGCCCTCTTGAGATCACTCTCATCGTCCTGGCCATCGTCCTCCTCTTCGGCGCCAAGAAGCTCCCGGAGATGGCCCGTTCGCTCGGCAAGTCCGCCCGCATCCTGAAGAGCGAGGCCAAGGCCATGAAGACGGACGGGCAGCAGCCCGCCCCGGCCGACCCGCCGGCCGACCAGCCCCCGGCCCAGCGCACCATCAAGGCCGCGCCCGGCGATGTGACGAGCGCCCGCCCGGTCACCGAGCCGTCCGACACCACCCAGCGCTGACCCAAGGCCGCCGGCCGCACCGACGGCCCGCCGCACGAGATGAGGACGTGGGTTGCTCAAGCCTGCCCGCAGTAAGAAGGAGAAGGACCCCGAGGGGCGGATGCCGCTCGCGGACCACCTGCGCGAGCTCCGCAACCGGCTCGCGAAGGCCATGCTGGCGATCACCATCACGTCCATCGCCGCGGCGTTCTACAGCCAGGAGTTGATGGACTTCCTCTCGTCACCGGTCGAACGGTGCCCGAAGGGAGTCATGGAGACCGGTGGCACGTGCGCCACCATCGTCTACAACGACCTGCTGTCCCCGTTCACGACCACGGTCAAGGTCGTCCTGATGGCGGGCATCGTCCTGTCCTGCCCGGTCTGGCTCTACCAGCTGTGGGCCTTCGTCGCGCCCGGCCTGCACAAGAGCGAGAAGAAGTACACGTACTACTTCGCCGCCGCCGCGGTCCCGCTCTTCGCCGCCGGCGTCTACGTCGCGTACCTGATCATGCCGGTGAGCATGAGCGTGCTGCTCAGCATCACGCCGGACCCCGCGGCCAACCTGCTCGAAGTCGACAAGATCCTGGACTTCACGGTCCGGATGGTCCTGATCTTCGGCTTCTCGTTCGAGCTGCCGGTGCTGCTGATCATGCTCAATGCCGCCGGGATCGTCACCGGACGGCGCATGGCCGGCTGGTGGCGCGGTGTGATCATGGGCATCTTCGTCTTCGGAGCGATCGCCACCCCGTCCACGGACCCGCTCGGCATGATCGCCCTTTCCGGGCCCATCATCCTGCTGTACTTCCTCGCCGTCGGCATCGCCCTCCTCAACGACAAGCGGCGACGGCGCAACGACCCGGACGCCGAGCTGGACGACGACGAGGCCGCCCCGGTCGACCTCACCCCGGCCCCGATCGGCGAGGTGGAAACCGTGTCGTCCGCGCGAGCCGCCCTGCCCGAGCAGGCCACCGGTGAGTCCGGCGGCTCCCGTCCGCAGCGGCTGAACGGCTACGACGACATCACCTGAGGCGCGGCGACGTACCGCGGTCATCCCCTCGCCGCCCGTGGTGTGGTGCAAGGCAGATTAAAGATCGAGCTGACTGTCAGTGCCGACGGGTACGCTCGATAACAAGATGACCCAAGAAGACCTCACACCCGCGGAGGCGTACGCGGCGGCCCGGCGCCGCGCCGCCGAGCAGGCGACCGCGCTCGCTCCCTTCCGGGACCTGTACGACTTCGAGCTGGACCCGTTCCAGATCGAGGCCTGCCGTGCCCTGGAGGACGGCAAGGGCGTACTCGTCGCGGCGCCCACCGGCTCCGGCAAGACCATCGTCGGTGAGTTCGCCGTGCACCTCGCCCTGGAGCAGGGGCGCAAGTGCTTCTACACCACGCCGATCAAGGCGCTGTCCAACCAGAAGTACGCCGACCTCGTCAAACGCTACGGCCCCGAGAAGGTCGGCCTGCTCACCGGCGACAACAGCGTCAACTCCGAGGCGCCGGTGGTCGTGATGACCACCGAGGTCCTGCGGAACATGCTGTACGCGGGCTCCCAGTCGCTGCGCGGCCTCGGCTATGTGGTCATGGACGAGGTGCACTACCTCTCCGACCGGTTCCGCGGCGCCGTGTGGGAGGAAGTGATCATCCACCTCCCCGACTCGGTGACGCTTGTGTCGCTCTCGGCGACCGTGTCCAACGCCGAGGAGTTCGGCGACTGGCTGGACACCGTCCGCGGCGACACCGAGGTGATCGTCTCCGAGAGCCGCCCCGTCCCCCTGTGGCAGCACGTGCTGGCCGGGCGCCGGATGTACGACCTCTTCGAGGAGGAGACCGACCACGGCGGCCGCGGCTCCGCGCGGCGCGAGGTCAACCCCGACCTGCTGCGCCTGGCCCGCATGGAGAACTCCCGCCCATTCAACGGCCGTGACCGGCGGCGCGGCAGGATGAGTGAGGCCGACCGGGAGCGCGAGCGCCGCCAGCGCTCGCGGATCTGGACACCCGGACGGCCGGAGGTGATCGAGCGGCTCGACGCCGAAGGGCTGCTGCCCGCCATCACCTTCATCTTCAGCCGAGCCGGCTGCGAGGCCGCCGTACAGCAGTGCCTGTACGCGGGGCTCCGCCTCAACGACGAGGAGTCGCGCCGGCGGGTGCGGGAGATCGTCGAGGAGCGCACCGCGTCCATCCCGACGGAGGACCTGCACGTCCTCGGGTACTACGAATGGCTCGAAGGCCTGGAGCGGGGCATCGCCGCGCACCACGCCGGCATGCTGCCGACCTTCAAGGAGGTCGTCGAGGAGCTCTTCGTACGGGGCCTGGTCAAGGCGGTGTTCGCCACGGAGACGCTCGCGCTGGGCATCAACATGCCCGCGCGGTCGGTGGTGCTGGAGAAGCTCGTCAAGTGGAACGGCGAACAGCACGCCGACATCACGCCGGGCGAGTACACCCAGCTGACCGGGCGCGCCGGGCGGCGCGGTATCGACATCGAGGGCCACGCCGTCGTGCTCTGGCAGCGGGGCATGGACCCCGAGTACCTGGCGGGCCTCGCCGGCACGCGCACGTACCCGCTGCGCTCCAGCTTCAAGCCGTCGTACAACATGGCGGTGAACCTGGTCGACCAGTTCGGGCGGCACCGTTCGCGCGAGCTGCTGGAGACGTCGTTCGCGCAGTTCCAGGCGGACAAGTCGGTGGTCGGCATCTCCCGGCAGGTCCAGCGCAACGAGGAGGGGCTCGAGGGCTACCGCGAGGGCATGACCTGCCACCTCGGGGACTTCGAGGAGTACGCGCGGCTGCGCCGCGAACTCAAGGACCGCGAAAACGAACTGGCCAAGCAGGGCGCGGCGCAGCGGCGCGCGGCGGCCGCCTCCTCGCTGGAGAAGCTCAAGCCCGGTGACGTCATCCACGTGCCGACCGGCAAGTTCGCCGGGCTGGCGCTGGTCCTGGACCCCGGTCTGCCGGCCGGCCGGTCCAACGGGCACCGCGGCTTCGAGCACGCCGACGGGCCGCGGCCGCTGGTGCTCACCGCCGAACGGCAGGTCAAGCGGCTCGCCGCCATCGACTTCCCGGTGCCGGTGGAGCCTTTGGAGCGGATGCGGATTCCGCGTACCTTCAACCCCCGTTCCCCGCAGTCGCGGCGCGACCTCGCGTCCGCGCTGCGCACCAAGGCCGGGCACATCGTCCCGGACCGGCAGCGCAAGCAGCGCTCCGAGGCGGCCGACGACCGCGAGATCGCCCGGCTGCGCAAGGCCCTGCGCGCGCACCCCTGCCACGGGTGCGACGAGCGCGAGGACCACGCCCGGTGGGCGGAGCGGTACCACCGCCTCCAGCGGGACACGCGCCAGCTGGAGCGGCGCATCGAGGGCCGGACGAACACGATCGCCCGCACCTTCGACCGGATCGTCGCGCTGCTGACCGAGATGGACTACCTCCGCGCCGACGAGGTCACCGAGAACGGCAAGCGGCTCGCCCGCCTCTACGGCGAACTGGACCTGCTGGCCAGCGAGTGCCTGCGCGAGGGGGTGTGGGAGGGCCTCAACCCGGCCGAACTGGCCGCCTGCGTCTCGGCGTTGGTGTACGAGTCCCGGCAGTCGGACGACGCCGTCGCCCCGAAGCTGCCGACGGGCCGCAGCAAGGCCGCGCTCGGCGAGATGGTCCGGATCTGGGGCCGCCTGGACGCCTTGGAGGAGGAGTTCAGGATCAACCAGACGGAGGGCGTCGGCCAGCGGGAGCCGGACCTCGGCTTCGCCTGGGCGGCCCACCAGTGGGCCTCCGGCAGCGGCCTCGACGAGGTGCTGCGCGAGACGGAGATGCCGGCCGGCGACTTCGTCCGCTGGTGCAAGCAGGTGATCGACGTCCTCGGCCAGATCGCGGCCGCGGCCCCGCGGGAGGACAGCACGGTCGCCAAGAGCGCGCGCAAGGCGGTCGACGGACTGCTGCGGGGTGTGGTGGCGTACAGCTCGGTGGGCTGACGGCGTTTCACCCCTGTTAAGGGCTGGGGCCCGGCCGGAATGATCCGGCCGGGCCCTGGTTCTTTGTGCTGAGGCGTTCGGCGAGGGTGGCGAGTTCGGGAGCGCGCAGGACCCGGTCACCGTGGCCCGGGAGGGGGACGTGCAGCGGTGACGTCCAGCGCGGCGGGATGGCGTCCGCGCCGTACACCGCGCCCGCCAGCGCGCCGGTCACGGCCGCGACGGTGTCGGTGTCGCCGCCCAGGTCGATCGCCGCCGCCAGTGCCTCCTCGAAGGAGCCGGTCGTCCGCAGGGCCCAGAGCGCGGAGCCGAGGCACGGCCAGACGGCGCCGTTGAACTCGGTGGCGTCGTCCGGGTGCCAGCCGGGCGCGAGGACCGGGAACCGGGCGCGGTACACGCCCGGGAGGCCGAACTCGAAGGGCGCGCCGAGGGCGTCGCCGACGGCGGAGCCCAGGACGGTGCCGGTGACGCGGTCGAGGTGGCGCATCCGTTCAGGCTAGGGGGTGTTGTGTGGCTCGGGCCGAAGAGGGGGACGGTCAGGCCGCGCGCTCCAGCCGCGCGGGGTCGGACGCGGGCGTCGATGCCGTGGTGCGCAGCGCCGCCCAGCCACCGGCCGCCGTGAGCAGCGCGATGACACCCGCGGCGGTGAGCGTCGCGCCGTCCGGGTCGACCAGCGGCCGGCCGCGCAGGGCCTGCCAGGTGACCAGGGCGAAGACCGCCGCGTACGCGGCCGATGCCACGAGCACCAGTCGCAGGCGTACGCGTGCGTCGCGCAGCAGGACGAACCGAGGGGCCAGGGCGAGGAGGACGAGCAGGAAGAGCGGGAGCAGCTGGAGCGCGTGCATGCCGACGAAGTGCGGGATGCGCAGGTCGCCGCCGGTCGTCGACCAGCCGGTGAGGGGCATGCCCGGGCCTCCGTCCGGTACGCCGACGCTGTGCGCGCCGACCACCTCGGAGACGCCCGGCACGCGCGTGGGGGAGTTGAGCCGACGGACCGGGGTGTCGGTTCCGACGATCAAGTACTACGTACGGGAAGGACTGCTTCCGGCCGGGCGGCTGACCAGCCCCAATCAGGCGTCCTACGACGAGACGCACGAGCGTCGGCTCCGCTCGGTCCGGGCCCTGATCGACGTCGGCGGAATGTCGGTGGCGGCCCTGCGCGAGGTGCTCGACGCGATCGACGACACCGAGCAGCCGGTGCGCAAGGTGCTGGGCGAGGCGACTCACCGCCTCGCGGCGAAGAGCGGCGGCGAGGCGAACCCGGAGCTGGAGGCGGCCCGCGAGACGGCGCGGGAGTTGGTGGCGGAGCGCGCGTGGCGCGTCGGGGACGACAACCCCGGGCTGGACGTGCTCGCCGGAGCCCTGGCCGCACTACGGCGCGTGGGGCACGCGGGCTTCCTCCGGCAGAGCCTGGACACCTACGCGGACGCGGCGGAGCGCGTCGCCGCGGTGGACCTCGCGTACGTCGCGGGGGGCGTCAAGCGGAAGGACCTGGTGGAGAGCGCGGTGATCGGACGGTGCTGGGGGAGGCGGTGTTCGCGGCGCTGCGGCGGTTGGCGCATGTGGACGCGTCGGCGCGGTGGTACGGGGAGGGGGAGGACGCGGGGGCGGGGACGCCTGCGGCGGGCTCTTCCCCCACCCCGCCCCTTCCCGAAACCGGGGCTCCGCCCCGGACCCGGCGGGGCTGTCGCCCCGTGCCAGGCGGCCTGGCGCCCGGCGAGCCCGGCCGCCGCCGCGCCCGGCGACCAGCCCCTCGCGGCTCCATCGGCCTCCGGCCGTCGCCGGAGTGGCGAGTCGGAGCAGCGAGCCGTCGTGGAGGGCCGTCGCGGAGAGCCGGTGTCAGGCGGCCGCCGGGTCCGCCGGGGATTCCTGTTCGCGTTCCACCTGGGCGTTCCAGTCGCGCTTGATCGCGCGCCAGGCCTCGTCCGTCTGGCCCAGGCGCCAGTAGCCCGAGATCGAGAGGCGTTCCCGGGAGATCTGGCGGTCCAGGCGGAGGTGGCGGCGGAGGTCCTTGACGAAGCCCGCTTCGCCGTGGACGAAGGCGTGGACGTCGCCGGGCGGGAAGTCCAGGTCCCGGACCGCGGTGAGGAGCGCCTCGCCGACCGGGCGGCCCGTGCGGTGGAACCAGCGGAGCTCGACGCCGGGCGGGGCCGCGATCTTCTGTTCGTCGTCGGGGGACTCGACCTCCACGAAGGCGTGCCCCACGGCGCCCTCCGGCAGCCGTTCCAGCGACGCGGCGATCGCCGGCAGCGCGCTCTCGTCGCCCACGAGCAGGTGCCAGTCGGCCGCCGGGTCCGGCGCGTACCCGCCGCCCGGGCCGAGGAAGCGAATCGTTTCGCCTGCCTGGGCGGAGGCCGCCCAGGGGCCGGCGAGGCCCTCGTCGCCGTGGACGACGAAGTCGACGGTCAGCTCCCGCTCGGCGGCGTCCCACGCCCGTACCGTGTACGTACGGGTCGTCGGCCACTGCTCACGCGGGAACTCCTCCCGGATGCGGTCCATGTCGAACGGCTCCGGGTAGGTCACACCCGGAGCCGGGAAGAGCAGCTTGATGTAGTGGTCGGTGAACTCGTCCGCGCGGAAATCGGACAGCCCCTCACCGCCGAGGACGACCCGCACCATGTGCGGCGTGAGCCGCTCGGTGCGAACGACACGAGCTTCGCGGGCCTTCGGTGCCTTGCGAGCAGGCTGCTGCGCCACGGTGGTCTCCCCGTCTCTCCCCGAATGTGGTTGCTTAGGCTTACCTAAGCTAACACCTCACCCCCGCAGCACGGAGAGCAAACGGTCGAGCGAGCCGCCCAGGCCCCACCGCGCCGCCAGCCCGTCCAGCGCCTCCGGATCCAGCGGCGCCGCCGGCAGCGCGGGGTCGAACCGCGGCAGCGGCACGTCGTCGGCGACCCGCACCACCTTCGGCGCGACCGCCACGTACTCCCGCGACTCGTCCAGCCGCCTGCGCTGCGCCGGCGACAGCTTCGCCGCCGGATCGTCGACCGCCGCCATGATCCCGGCGAGGTCCCCGTAAGCCGCCAGGAGCTTCGCGGCGGTCTTCTCCCCGATGCCCGGCACCCCCGGCAGCCCGTCGCTCGGGTCCCCGCGCAGCAGCGCCAGATCGGCGTACCCCCGCCCGTCCACGCCGTACTTCGACCGCAGCCAGTCCTCGTCCGTCACCTGGAGGCTGCCCACGCCCTTGAGCGGATACAGCACCCGCACACCCCGGGCGTCGTCCACCAGCTGGTACAGGTCGCGGTCCCCGGTGACGATGTCCACCGGCCCCGCCGCCCGCGCCGTGAGCGTGCCGATCACGTCGTCCGCCTCGTACCCCGCGACGCCGACCCGGGCGATGCCGACCGCGTCCAGCACCGCCTCGATCACCGGCACCTGCGGCGACAGCGTGTCCGGGATCTCCTCCTCGTCCGGCCCCGCCCCCGCAGGGGCCTCCTCCGCCACCCGGTGCGCCTTGTACGACGGGATCAGCTCCACCCGCCAGTGCGGGCGCCAGTCCGCGTCCATGCACGCCACCAGCTCGTCCGGCCGGTGGTCCTGGACCAGCCGGGCGATGAAGTCCAGCAGCCCCCGCACGGCGTTGACCGGCGTGCCGTCCGGCGCCTTCACGGAGTCCGGGACCCCGAAATAGGCGCGGAAGTACAGGGAGGCGGTGTCGAGGAGCATCAGGCGTCGCGTCACACCACCGATCATGCACCACCCCACTGACAGCCGGTCGTCGCGTCGGTGACGAGCTGCACGGGAGGCCCTCCGTATCGCGCCTTTCCCACCCGTGGCGCTACTCGGTGGTACCGCCGCTGCGTAAGGTGGTCGGAGAGGGAGGGAGCCGTAGAGATGGACGACAAGGAGACGCTTCGCGTGGGAGCGGCCGTCCGCCGGAGGCGAAGAGCACTCTCGCTCACCCTCGCCGCGGTGGCCGAGCGCAGTGGACTGTCCGTGCCGTTTCTCAGCCAGATCGAGAACGAGCGCGCCCGGCCCAGCACCCGCTCCCTGGAGCGGGTCGCGGACGCACTGGAGACCACGGCCGTGGAGCTGCTCTACGCGGCCGACTCGACGCGCACCGTCGACGTCGTACGGGCCGACGACGCCTCCGGCGTGCCCGGCGTACGGCCCCTGGTGCGCGGCGAGCACCAGATGCACGCCGACGAGTTCACCGGCGAGCACGACGCCGGACGGGAGCTCGTCCTGCGCAACGACGCCCTGCTGTACGTCGCCGACGGCGCGGCCCAGGTCGAGGCCGAGGGCCGCGCCTACCAGCTCGAACGCGGCGACACGCTGTACCTCTCCGGTGGCGTGCGCCACCGCTGGCGCGCCGCCGGGCCCGCCACCCGCATCCTGGTCGTCGCCGTCGCCGAGCACATGGGGACGGCGCCGCGCGATGGCTGAGCGCCCGCGGGTCGTCTCCCTGGTGCCCTCCCTGACCGAGACCGTCGCCGCCACGGCGCCCGGCCTGCTCGTCGGGGCCACGGACTGGTGCACTCACCCGTCCGGGCTTGACGTCGCCCGGATCGGCGGTACCAAGAACCCGGACGTGGACGCCATCACCGCCCTGCGTCCCGACCTCGTCCTCGCCAACGAGGAGGAGAACCGCGCCCCCGACCTCGCCGCCCTGCGCGCCGCCGGACCGGAGGTGCTGGTGACGGAGGTGCGCACCCTGGAGCAGGCCTTCGCCGAGCTGGACCGCGTCCTGCGGGCCTGCGGGGTGCGGACGCGGCCGCGCTGGCTCGACGAGGCCGAGGCGGCCTGGGCCGGGCTCACCCCGCACCCGTACCGCCGGGCCGTCGTGCCCATCTGGCGCCGCCCCTGGATGGTGCTGGGCCGCGACACCTTCGCGGGCGACCTGCTGGCCCGCCTCGGTGTGGCCAACGTGTACGCGGACCACGCCGAGCGCTACCCGCGCGTCCCGCTCGACGAGCTGCGTGCCTCCGGCGCCGACCTGGTGGTCCTGCCGGACGAGCCGTACCGCTTCACGGCGGACGACGGGCCCGAGGCGTTCGAGGGGATCCCCGCCGCGCTCGTCGACGGGCGCCACCTCACGTGGTACGGGCCGTCACTGGCGACGGCACCGGCGGCGCTGCGAGCAGCGCTCCGCTGATGAGCCCCCGTACGGTCCGCACCGCGGCCACCAGCCAGACCGCCACCAGCAGCACGTACAGCCCCACCGCCAGCCACAGCAGCGGCGTGAGCCCGGTGTGGCGGGCCAGCCCCTCCGCTCCGGTGACGCACACCCCGACGGGGAACGTCAGCGCCCACCACGTCATCGCGAAACCCATGCCCTTCCGGCGGGCTCGCACCACCAGCGCACCGGCCAGGACCAGCCACAGCAGGGCGAAGCCCATGACGGGCACGCCGTACAGGACTGCCAGCGTCGTCCCGTAGGGAAGGTGCGGGGCGGCGTCGGCGAAGTTGTTCGCGGCCGCCGTGGACTGGCCCAGCGGGCCGAGGACCAGGAAGAGCGTCGGGGTCAGGGCGAGCGGCAGCGGCCCGCCCGTCACCAGCCGCCCGAAGACCAGCGGAAGCATCAGCAGCACCGCGAGCAGGCTCAGCCCGAACAGCCCGTAGCAGGTGAGCAGCAGCGTCCCCTGCCACTGCCCCGCCGGCAGGTGAGGGACGAGGAAGGGGCCCTGCGCGGCGGACACCATGGGCGCCACGACCGGCAGCAGCCACACCGGCGACGCCGCCTCTATCCGGTGGTGCACCACCATCAGGTACGGGACGGTCACCGCGACCGCCACGCCGAGCGCCGTGCCCACGGTGAACAGCACACCGTCCAGGGCGAGGGCCGCGTCCAGCCCGATCCAGTCCCTGCCGACGGTCAGGGCGCCCCCGCCGACCGAGACCAGGGCCATGGCCACGCACCCGTAGAACGGCGCCATGGCCGGGTCCAGCAGATGCGCCAGGGCTTGGTCGCGGTGGTGCGCCCAGTGCAGCGTCCGCGCCACGAGGAGCACGGCGAGCATCATCAGGGACAGGGCCCAGACGGCGGTGCAGGCGGTGTGCAGGCCGGGCACCCGGACGGGCAGGGCGGCGCCCGCGCCGGCGACGATCGCGGTACCCATCACCGTCGCGTACCAGTTGGGTCCGAGGTGGCGGACCGCCAGGGTGCGGGGGACGCGGGGGAGGGGGGTGTACTGCGCGAGCGTTGTTGCCATATCCCCCACCCTGACCTGCGCTGATGCCCACCACCAGGGATCTTGTTCCTATGACCCCATAAACTGAGGTTATGAGCCTGTCGCATCGCGTCCCCGACCTCGGAGCCCTCGAACTGCTGCTCGCCGTCGCCCGGCACGGCAGCCTGGGCCGGGCCGCGCGCGAGGTGGGCATCACGCAGCCGGCCGCCAGCAGCCGGATCCGCTCCATGGAGCGGCAGCTCGGCGTCGCCCTGGTGGACCGCTCGCCGCGCGGCTCGCGGCTCACCGACGCGGGCGCGCTCGTCACCGACTGGGCGCGGCGGGTGGTGGAGGCGGCGGAGGCGTTCGACGTGGGGGCGCAGGCGCTGCGGGACCGGCGCGACTCGCGCCTCCGGGTCGCCGCGTCCATGACCATCGCGGAGTACCTGCTGCCCGGATGGCTCATCGCGCTGCGCGCCGAGCGCCCCGACACGGCCGTCTCGCTCCAGGCGGGCAACTCGGCGGCCGTCGCCGCCTGCCTGCTCGCGGGCGAGGCGGATCTCGGGTACGTCGAGGGCCTCGCCGTGCCGGACGGCCTGGACGCGGTGGTCGTCGCGCACGACCGGCTCGTGGTGGTCGCGGCGCCCTCGCACCGCTGGGCCCGCCGCCGCGGCCCCGTCACCCCGGCGGAGCTGGCGGCGACCCCCCTGGTGCTGCGCGAGTACGGCTCCGGCACCCGTCAGGTGCTGGACGCCGCCCTCGCCGACCACGGCGGCCTCGCGGACCCGCTGCTGGAGCTGGCCTCCACCACGGCCGTCAAGGCGGCGGCCGTGACCGGCGCGGGCCCGGCGGTCCTCAGCGAGCTCGCGGTCACCGAGGAGCTCGCCTCCCGCCGCCTGGTGGAGATACCGGTCGAGGGCGTCCACCTCCACCGCGCCCTGCGCGCGGTCTGGCCGACGGGCCCCCTGCCGACGGGCCCGGCCCGCGACCTGCTCTCGCTGGCGCGGGGCACCCCCTAACCGTCGGACGCCGCGGCCACCAGCCCCTCCACCACCCGAAGGTCGGCGTCCATCTCGGGGTGCCACTGCACGCCCAGGGCCCAGCGCATGCCCGGCAGCTCCACCGCCTCCACCGTGCCGTCCTCCGCGTGCGCCGAAGCGGTCAGGCCGCTGCCGAGCCGGTCCACCGCCTGGTGGTGGTACGTCGGGACCGTCACCGCCTCCGGGACCAGCGAGGCGTACCGCGTGCCCGGGACCGGCTTCACCGTGTGGGCCGCGAAGACGCCGACGCCGCCGGTGTGGCCGTCCAGGTGCTGCACCAGCGTGCCGCCGAGGGCCACGTTGAGCAGCTGCATGCCGCGGCAGACGCCCAGCAGCGGCGTGCCGGTCGCGAGGGCCGCGTCGATCAGCGCGAGCTCCCAGGAGTCGCGCTCCGCGGCCGCCGGGCCGGTACGGGGGTCGCGCTCGGCGCCGTACCGTGCGGGGTCGACGTCGGCGCCGCCCGCGACGACCAGGCCGTCCAGGCGGGCCACCGCCTCCGCGGCCGTGGCGGGCGCGTCCGGCGGGAGCATCGCGGCGATACCGCCCGCCGCCTGGACCAGGCGCGGGTACGTCTCCGGCAGCAGCGCCGCCGGCATGTCCCATACGCCCCACCGGGCGCGGTCCAGGTAGGTGGTGAGGCCGATGAGCGGCTTCGGCACGGCTGGTTCCTCTCAGTTGCGTTCGAGCTCGGCTTCGGCCGCCGCCAGCGCCGCGAACTCCTCCTCGGGCGCGCTCGCGACGAGACGGTGCCGACTGTAGAAGGCGAAGTACGCGAGGGCGACGACGTACACCCCCAGCGCGATGAGTGCCGCGTCCACGTCGACCAGAAACGTCGCCACCAGCGCGGACAGCGCGAGGACGAGCGCGACGGACGACGTCAGGACCCCGCCCGGCGTGCGGTAGGGGCGGGGCAGGTCCGGCTCCCGGCGCCGCAGCACGATGTGGGACAGCGCCATGAGGGCGTAGGAGATGGTGGCGCCGAAGACCGCGATGTTCAGCATCCGCGCGCCGTCGCCGGTCCCGGCCGCCAGCGCGAAGCCGATCGCGCCCGGGATCAGCAGCCCCAGGTACGGGGACCTGCGGCGGCTGGTCAGCGACAGGAAGCGGGGCAGGTAGCCCGCGCGGGACAGGGCGAACAGCTGGCGCGAGCCCGCGTAGATGAGCGAGAAGAACGACGCCACCAGGCCCGCGAGGCCCGCGTAGTTGACGAACCGGCTCAGCGGGGTCGGGCCGCCGTCCCCCTGGAGCGCGACGACGAGCGGATTGCCCGCGTCCTGGATGGCCGCCGAGCCCCGCGCCCCCGTGGCCGCGAAGAACGTCAGCACGGCGAGCAGCACCAGCACCATCATCGACAGGGACAGCGCACGCGGCATGGACCGCACCGGGTCCTTGGCCTCCTCGGCGGCCAGCGGCACGCCCTCCACGCCCAGGAAGAACCACATCCCGAAGGGGAAGGCCGCCCAGATGCCGAGCAGGCCGAAGGGCAGCCAGGAGCTCGCCCCGAAGGCCGATCCGTCCACCGGGATGTCGTCCAGCCCGTCGGCACGGAACTCCGTGAGGGCGCCGGCCGCGAAGATCAGCAGCGCCGCCACCGCGATCGCCGTCACGATCAGGCTGAAGCGCAGCGCCTCGCCAACGCCCCACAGATGGATGCCGATGAAGACGACGAAGCAGGCCAGATACACCGGCCAGCCGGACTCCAGGCCGAACAGGCCGAGCGATTCGACGTAGTCGCCGATGAAGATGGAGATGGCGGCCGGGGCGAGGACGTACTCGATGAGGATGGCCGTCCCGGTCAGGAAGCCGCCCCAGGTGCCGAGCGCGCGGCGCGCGAAGCCGTAGCCGCCTCCCGCGGCGGGGAGGATGGCGGACAGCTCGGCGAGCGCGTACACCAGGCAGGCGTACATCACGCCCATCAGGAGGGTGGCGATCGCGAGCCCGCCGAAACCGCCCTCCGCCAGGCCGATGTTCCAGCCGGAGAAGTCCCCCGAGACGACGTAGCCGACCCCGAGGCCGGTGAGCAGCAGCCAGCCCGCGCTGCCCTGCCGCAGGGCCCGGCGCTTGAGGTAGTCGTCGGAGCCGGCCGCTCCGGGGGTGTCCTTGGTTTCTTCCAGCGTCATGGCAGCGTGCTCCCGCATCGGTCGGGGCCCAATGGAATGGACCCATACCTTTGCGGTGGCCGGGAGGGGAGCGCAACCCCCGTGCGTTACGTTCCGGTTACGCCGGGCCGGGCCGCCGGGCCCGGGCCCGGACACCGGCTCACGCCAGGAAGCCGCGCAGCAGCGCCGCCGTCCCCGCGCAGTGCTCCCGCATCACCTCGCGCGCCGCGTCCGCGTCCCCCTCCAGCACCGCCTCCACCAGCGCGGTGTGCTGGTGCTGCGAGTGCTCCAGGTTCCGCACCAGCAGCGGGATGCAGTCCAGCAGGTCGTTCACCGTCGCCCGGACCGCCGCGTACTGCGCCGTCAGCGTCGGCGACCCCGACAGCTCCGCCAGCGTGAGGTGCAGCAGCGTGTCCTGGCGCCGGTAGTCCTCCAGCGGTGCGTCGTGCGTGGCCCGCAGCGCCGTACGCAGCCGCTCCGCGCCCTCCTCGGAGAGCCCGTGCGCGGCGCACAGCCCGGCCGCGCCCACCTCCAGCACCTCGCGGAAGCGCAGCGTGTCCTCGACGTCGACGGCGGCGACGCGGCGGCGCAGCTCCTCCTCGCCCTGGTCGCCGGGCGCGCGGTCGCGGCGCAGCACAAACGTTCCGCCGTAGCGGCCGCGCCGGCTCTCCACGAGCCCCTGCTCCTGGAGGACCTTCAGCACCTCGCGCAGGGTGACCCGGCTGATGCCCATCCGCTCGGCCAGCTCCCGCTCGGCGGGCAGGCGCTCCCCGCCGGGCACCAGGCCGAGCCGGACGACCTGGAGGATCTGCTCCAGCGCCTCCTCGAAGCCGTTGCCCGCCCGCACCGGGCGCAGGACCGGCGTGAGCCGGTCCTCCGGTTCGCTCTTCTTCGCCACCTCGCGGTTTCCCCTTCCCAAGCAATGGTCTCCGGCAATACCTTATGGCTCCCGGCTGACCGAAGGAGGAGCATTCCCGTGGCAGACCGCAAACCCCCGCTCACCGTCGAGGAGCTGCGCGCCCTCGTCGCGAGCGGTGAGATCGACACAGTGGTCCTGGCCTTCCCCGATATGCAAGGGCGGCTCCAGGGCAAGCGGTTCGCCGCACCGTTCTTCCTCTCCGACGTGCTGGAGCACGGCACGGAGGGCTGCAACTACCTCCTCGCCGTGGACGTCGAGCTGAACACCGTCGACGGCTACGCGATGTCCTCATGGAACAACGGCTACGGCGACTTCGCCATGCGCCCCGACCTGTCCACCCTGCGCCGCGTCCCCTGGAACGAGGCCACGGCGCTCCTCATCGCCGACCTCGCCTGGAGCGACGGCACCCCGGTCGTCGCAGCCCCCCGCCAGATCCTGCGCCGCCAGCTGGAACGGCTCGCCGAGCACGGCTACACCGCGCACGTCGGCACGGAGCTCGAGTTCATCGTCTTCAAGGACACCTACGAGCAGGCGTGGGACGCCGGCTACCAGGGCCTCACCCCGGCCAACCAGTACAACATCGACTACTCGGTCCTCGGCACCGGCCGCATCGAGCCCCTCCTGCGCCGCATCCGCAACGAGATGGCGGCCGCGGGCCTCACCGTCGAGTCCGCCAAGGGCGAGTGCAACCCCGGCCAGCACGAGATCGCCTTCAAGTACGACGAAGCCCTGGTCACCTGCGACCAGCACGCCATCTACAAGACGGGCGCCAAGGAGATCGCCGCCCAGGAGGGCGTCTCGCTCACCTTCATGGCGAAGTACAACGAGCGCGAGGGCAACTCCTGCCACATCCACCTCTCCCTCCAGGACGCCGAGGGCCGCAACGCCATGGCGGGCGACGGACCCGGCGGCATGTCCCCGGTCATGCGCCACTTCCTCGCCGGGCAGCTCGCCGCCCTCCGCGACTTCTCCCTCCTCTACGCGCCCAACATCAACTCGTACAAGCGCTTCCAGCCCGGCTCCTTCGCCCCCACCGCCGTCGCCTGGGGGTACGACAACCGCACCTGCTCCCTCCGGGTGGTCGGCCACGGCCGCTCCCTGCGCTTCGAAAACCGCCTCCCCGGCGGTGACGTCAACCCGCACCTCGCCGTCGCGGGCCTCGTCGCGGCCGGTCTCTACGGCATCGAGCACGAGCTGGAGCTGCCCGAGCCGTGCGAGGGGAACGCCTACACCGCCGACTACGCCCACGTGCCGACCACCCTGCGCGAGGCGGCCGAACTGTGGGAGAACAGCCCCCTGGCGAAGGCGGCGTTCGGGGACGAGGTCGTCGCCCACTACCGCAACATGGCGCGGGTCGAACTGGACGCCTTCGACGCCGCGGTCACCGACTGGGAGCTGCGCCGCTCCTTCGAACGGATGTAAGGACCCACGTGAGCACCGAGCCCACCGAGCACCTCGTACTGAACCCCGCCACCGAGGAGGTCGTCGCCACCGTCCCGGCGGCCACCGCCGCCGACGTCGACGCCGCCGTCACGCGCGCTGCCGCCGCCCAGCGGGCCTGGGCCGCCGCCGCCCCCGCCGACCGCGCCCGCCTCCTGCGCCGCTTCGCCGCCGCCGTCGACGAGCACGTGGAGGAGCTGGCCCGGCTGGAGGTCCGCGAGGCCGGCCACACCCTCGGCAACGCCCGCTGGGAGGCGGGCAACGTCCGGGACCTGCTGGATTACGCCGCCGGGGGAGTGGAGCGCCTCAACGGCCGCCAGATCCCCGTCCCGGGCGGCCTGGACGTGACGATCCTCGAACCCCTCGGCGTCGTCGGCGTGATCGCCCCCTGGAACTTCCCGATGCCCATCGCCGCCTGGGGCACCGCCCCCGCCCTCGCGGCCGGCAACGCCGTCGTCCTCAAGCCCGCCGAGACCACCCCCCTCACCGCGCTCCGGCTCGCCGAACTCGCCCTGGAGGCGGGCCTTCCGGAGCACCTGTTCCAGGTGCTGCCCGGAGCCGGCCCCGTCGCCGGAAACGCCCTCGTCGAGCACCCCGGCGTCGCCAAGATCGTCTTCACCGGCTCCACGCGCGTCGGCAAGCAGATCATGGCGAAGTGCGCCGACCGCGTGAAGCGCGTGACGCTCGAACTCGGCGGCAAGAGCCCCAACATCGTCTTCGCCGACGCCGACATCGAGGCCGCTGCCGCCTCCGCCCCCATGGCGTTCCTCGACAACTCCGGCCAGGACTGCTGCGCCCGCACCCGCATCCTCGTCCAGCGCGGCGCGTACGACCGCTTCCTGGAGCTCCTCGTCCCCGCCATCGAGGAGGTCGTCGTCGGGGACCCGTCCGACGAGCGGACCCAGATGGGCCCGCTGATCTCACGCACGCAGCTGGAGAGGGTGCGGGGGTACGTCCCCGAGGGCGCGGACGCGATCCGCGGCAAGGCCCCGGAGGGACCCGGTTTCTGGTTCCCGCCCACCGTCCTCACCGGCCTCCCGGCCGACGCGCCCGCCGCCGTGGAGGAGATCTTCGGACCCGTCGCCGTCGTCCTCCCCTTCGAGGACGAGGAGGACGCCGTACGGCTCGCCAACGCCACCGAGTACGGCCTGTCCGGCTCCATCTGGACCCGCGACGTCGGCCGCGCCCTGCGCGTCTCCGGCGCCGTCCGCGCGGGCGCCCTCTCCGTCAACTCCCACTCCAGCGTCCGCTACTGGACGCCGTTCGGCGGCTTCAAGCAGTCCGGCCTCGGCCGTGAGCTCGGCCCCGACGCCCTGACCGCCTTCACCGAAACCAAGAACGTCTTCATCAGCACGGAGGCCTGAGACCCCATGACCGAGAACATCGTGTGCCGCCGCCTGGTCGGCCGTACCGCCGTCATCACCGGCGCCGGCAGCGGCATCGGCCTCGCCACCGCCCGCCGCCTCGCCGCGGAAGGCGCCCACGTCGTCTGCGGCGACATCGACGAGAAGGCCGGCAAGGCCGCGGCCGACGAGGTCGGCGGCACCTTCGTACGCGTCGACGTCACCGACGCCGAACAGGTCGAGGCGCTCTTCAAGACGGCGTACGACACCTACGGCAGCGTCGACATCGCCTTCAACAACGCGGGCATCTCGCCGCCCGACGACGACTCCATCCTGGAGACCGGCCTGGAGGCGTGGAAGCGCGTCCAGGAGGTCAACCTCACCTCGGTCTACCTGTGCTGCAAGGCCGCCATCCCCTACATGCGGCGCCAGGGCAAGGGCTCCATCATCAACACCGCCTCCTTCGTCGCCCGCATGGGCGCGGCCACCAGCCAGATCTCGTACACCGCCTCCAAGGGCGGCGTGCTCGCCATGTCGCGCGAGCTCGGCGTGCAGTTCGCCCGCGAGGGCATCCGTGTCAACGCCCTGTGCCCCGGGCCGGTCAACACCCCGCTCCTCCAGGAGCTGTTCGCCAAGGACCCGGAGCGGGCCGCGCGCCGCCTCGTCCACATCCCCGTCGGCCGCTTCGCCGAGGCCGAGGAGATCGCGGCCGCCGTCGCGTTCCTCGCCAGCGACGACTCGTCCTTCGTCAACGCCACCGACTTCCTCGTCGACGGCGGCATCTCGGGCGCGTACGTCACGCCCCTGTAGGCACACCGCCGGAGGGCCGGGCGCCGTCGCGCGACGCCCGGCCTAGGCTGACCGCATGAGCATGACGACTCCTCCCGGCTGGTACCCGGACCCGGGCGACCCCGCCGTCGAGCACTGGTGGGACGGCGCCGCGTGGACCGGACAGACCCGTCCCGCCGCCCACCCCGGCCCGCGCCCCACCCGGGGCAGGAGCGGCGTGCTGCCACTCGCCGTCGCGGGCACCGCCCTGGTGGCGGCGGTCGCCGTGGCGGCGGTCGTCCTCGGGCCGTCCGACGGCTCCGACGACGGCGAGGCGCTCGCTCCGCCGCCCTCCACCGCGGCCCCGGTGACGACGCCCGCGGCGACACCCACCCCTTCGCCGTCCGGTACCGAGGACGGCCCCGCGGTCCTCGTCGACCAGCTCAACGGCATCACCCTCCCCATCCCCGACGGCTGGGAGAAGCCGGAACACACCGTCGCCGACGTCGCCACCCTCACCACCGTGGCCGACGTCCCCTGCCCCGGCCACACCCGCCGCTTCTGCAAGCCCGGAACCGTCGGCTCCTGGACCGTCAGCGCGCCGGAGGGCAGCAGCTTCAAGACCATCGCCGAACAGGACGTCGTGACCGCCGCCGACCGGGCATACGAGGCGGACGCCCTCGGCAACCGCCTCCACGGCGGCATCCGTTCCCACAAGGTGGTCGCCTCGCGCCCGGCCGTCGTCGCGGGTCGCACCGGCCACCTGGTCCGCTGGCAGGTCACCACCGGCAACGGCCCGGGCGGGTACGTCCAGTCGCTCGCCTTCCCCTCCCCCTCCGGCACCGGGGCCCCCGTGGTCGTACGGTTCGCCTTCGACGCCGGCCCGGCGGGCCCGCCCCTCGCCCTCATGGACGAGATCACGCGCGGGATCCGCCCCATCGGCAGCGCCACGGGCGGCGGCGTCGGCAGCTCCATCGGGCCCTGACCTCCTGACAAGAAGGTCCGGCTTGCAACCCCGGCTTACCAAAGGGTCCGGCTTACAAGAAGGTCCGGCCCTCACCCCGGTACGTCGGCACGGTCGCCGTGATCCGGTCGCCCTCGATCAGGTGCAGCGCGTCGAACCGCTCGCACAGCTCGCCCGCCTTCGCGTGCCGGAACCACACCTTGTCGCCGATCAGCAGATCGTCGGCGGGGGAGCCCAGCAGCGGCGTCTGCACCTCGCCCGCACCCTCCTGCGGGTCGTACCGCAGGCCTTCGGGCAGGTACGGCACCGGCAGCCGGTCCCTGCCCGGCGCGCCCGACGCGGGGTAGCCGCCGCCGAGCACGGTCACCGCGCCCACGCCCGGGCGGCGGACGACGGGCTGCGCGAACAGCGCGGCAGGCCGGCCCGTGAAGGAGGTGTAGTGGTCGAACAGCCGCGGCAGATAGAGCCCCGACCCCGCCGCGATCTCGGTCACCGCGTCCTCGGCCGCCGTGTGCTGCACGCTTCCCGTACCGCCGCCGTTGACGAACTCCAGCTCCGGCGCCACCGCCCGGACCGCGTCCACCACGGCCGCCCGCCGCACCGCCAGCTCCCTGCGGGCGGCCGCCTGCATCAGCCGCACGGCCCGCGACCGCGCCGGCCGCCCGGCGACCGCGTCCCCGACACCCGCGACATGCCCTTCGTACGCCATCAGCCCGACCAGCCGGAAGCCGGGCCGCCGCGCCACCGCCCGGGCGACCTCGGCCACCTGCGCGGGCGTGCGGAGCGGGGAGCGCCGCGCCCCGATCCGTACGCGACCGCCCAGCAGGCGCAGCGACGTGTCCAGCTCCAGGCAGACCCGGATCTCCTCGGCCCCGCCCTCGCGGGCCCGGTCGATCAGCTCCAGCTGCGCCGGGTCGTCGACCATCACCGTCACCGCGCGCGCGAGCTTCGCGTCCCGTGCGAGCTCCGAGAAACCGGCCCGGTCCACCGAGGGGTACGCCAGCAGGACGTCCTCGAACCCCGCCCGCGCCAGCCACAGCGACTCGTCCAGCGTGAACGACATGATCCCGGCGAACCCGTCCCGCGCGAGCACCCGCTCCAGCAGCGCCCGGCACCGTACCGACTTGCTCGCCACCCGGATCGGCTTCCCGCCGGCCCGGCGGACCAGGTCGTCGGCGTTCGCGTCGAAGGCCTCCAGATCGACGACGGCCAGCGGCGCGTCGAGATGGGCGGTGGCCCGGTCGTACCGGGCCCGGTCAGCGGCACGGGGAGTCATGGCCCGAGCCTGCCAGACGGTGCTACCTCCGGGTAGGGGGATGTTCCGGTCAGATCGGTGCGGGCCTGCCCCTCCCACCTGCGGCCGCGTTGCGGCGGACCTGGGCGGAAGCCTTAGAGTGACGACACGCGCCGACGAACGGGCCTGCCCCGAAAGGCGATCCGGACGACAACCAGGGGGGCGGATGAGCACCGAAGCACGACGCCCGTCCTCCCGTATCGGCGACGCCTTCCTCCCTCCGGAGCGCCCCGCCCCGCCGGACCCTCCGGCCCCGCCTGCGCCGCCGTCCGCGCCCTCCGGAGAGCCGCGCAAGGCCGCCCCGCTGCCGCCGCTCGCCCAGAGCGCGCCGTCGGCCACGCCGCCGCGTACCTCCGCCTCCGCCCCGCTGCCGCCGCTCGCGCCGGGCACTGCGCCGGGCACCGCGCAGTCCACCCCGCCGCGCCCCGCCGCCCCCCTGCCCGCGCCCGCCGCCGCCCAGGAGCCGCCGCGCGCCCCCGGCGTACCGCACGCACAGCCCCCGGCCGGGCCCCCGCGCCCGACGGGACCGGAACAGCCGCAGCAGCCCGCCCCCGCCGAGACCACCGCGCGCCTGCGGCCCGTGCGGCAGGAGCCGGGCGCCGAGTCCACCGCCCGCCTCCGGCCCGTGCCGCAGCAGTCCGGTACGTCCGGTACGGCCGGGGCCCCCGCGCCCTCGCGGCGGCTGCCCGTCGGGGCCGTCAACCTCGGGCCGGCGCCCTCCGGCCCACCCCAGGGCACCCCGCCCCAGGGGGCCCTGCCCCACGCCGCGCACCCGTACTGGGGGCCGCTGCCCCCCGAGGCGCCCGTGGAGCAGACCACCCGCCTGCGCCCCGTCCGCGACCGGCACCCGGCGCGCGCCGGGGTGGCCGTCGCGTGCCTGGTGCTCGGGCTCGGACTGATCGGCGGCGCCGTGGCCGGTGCGTGGCTCGCCGGGGACTCGGGCCCCGACCCGGCCACCCGTACCGCGTACACCGAGGCCCGCACCCTCTGGCACAGCGTCCCCGTCGACACCCTCTTCCCCCGCACCCTCAAGGGCGACGGCGCCGGACCCGGCCGCGCCGACCGGGTGTGGACGCGTGTGGCCGTGGCGCCCGACGGCCCCTGCGCGGGCGCGCTCGACCCGCTGCTCCTCAAGGCGCTGCGCCCCGTCGGCTGCGCACGCGTGCTGCGCGCCACGTACACCGACGCCACCTCGACCAGCGTCACCACCGTCGGCATGGTCTTCACCGAGGCCGATGCCACCGCCATGACCGCCCTCAGGGCCCGCTTCGGCGACGAGAGCCTCGACGAGCGCGCCGACCTGATGCCCCGCACCCTCCCGGCCCCCGGCACCGTCGCCGCCGGCTTCGGCGACAAGCAGCGCGCCAGCTGGCGGGTGAGCGTCCTCACCGAGGCACCGGTGATCGTGTACGCCGTCTCCGGCTTCGCCGACGGCCGCACCGTCCCCGACCCGCAGCCCGCCACCGAGGCCATGGCGGAGGGCCAGACGACCGCGTCCGCGCAGGCCGGCCTCGGCCACGAGGCCAAGGGCATAGCCGACCGCGTCGAGCGCGGACTGCGCACCACCCTCGCCAAGGCCACCAGCACCCAGGAGCCGCGGTGAGACGCCGCCCCCGCGCCCGCGCCCTCACCGCCGCCCTCGCCGCCGTCGGCTTCGCGTTGCTGCCCGCCGCCCCCGCCCACGCCGACGCGATCCGCGCCCAGCAGTGGGGCCTGGAGGCCATGCACACCACCCAGGCCTGGCGTACGACCAAGGGCGCGGGTGTCACCGTCGCGGTCCTCGACACGGGCGTCGACGACACCCACCCCGACCTCGCGGGCAACGTCCTGCCGGGCAAGGACCTCATCGGCTTCGGCGCCGGCCGCGGCGAGCGCGCCTGGGCCCGCCACGGCACCGCCATGGCCGGGATCATCGCCGGTCACGGCCATGGGCGCGGCGGCCAGGACGGCGTCCTCGGTATCGCGCCCGAGGCGAAGATCCTCCCCGTCCGCGTCATCCTCGAAGGCTCCGACCCCGCCCGGACCAAGGCCCGCGCCACGCGCGGCACCGCCCTCGCCAAGGGCATCCGCTGGGCCGTCGACCAGGGCGCGGACGTCATCAACCTCTCCCTCGGCGACGACAGCGAGTCCGCCCACCCCGACGCCGGTGAGGACGCCGCGGTCCAGTACGCCCTCTCCAAGGGCGTGGTCGTCGTCGCCTCCGCCGGCAACGGCGGCGAGAAGGGCGACCACATCTCGTACCCCGCCGCCTACCCCGGCGTCATCGCCGTCACCGCCGTCGACCGCTACGGCACCCACGCCGCCTTCTCCACCAGCCGCTGGTACGCCACCGTCAGCGCGCCCGGCGTCGACATCGTCATCCCCGACCCCGACCGCAAGTACTACCAGGGCTGGGGCACCAGCGCCGCCTCCGCGTTCGTCTCCGGAGCCGTCGCCCTGGTCCGCGCCGCCCACCCCGAACTGACCCCCGCGCAGATCAAGAAGCTCCTCGCCGACACGGCCCGCGACCGCCCCAGGGGCGGCGGCCACGACGACGACAAGGGGTACGGCACGGTCGACCCCGCCGCCGCGATCGAGGCGGGGAGCAGGCTGCGCCCGGCCGACCCGAAGGCCGCCACGTCCGGCTACGCCAAGCGCTACTTCGGCACCGGCCCGAGCCCCGCGCCCGAGGAGGGGGCGGGCACCGGGCTGCTCGCACCCGTCACCGGCGGCGTCGGCGTGCTGCTGGTGATCGTCGCGGTCGTGCTGTGGCGAGGGGGCCGCGCGAGCGGGTACTGACCCCCGGATAGGCTCGACGCGTGGCGCTCAAGAACATCCCCGACCCCGGTTTCTCCGACGACGACGGCACCGCCGACCCCGAGCTCACGGCCGCGCTGGCGGCCTGGGCCGAGGACCGGTCGGCCGAGCCGCGCGTGCTCGCGGCGCTCAAGGGCGCCCGGCTGCTGGTTCCCGTCGTCGCCGTCCTCGGCGAGGTCGAGGAGGACGAGGAGACCGGGCTGCGCCGCGAGAAGACCAGCGACATGGCCGTGCCGACGCTCACCGCCGGCGACCGCCGCGCCCTGCCCGCGTTCACGTCGATCGCGTCGCTGGCCCTGTGGGACCCGGCCGCGCGCCCCGTCGCCGTACCGCTGCACCAGGCGCTCCAGGCGGCCGCCCACGAGAAGGCCGACACGCTGGTGCTGGACCTCGCGGGACCGGTGCCGTACCAGCTGACCGGCCGCGCGCTGCTCGCCGCCGCCGAGGGGCGCACGACGACCGACCCGCTCGCGGACCCCGCCGTCACCGAGGCGGTACGCGCCGTGGTGGCCGCCGAGCCCGCCGTGCTCCGCGCGTACCTGGTGTCCGGCGGCGGCGCGGACGGCACGCTCGCGCTCGTCACCGGTCCGGCCGCGCCGCCCGCCGAGACCGCCCAGCGCGTGGCCCGCGCGCTCGCGGCCGACGAAACACTGAGGGCCCGCCTGGTGCGGGGCCTGGACCTGGCGCTGCTGCCGGCCGAGGCCACGCCCCCTGGCGAGCCCTTCTACGTCAAGCGGTGAGCGGTCAGCCGTACACGGGACCCGTGTACTTCTCGCCCGGCCCCTGACCCGGCTCGTCCGGCACGATCGACGCCTCGCGGAACGCCAGCTGCAGCGACTTCAGCCCGTCGCGCAGCGGCGCCGCGTGGAACGAGCTGATCTCCGTCACGCCCGCGTCCAGCAGACCCGCCAGCGCGTGGATCAGCTTGCGCGCCTCGTCGAGGTCCTTGTACGCGTCGCCCTCCTCGGTGAGACCGAGCTTGACGGCCGCGGCGCTCATCAGGTTGACGGCGACCGTGACGATCACCTCGACCGCGGGCACCTCCGCGATGTCGCGGGTCATGGTCTCGAAGTCGGTCGTCCCGGCCGTCTCCGGTGCGGAGGCGGAGGCGGGGGAGGAGGCGGAGGCGTTGCTCGGCGTGGCGTCACTCATGACGCCCACGATAGGCGCAGGCCTCACAGTTAGCCGCACCCCCCGGGAGCTGCTAACCTGGTGTGACGACCGGCTGGACACGACTCGTGCTCCGGCCCACAAGTGGAGGCTCCGCTCTCCCACCTGACCGTCCTCCGGGACGGCGGGTCACCGGTCAGGTGGCGACCATCGTTCCGTACGGACGATGGGGCCATCCGAATGCGCGCCCCGCGGTACACCCGTGGCGGTGCTCCGGTATGACGAGGAGCCCCGCCTGTGTCCCGTCCGGGGCATTTTTCATGCACCGGCGCGGTTGGTCTCACAAAACAGACGTTACGCGTCCGTCCGCCAGGCGGTCGCGTGGTGCTACCGAGGAGGATCCATCAGCACCGAGCCCCGCATCAACGACCGGATTCGCGTTCCCGAGGTGCGACTTGTCGGTCCCAGCGGCGAGCAGGTGGGCATTGTGCCGCTCGCCAAGGCGCTGGAGCTTGCGCAGGAGTACGACCTGGACCTGGTTGAGGTCGCGGCGTCCGCACGGCCGCCGGTCTGCAAGCTCATGGACTACGGCAAGTTCAAGTACGAGTCGGCCATGAAGGCCCGTGAGGCGCGCAAGAACCAGGCGCACACGGTCATCAAGGAAATGAAGCTCCGGCCGAAGATCGACCCGCACGACTACGACACCAAGAAGGGTCACGTCGTCCGGTTCCTCAAGCAGGGCGACAAGGTCAAGATCACGATCATGTTCCGTGGTCGCGAGCAGTCCCGGCCGGAGCTCGGCTACCGACTGCTGCAGCGGCTGGCGGAGGACGTCCAGGACCTCGGCTTCATCGAGTCGAACCCGAAGCAGGACGGCCGCAACATGATCATGGTTCTCGGTCCGCACAAGAAGAAGACCGAGGCCATGGCCGAGGCCCGCGAGGCGCAGGCCGCCCGCAAGGCGGAGCGCCAGGGCCAGCCCGCTCAGGCGGACGAGCCCACCGAGGTGGAGCAGCCCGCCGAGGCGGAGTCCGCCCAGTAGGCCCGAGGACCCCGAGGGCCTGTGTCCGGGGCATCCGCCCGGGACTCAACCGATACACCTGACGCTCCCGCGTGCCGGTCCCCGGACCGGCTGGGAGCGCCACTGACGAGGAGAGAACGGCGCTATGCCGAAGAACAAGACGCACAGCGGTGCCAAGAAGCGCTTCAAGATCACCGGCTCCGGCAAGGTGCTGCGCGAGCGCGCCGGCAAGCGCCACCTGCTCGAGCACAAGTCGTCCAAGCTGACGCGTCGCCTCACCGGCAACGCCGAGATGGCCCCGGGTGACAGCGCCAAGATCAAGAAGATGCTGGGCATCTGACTTGACCTCCCGCCCTCGGTGACGGGGGCATCCGGTCACCGCCGGGATCCATTCGTTTCCGGGTCGTGTGAGTCCAACCACGACCCCGCTACAAGGAGTTAACACGTGGCACGCGTCAAGCGGGCAGTCAACGCCCACAAGAAGCGCCGGGCGATCCTCGAGCAGGCCAGCGGTTACCGCGGCCAGCGCTCGCGCCTGTACCGCAAGGCGAAGGAGCAGGTCACCCACTCCCTCGTCTACAACTACAACGACCGCAAGAAGCGCAAGGGCGACTTCCGTCAGCTGTGGATCCAGCGCATCAACGCCGCTGCCCGCGCCAACGGCATCACCTACAACCGCTTCATCCAGGGTCTGAAGGCCGCCAACATCGAGGTGGACCGCAAGATCCTGGCCGAGCTGGCCGTCAACGACGCCAACGCGTTCGCCGCGCTCGTCGAGGCCGCCCAGAAGGCGCTCCCGAGCGACGTCAACGCCCCGAAGGCCGCCGCCTGATCTCCCAGGCCGCAGTTCTTCCTCCCGGACCCGCAGGCCGCGAGCCTGCGGGTCCGGTCTGTTCGACCCCCGTGCGTACGAGAAGAGAGCCGCCGACCACCATGGGCACCCCCGAGCTCCCCGAGCCGATCTCCCCCCGCTCCCCGCGCGTCATCGCCGCCCGGCGGCTCGCCAAGCGGAACTTCCGGGGCAAGGAGCGGCGGTTCATCGCCGAGGGCCCGCAGGCCGTGCGGGAGGCCGTCGCCCACCGCGGCGGCGGTGAGCCGACGCTGATCGAGCTCTTCACCACCGTCGAGGCCGCCGAGCGGTACGCCGACATCGTCGAGGCCGCCCGCGCCGCCGGCGCCCGCGTCCACCACGCCTCCGACGCCGTCCTCGCCGAGGTCTCGCAGACCGTGACCCCGCAGGGCCTCCTCGGGGTCTGCCGGTTCCTGGACTCGCCGTTCGAGGAGATCCTCAAGAACCGCCCCAAGCTCGTCGCCGTCCTCGCCCACGTACGCGACCCCGGCAACGCCGGCACCGTGCTGCGCTGCGCCGACGCGGCCGGTGCCGACGCCGTGGTCCTCACCGACGCCTCGGTCGACCTGTACAACCCCAAGGCGGTACGCGCCTCCGTCGGCTCCGTCTTCCACCTGCCGGTCGCGGTGGGCGTCCCCGTCGAGCAGGCCGTCGCCGGACTCCGGAGCGCCGGGGTGCGGATCCTCGCCGCCGACGGGGCGGGCGAGGCCGACCTGGACGCCGAGCTCGACGCGGGCACCATGGGCGGCCCCACCGCCTGGATCTTCGGCAACGAGGCCTGGGGCCTCCCCGAGGAGACCCGCGCCCTCGCCGACGCGGTCGTTCGCGTACCGATCCACGGCAAGGCCGAGAGCCTGAACCTGGCGACCGCCGCCGCCGTATGCCTCTACGGCTCCGCGCGTGCGCAGCGCGCTGCCGGAGGGTGCCGCTCCGTCACCTCCAGCTAGTAGGCTGGCGGGCCGCGGGGGAACGGCCCACTGTGCGGTACGGAGGGGTGGGATTCGGGGATGACGCCCGGGACGAGCAGGCCGTCGGCGACGACGCGGGGCGCTTTACTCAACGCGCCCGCCGAGACCAGCGCGCTCGCCGAACCCGACGCCGCGGGCGCGTACGCCTGCGGGTACGAGCCCGACGACCTCCCCGACGGCCTGGTCATCGCCGACCGGCACGGCACCGTGGTCTGCTTCAACGCCGCGGCCGAGCGCCTCACCGCCGTCCGCCGCGACGCGGCCCTCGGGCGCCCGCTGGAGGAGGCCCTCCCCCTGGAGGACCTCAAAGGGCGCCGCTGGTGGGCGCTGACCGACCCGTACGGCGGGCTCGCCATCCGAGGCGGCCAGCCCGAGCGCAACCTGCTGCTGCCCGGCAACCGGGAGGTCCTGGTCGCCGCCCGCTACGTGCGCGAGCACCCCCTGGGCCCGGTCCGGAAGGTCGTCGTCACCCTGCGCGGCACCGAGGCCCGGCGCCGTACCGAACGCAGCCACGCCGAGCTGATCGCCACCGTCGCCCACGAGCTGCGCTCCCCGCTCACCTCCGTCAAGGGCTTCACCGCCACGCTCCTCGCCAAGTGGGAGCGGTTCACCGACGACCAGAAGCGGCTGATGCTGGAGACCGTCGACGCCGACGCGGGCCGCGTCACCCGGCTCATCGCCGAGCTGCTCGACATCTCGCGAATAGACTCCGGCCGCCTCGAGGTGCGCCGCCAGCCCGTCGACATCGCCGCGGCCATCGGCCGCCACATCCAGGCGCACACCGCGCGCGGCCAGTCCCCGGACCGCTTCTTCGTCCGCGTACGCCGCCCGCTGCCCGACCTGTGGGCCGACCCCGACAAGATCGACCAGGTCCTCGGCAACCTCCTCGAAAATGCGGTGCGCCACGGCGAGGGAACCGTCACCATCGAGGTGGCACCCACCGGCGCCGGCGACGACGAGAAGGGAACGGCGGTCACCGTGAGCGACGAAGGCCCCGGCATCCCCGAGGAGTCGATGGGCCGTGTCTTCACCCGCTTCTGGCGGGGGAGCAAGCGCGGCGGGACCGGCCTCGGCCTGTACATCGTCAAGGGCATCGTCGAGGCGCACGGCGGGACGATCACCGTCGGCCGCGGACCGGCCGGCGGCGCCGAGTTCCGATTTACGCTGCCCGTGGGCGCCCCGGCCTACCTGGCGTAACGGAAGGCCGCGCAGGTGTCCACGGGCTGATCCTCGGCGCATCCGCCACTCCATCCCCCGTTAGACTCGTCCTTTGGCACCTTTGCGTCCTCGGTCGTCGAGCGGGGTCCCCAGCCAGCCCATCGGAAGTACGGAAGAGATGTCGGCACCCAATAAGTCGTACGACCCTGTTGAGGTCGAGGCACTGAAACCGGAAGAGATCGAGCGCATGCGGGACGAGGCGCTCGCCGCCTTCGCCGCCGCCGGCGACCTCGACGCGTTGCACGAGGCGAAGGTCGCGCAGACCGGCCCCACCTCGCCGCTGGCGCTCGCCAACCGGGAGATCGGAGCCCTGCCCCCGCACGCCAAGGCCGAGGCCGGCAAGCGCGTGGGCCAGGCCCGCGGTGCCGTGAACAAGGCACTGTCCGCCCGCCAGGCCGAGCTGGAGGCCGAGCGCGACACGCGCGTCCTGGTCGAGGAGGCGGTGGACGTCACCCTTCCGTACGACCGCGTCCCGGCCGGCGCCCGCCACCCGCTGACCACCCTCATGGAGCGCATCGAGGACGTCTTCGTCGCCATGGGCTACGAGGTCGCCGAGGGCCCCGAGGTCGAGTCCGAGTGGCTCAACTTCGACGCGCTGAACATCGCCGTCGACCACCCCGCCCGCGGTGAGCAGGACACCTTCTTCGTCGCCGACGCCGAGGGCACCTCCGGCTCGGGTGTCGTGCTGCGCACGCACACCTCGCCGGTCCAGGTCCGCTCCATGCTGGACCGCGAGCCCCCGGTGTACGTGATCTGCCCCGGCCGCGTGTACCGCACGGACGAGCTGGACGCCACGCACACCCCGGTCTTCCACCAGGTCGAGCTGCTCGCCGTCGACGAGGGCCTGACCATGGCCGACCTCAAGGGCACCCTCGACCACATGGTCCAGGCGCTCTTCGGCGGTGAGGGCATGAAGACCCGGCTGCGGCCGAACTTCTTCCCCTTCACCGAGCCGTCCGCCGAGATGGACATGGTCTGCTACGTGTGCCGCGGCGAGTCCGTCGGCAACCCGGAGCGCCCCTGCCGCACCTGCTCCAGCGAGGGCTGGATCGAGCTCGGCGGCTGCGGCATGGTCAACCCCAAGGTGCTGACCGCCTGCGGCGTGGACCCGGAGAAGTACAGCGGCTTCGCCTTCGGGTTCGGCATCGAGCGGATGCTGATGTTCCGCCACAACGTCGAAGACATGCGAGACATGGTCGAGGGTGACGTCCGGTTCACCCGGCCGTTCGGGATGGAGATCTGATGCGGGTCCCGCTTTCGTGGCTGCGGGAGTACGTCGACCTGCCGGCGACGGAAACCGGCCGTGACGTACAGGCAAAGCTGGTGTCGGCGGGCCTGGAGGTCGAGACCGTCGAGCAGCTCGGCGCCGGGCTCACGGGCCCGCTGGTCGTCGGCCAGGTCCTCACCATCGAGGAGCTGACCGAGTTCAAGAAGCCCATCCGCTTCTGCACCGTCAACGTCGGCCAGGCCAACGGCACCGGCGAGCCCCAGGAGATCATCTGCGGCGCCCGCAACTTCGCCGAGGGCGACAAGGTCGTCGTGGCCCTGCCCGGCGCCGTGCTCCCCGGCGACTTCCGGATCGCCGAGCGCAAGACGTACGGCCGGATGTCCCGCGGCATGATCTGCTCCACCGACGAGCTCGGCATGGGCGACGACGGCACGCACGGCATCATCGTGCTGCCGCCGGAGATCGAGATCGGCATCGACGCCACCGAGCTGCTGGAGCTGTACGACGAGGTCCTCGACATCGCCGTCACGCCCGACCGCGGCTACTGCCTGTCGATGCGCGGCGTCGCCCGCGAGGCCGCCACCGCCTACGGCCTGCCGCTGCGCGACCCGGCGCTGCTCGACGTGCCCGCGCCGAACGCGTACGGCTACCCCGTGAAGGTCTCCGACCCCGTCGGCTGCGACCGCTTCACCGCGCGCACCGTCGTCGGGCTCGACCCCGAGGCGCGCTCCCCGATCTGGCTGCGGCGCCGCCTCCAGAAGGCCGGCAT
This sequence comes from Streptomyces sp. NPDC093546, assembly GCF_044765045.1. NCBI lineage: Bacteria > Bacillati > Actinomycetota > Actinomycetes > Kitasatosporales > Streptomycetaceae > Streptomyces > Streptomyces sp. NPDC093546. Next base: position 191,886 of record NZ_JBIWJG010000007.1, on the reverse strand, counting down.
GCGCCCGATCTCGCTCGCCGTCGACGTCACCAACTACGTGATGCTCGAGCTCGGCCAGCCGCTGCACGCGTACGACCGCACCCGCGTCCAGGGCGCGATCGGCGTGCGCCGCGCGGAGGAGGGCGAGAAGTTCACCACCCTCGACGGCGTCAAGCGCGTCCTCGACGCCGAGGACCTGGTGATCACGGACGAGCGCGGGCCCATCGGCCTCGCGGGCGTGATGGGCGGCGCGAACACCGAGATCGCCGACTCCGTCACCGACCCCGAGACCGGCGAGGTGCGCGGCACCACCGAGGTCGTCATCGAGGCCGCCCACTTCGACCCGGTCGCCATCGCCCGCACCGCGCGCCGCCACAAGCTGTCCTCCGAGGCGTCCCGGCGCTTCGAGCGCGGCGTCGACCCGCAGGCCGCCGCCGCTGCCGCGCAGCGCACCGTGGACCTGCTGGTCCTGCTCGCGGGCGGCACCGCCGAGGCCGGCGTCACCGAGATCATCGCGCCGTCCGCCCCGCGCACGGTGACGATGGCCGCCGACCACCCCGACCGCGTCGCCGGTGTCGTCTACGGCCGCGAGACCGTCGTCCGCCGCCTCCAGGAGGTCGGCTGCGACGTCCTGGGGCAGGACGAGCTGACCGTCACCGTCCCGTCGTGGCGCCCGGACCTCGCCCACCCGAACGACCTTGCCGAAGAGGTCATCCGGCTGGAGGGGTACGAGAACCTCCCGTCCACGCTGCCGAAGCCCCCGGCCGGCCGCGGCCTGACCGCGCGGCAGCGGCTGCACCGCCGCGTCGGGCGGGTCCTCGCGGGCGCCGGGTACGTCGAGGCGCCGAACTACCCGTTCGTCGCCGAGCAGGTCTTCGACCAGCTGGGCCTGGCGGCGGACGACCCGAATCGCAAGGTCGTGAAGCTCGTCAACCCGCTCTCCGACGAAGAGCCGGCGCTGCGCACCACGCTGCTGCCCGGGCTGCTCGGCGCCCTGCGCCGCAACGACGGGCGCGGCAGCCACGACCTGGCGCTCTTCGAGACCGGGCTGGTCTTCCACCCGGCCGCCGAGGCCGGCACCGCCGTGGTCCTGCCCGTCGACCGCCGTCCCACCGACGAGGAGATCGCGGCCCTCAACGCCCCGCTCCCCGAGCAGCCGCGCCACGTCGCGGTCGTCCTCGCCGGCGCGCGCGAGCAGGCCGGCTGGTGGGGCCGGGACCGCCCGGCCGACTGGGCCGACGCGGTCGAGGCCGCGCGGAGCGTCGCCCGCGAGGCCGGCGCCGAGCTCGTCGTCCGCCAGGGCCAGTACGGCCCGTGGCACCCGGGCCGCTGCGCCGAGCTGGCGGTCGTCGTGGAGGGCGAGGAGCAGGTCGTCGGGTACGCCGGTGAGCTGCACCCGCGCGTCGTCAAGGCGCTGCACCTGCCCGCCCGTACGTGCGCGATGGAGCTGAACCTCGACACCGTCGAGCGCTCCTCGGGCGGTGCCCTGCGCGCGCCGCGGATCTCGACGTTCCCGGTCGCCACGCAGGACGTCGCGCTGGTCGTCGGCAAGGACGTGCCGGCCGCCGACGTCGAGCGCGCGCTGCGCGAGGGCGCGGGCGAACTGCTGGAGTCCCTCCGGCTGTTCGACGTCTTCGAGGGCGAGCAGATCGGCGAGGGCAGGAAGTCGCTGGCGTACGCGCTGCGCTTCCGCGCCGCCGACCGCACGCTGACCGTCGAGGAGGCCTCGGCCGCCCGTGACACCGCGGTGGCGCTGGCCGCCGAGCGGACGGGCGCGGTGCTGCGCGGCGCCTGACCGATCCGAAGCACGATGAGGGGCATGGCCGGAACACCGGCCATGCCCCTCACTCGTTCGAGTGGGAAGTCTGGTGGACCTCGCCCCGCGACGGCGACGATCGACAGAATCGTCCCGACCGCGACAGGGGCCTGAAGAAGGGCGGTCCGCATGATCCGTATGGCCCGTACGCGATCCCGGCCTCGCCACCCCGCCTCGCCCGTCCCGCTCGCGCTGCCCACCCTCTGGGGCGGGGTCGCCGTGCTGTGGAAGCTCACCTGCCCGCTGGCCCAGCAGGAGAGCCTGCCCACCCGGCTCGCCACCAGCGTCGTCTTCTTCACCGTGGGCACCGGGCTCATCTGGGGCCTCTGGCGGGGACTGGCGCGGGAGCTGCGGCAGGTCAGGGCCATCGCGCAGGCCACGCAGCAGGTGCTGCTGCGCCCGCTGCCGCCCCGGCTGGACGGCCTGTCCGTCGCCGCGGGCCAGCTCTCCGCCGCCCCGGGCGCGGCCGTGGGCGGCGACCTGTACGAGGCGGTGGCCACGCCGTACGGCGTGCGCGTCGTCATCGGGGACGTACGCGGTCATGGGCTCGGCGCCCTGGGCGCGGTGGCCGCCGTCCTCGGCAGCTTCCGGGAGGCCGCGCACGACGAGCCGGAACTCGGCGGCGTACTGCGGAGGCTGGACCGGGCGCTGGCGCGGCACCTGCGCGAGCGGGCGCGCCACGAGCACCCGGCCTCCGGCTGCTGGAACCCGCTCAGCCCGTCGGCGGAGGAGTTCGTCACCGTCCTGCTGCTGGAGGTAGCCCGGGACGGCGAGGTGCGGGCGCTCAACTGCGGGCACCCCTGGCCCTACCGGCTCGGCCCCGGTGCGGAACCGGTCGCGGCGGGCGACCCCCTGCCGCCGCTGGGTGTCTTCCCGCTCCCCGACGAGCTGCCCGCGCAGCGGTGCACCCGGCTGCTGCCGGGGCAGGCGCTGTTCCTGCACACGGACGGCGCCGAGGACGCGAGGGACCGGGAGGGGCGGTTCTTCCGGCTGGAGGAGGTGCTGGAACGGGCCGCGCGGACGGGCGCGCCGCCGACGGCGGTCGTGCAGCGCGTGCACGCGGCGCTGCTGCGGCACACCGGCGGGCGGCTGACCGACGACGTCGCCCTGGTCGTCCTGCGCAACGACGTCGGCCGCCCGTCGTTGGCGCCGCCCGCCCTGCCGCGGAGTATCGGGCAGATCCGGCAGGACGGACGGCGCGCGACGGGCCACCGCAACTGTACGAGGGGGAGCCGGTGACCCGCCGCCTCTGTGAGAGACAGCTCAGTCAACCGGCGCCCGCGGCAGGGCGGGAGCGTACGCGGGGCACGGACCGGGGCACTTGGTTCACACCCCGTGCGAACGCGCCTGCACTACGCTGGCCGCACCGAGGCATCGGAGGGGCCCCATGCAGCCCAACACCCTGCTCGACGCCCTGCTCGACGAGGCGGGCATCTCCCACGCCGGCCTCGCCGCGCACGTGAACCAGGCCGGCCGCGCCAGAGGCATGGCGCTGCGGTACGAACACACCGCGGTGGCCCGGTGGTTGAAGGGCCAGCGTCCGCGCGGCCAGGTGCCGGACCTGATCTGCGAGGTGCTGAGCGCCCGGCTGCACCGGCCGGTCACGCTCGACGACGTCGGCCTCGGCGTGGCCGGTGACACCGCCGCCGGGCACGGCTCGCCGCTGTCCGGTTTCGTCGAGCGGGCGACCGCCCTGTGGCGCTCGGACGAGCAGCAGCGGCCGCACATACTGGGCGCCCCGGCCGTCACCGGCACGCCCGCCGTGATGCCCGTGTGGGAGTGGGAGAACCCTCCCGAGGACGCGGACGTCTCGCGCGACGGGCAGACGCACGTCTCGGACGGCGACATCCAGATGCTGCGCGCCGCCCGGGCGCACTACGAGCTGATGTACCGCAAGGCGGGCGGCATCGCCACGCGCGCCCGGATCGTCGGGTTCCTCAACGCCGAGACCGCGCCGCTGCTGCGCGGCTCCTACAGCGACGCCCTCGGCCGGCAGCTGCACCGCGCCACCGGCGGCCTGGTGGCGGTGGCCGGCATCTGCGCGTATGACTCCGACGCGCACGGGCTCGCGCAGCGCTACTTCCACCAGGCGCTGCGGCTGGCGAAGGCGAGCGGGGACCGCGGGCTCGGTGCGTATGTGATCGCGCTGCTGGTCAACCAGTCGCTGTTCCTGGGGGAGCACCGGCAGGCGGTGGCGTTCGCGGAGGCGGCGCTGCGCACCGCGGGCGGGCAGATCACCCCGGCGCTCACCGCCGACCTGTACGCCATGCAGGCGAAGGCGTACGCGCACCTCGGCGACGGTGCCGGGGCGCTGCGGTGCATCCGGCACGCGGAGGCGGAGGCGGACCGGATCCGGCCGGGGCGCGAGCCCGACGAGACCGGCTACGTCCAGCCCGGGCTGGTCAATGTGCAGGTCGCGGAGGCGCTGCTCAGCCTGGGGGACCTGAGCGGCGCCCGGGAGCACGCGGCGGCCGCCGTGCGCACGCCGGCGCACGACCGGGGCAGGGTCCACCGGCTGGCGATGCTCAGCCAGATCGAGCTGCGGCAGGGCGAGGCCGATCGCGCCGCGCGGACCGCCGTGGAGATGGCCGAGCGGGCCCGGGGGATGGAGTCGCTGCGGCTGCGGGACCGGCTGCGCGCGGTGCGGGAGCACCTGGTGGCGAGCGGGTGCGGTGAGGCGCGGGAGGCGGCCGAGCTCATCGACGGGGCGTTGCGCGTTCCCCTGTGACCCCGCACCTGCTGCGATATTGCCACCTACGTGTCGGAAGGTGGCAGAACTGTGCAGTGGACGAACTTAAACGAACAAACCGTGTATGAGAACCGCTGGTTCAAGGTGAACCTCGCGGACGTCGCACTCCCCGACGGCCGGCACCTCGACCACTTCCTCATCCGGCTGCGCCCGGTCGCGGTGGCGACCGCCGTCAACGAGGCCAACGAGGTGCTGCTGCTGTGGCGCCACCGCTTCATCACCGACAGCTGGGGGTGGGAGCTGGCGGCGGGGGTCGTCGAGGACGGCGAGGACGTCCAGGCCGCGGCGGCGCGGGAGATGGAGGAGGAGACGGGCTGGCGCCCGGGGCCCCTGCGGCACCTGCTCACCGTGGAGCCGTCCAACGGCCTCACCGACGCCCGTCATCACCTCTACTGGGCGGACGAGGCCACCTACACCGGGCCTCCCGAGGACGCCTTCGAGTCCTCGCGCCGCGAGTGGGTCCCGCTGAAGCTGGTGCCCGACATGATCGCCCGCGGCGAGGTCCCGGCCGCCAACATGGCGGCCGGGCTGCTGATGCTGCACCATCTGCGGCTGGGCTGAGGCCCGCCCGGACGTCAGCGCCCGAGGGCCTGCCACACCGCGACCGCGAGCGCACCCACCGCGGTCAGCACGGACAGCGCGGGCAAGGGCCACCTGGTGTGCTCCAGTGCGGAGACGCGCGAGGCCAGATCGGTCAGATCGCGATCGATCTGGCCGTGGCGCTGGGCGAGCAGCGCCAGTTGGCCGTCGATCCGGGCGAGACCGACGTCGAGACAGCGCCGCAGCTCTGCAAACTCCTCGACGGCCGCTAAGTGTTCGGGGTCGGTGGTGGTCACGGTTCTACGCTCCTCTTCGTTGACGGGCCGCAGCCGAGTCAACTCCCCCTGGTGGAGCGGGGGGAGCGTGTGCGAAGGGCATATGCGCACACGCTCCGCACACCCCGTGCGAATCACGCTCCCCGAAGGCCGCGTTACGCGTACGGGTAGAAGCCCGAGCCCGTCTTGCGGCCGAGCCGGCCCGCGTCCACCATCCGCTGGAGCAGCGGGGGCGCGGCGTACAGCGGCTCCTTGTACTCCGCGTACATCGAGTCGGCGACCGAGGCGACGGTGTCCAGGCCGATGAGGTCCGCGAGCTTCAGCGGGCCCATCGGGTGGGCGCAGCCCAGCTCCATGCCGTTGTCGATGTCCTCGCGGCTGGCGATGCCCGACTCGAACATCCGGATCGCGGAGAGGAGGTACGGGATCAGCAGCGCGTTCACCACGAAACCGGAGCGGTCCTGGGCACGGATGGCGTGCTTGCCCAGCACCTTCTCGACCACGGCCTGGGCGCGGCTGAGCGTGCCCTCGGAGGTGGTGAGCGCCGGGATCAGCTCGACGAGCTGCTGCACCGGGGCCGGGTTGAAGAAGTGGATGCCGATGACCTGGTCGGGGCGGGACGTCGCCACGGCCAGCTTCACCAGCGGGATGGAGGAGGTGTTGGAGGCGAGGATCGCGTCCCGACGGGTCACGACCTGGTCGAGGACCTGGAAGATCTCCGTTTTGACCTGCTCGTTCTCCACGACCGCCTCGATGACCAGGTCACGGTCGGCGAACTCGCCGAGGTCGGTGGTGAAACTGAGGCGGGCCAGCGTCGCGTCGTGCTCCTCCTGGGTGATCTTGCCGCGCTCGGCGGCCTTGGAGAGCGAGTTGTACAGCCGGGTACGGCCGATCTCCAGCGCCTCGCCGGTCGTCTCGGCGACCTTGACCTCGAGGCCGCTGCGGGCGCACACCTCCGCGATGCCCGCGCCCATCTGGCCGCAGCCCACCACTCCGACGCGTTCGATGTCGGTCACATCGTGCCTTTCGCTGTTCTTCCCGGTGGCAGGTTCCCCGTGTGATTCCGGCGCCCGCCTCGACCCCCTGACGTTACTCCGTTCGGGCCGGTGGGGCGCGGCCCGGGGCGGGCATGCTCTGCGGGGACGTCCGGACAATCCAACCGGTAAGGGGCGATGAATGCGGCAGATCGGAAGGAACGGAAGTATCCGGAGAAGAGGTCTGGTGGTGGGCGCGGCGGCGGCGCTGACTTCGCTCTGGGCGGCGGCCGAGGCGGGCGCGGGCGCCCGGCAGCGGACGGCGCCCGCCTCCTCCGCGGCACGCGCACCCGGCGGCAAGGACTTCCGCGGGATGTGGCTGGCCACGGTCGCGGGCCGGGACTGGCCCTCCCGGCCCGGGCTGACCGCCGACGCACAGCGCGCCGAACTGCTCGCCCACCTCGACACCGCCGTCGAGCGGCGGCTCAACGCGGTGGTCTTCCAGGTGCGGCCCACCGCCGACGCCCTGTGGCCCTCGCCGTACGAGCCCTGGTCGCACGTGCTGACCGGGGTGCAGGGCAAGGACCCCGGCTGGGACCCGCTGGGGACGGCCGTCGAGGAGGCGCACCGGCGCGGCCTGGAGCTGCACGCCTGGTTCAACCCGTACCGCGTGGCCAACCACACCGATCCGGCGCGCCTGGCGGAGAACCACCCCGCCCGGGTGCACCCCGACTGGGTGGTGCCGTACGGCGGGAAGCTCTACTACAACCCGGGCCTGCCCGAGGTGCGGCGCTTCGTGCAGGACGCCATGCTCGACGCCGTACGCCGGTACGCGGTCGACGGCGTCCACTTCGACGACTACTTCTACCCGTACCCGGTGGCCGGGCAGTCCTTCGACGACGACGAGGCGTACGAGGCGTACGGCGCGGGCTTCCCGGACCGGGCCGCCTGGCGGCGGGACAACATCGACCGGCTGGTGCGCGAGATGTCGTACCGGATCAAGGAGACGAGGCAGCGTGCCCGCTTCGGGGTCAGCCCCTTCGGGGTGTGGCGCAACGCCGCGACCGACCCGCTCGGCTCCGACACCCGGGCGGGCGTCCAGACGTACGACGACCTGCACGCCGACACCCGCACCTGGGTGAAGGAGCGCTGGATCGACTACGTGGTGCCGCAGCTCTACTGGCACATCGGGTTCGCCGCCGCCGACTACGCCAAGCTGGTGCCCTGGTGGAACGACGTCGTCCGGGACACGGGCGTGCGGCTGTACGTGGGGGAGGCGCTGTACAAGGCGGGTGACCCGGCCCAGCCCGAGCCCTGGCAGGACCCGGCCGAGCTGTCGCGCCACCTCACGCTGACGGAGCGGTACGACCAGGTGCGCGGCCATGTCTTCTTCGCGGCCAGGGAGGTCCGGGCGGACCGCGTCGGGGCGATGGCGCGGGTGGTGGCCGACCACTACCCGGCCCCGGCCCGTCCATGGCGCTGACCGGCCGCCGACCGGCCGTCGAGGTGGCTGCTGACCGGCCGGCGGGTCGCCGGCCGGTTGGCCTACCTCGGTTCGTCGTGCCGGACGACGCTGTCGGGGCCGGGGGACATCACCGTCTCGTGCCCGTCCTCGAAGCGGACGCGGTACGGGGGGTTGCCGTCCTTTCCCAGCACTTCGACGACCTCGGCCGTCCGGTCGTGCTGGCCGACGGTCCTGCCGTGGACCGTCAATTTGTCGCCCTTGCTCGCGTGCATCGAGTGACCTCCTCGCGCCGTGCATCGGCGCCGTCGGACTTGTCGGAGTTGTCCCGTATGGGGAGTCTACGTCCGAGGGTGTGTCCCGCGTCACCCGAGTGTCGGGGGGCTCAGGAGCCGGTCCGCTGGGTGACCGCGATGCAGACGAGGACCGCTCCGGCCGCCAGCGGCGCGGCGGCCGACACCGACTCGCCCAGCAGCCACACCGACCAGGCCAGGGTGAGCAGCGGCTGGGCCAGCTGGAGCTGGCTGGCCCGGGCGATGCCCACCGCCGCCATGCCCCGGTACCAGACGTACAGCCCGAAGAAGGTCGATCCGGCCGCCACCCAGACCAGACCCACGACGCCGTGCGTGGTCAGCCGCACCGGCTCGTAGGCCAGCGCGACCGCCGAACCGGCCACGGCGAGCGGCAGACACATCACCAGCGCCCAGCCGATGACCTGCCAGCCCGGCATCACCCGGGCCAGCCGGCCACCCTCGGTGTAACCGGCCGCACACACCAGTAGCGCCCCGAACAGATACAGGTCGCCGGCCGACACGTCGCCGCCGCTCTGCTGCACGGTGAACGCGATCACCACCGCCGCCCCGGCCAGCGCGGCCGCCCAGAAGGCGCGCGACGGCCGCCGGCCGGTGCGCACCGCGGCGAACACGGCGGTCGTCAGCGGCAGCAGCCCCACCACCACGGCGGCGTGCGAGGTGGTCGAGGTCCGCAGCGCCAGCGTGGTCAGCAGGGGGAAGCCCACCACGACACCGCCGCCGACCACCGCGAGCCCGGCCCAGTGGCGGCGGTCCGGGACCGGTACGCGCAGCGCGAGCAGGAAGGCTCCGGCGATCAGCGCGGCGAGCGTGGAGCGCACGGCGACGAGCGACCAGGGGCCGAAGCTCTCCAGTCCCCAGGCGGTGGACGGGAAGGTGAGCGAGAAGGAGACGACGCCCAGCGAGGCGAGCAGCGTGCCCATGCCGCGGCGGTCGGCGGCGGCCCCGGGCGTCGGGGTCCCGGACGCGGGTGCGGGCGTCGGGGTCCGGGGGGCGGCGGGGGTCTCCACCGCTATCGCGTTCGGGGTGGTAGCGCTATTCTGTGCTGTCATGCACGAGCGTAGCAGCGTCGCTGAACTGGCAGCCACCCTGAAAAAGGAGCTGGACCGCTACTCTCCAGGTGGAAAGCTGCCCTCCAGTCGGGCCCTGGTCGAGCGCTACCGGGTCTCCCCGGTGACCGTCTCCCGGGCCCTCGCCCAGCTCTCCGCCGAGGGCCTGGTCGTCACCCGCCCCGGCGCGGGCGCCTTCCGGGCCCGGCCGCGCGCCACCGGCACACCGGAGGCGGGCGACACCTCCTGGCAGGAGGTCGCCCTCAGCGCCGACTCCGCGACCGAGCTCGTGCCGCGCTCCGTCGACGCGTCCGGTGTCCTCGTCACCCTCGCCGCGCCGCACACCGGCGTGGTCGAGTTCAACGGCGGCTATCTCCACCCCTCCCTCCAGCCCGAGCGGGCCCTCGCCGCCGCGCTCGCCCGCGCCGGACGGCGGCCCGGCGCCTGGAGCCGGCCGCCCACCGACGGACTGCACGAGCTGCGCGACTGGTTCGCCCGCGAGATCGGCGGCACCGTCACCGCCGCCGACGTCCTGATCACCGCGGGCGGCCAGTCCGCGATCGCCACCGCGCTGCGGGCCCTCGCCCCGCCCGGCGCCCCCGTCCTCGTCGAGTCACCCACCTATCCGGGCATGCTGGCCGTCGCCCGCGCCACCGGGGTCCGCCCCGTGCCCGTACCGGCCGACCGCGACGGCGTCCGCCCCGACCTGCTGGCCGCCGCCTTCCGGGCCACGGGCGCCCGTGTCTTCGTCACCCAGCCGCTCTTCCAGAACCCCACCGGCGCGGTCCTCCCCGCCGAGCGGCGCCGCGAGGTGGTGCGCATCGCCCGCGAGGCCGGTGCCTTCGTCGTCGAGGACGACTTCGCCCGCCACCTCGTCCACGAGGACGCGGGCCCGCTCCCCGCGCCGCTCGCCGCCGAGGACCCGGACGGCGTCGTCGTCCACGTCCGCTCGCTCACCAAGATCGCCTCGCCCAGCCTGCGGGTCGGCGCGCTGGCCGCGCGCGGCCCGGTGCTGGAACGGCTCCGCGCCATCCAGGTCGTCGACACCTTCTTCGTGCCGCGCCCCCTCCAGGAAGCCGCCCTGGAGCTCGTCGGGTCTCCGGCCTGGAGCCGTCACCTCCGCGCCGTGTCGGCCGAGTTGAAGTCCCGGCGCGACGCCATGGCCGCCGCGCTCGCGCTGCACCTGCCCGAACTCGCCCTCCCGCACCTCCCCACCGGCGGCCACCATCTCTGGCTCCGCCTCCCCGACACCACCGACGAGCCCGCCCTGCTCGCCGCCGCCCTGCGCGCGGGCGTCGCCGTCGCCCCCGGCCGCCCCTACTTCTGCGCCGAACCGCCCGCCGGGCACGTACGCCTCAGCTTCGCCGCCGTCGCCGGACCGGCCGAGCTCGCCGAGGGCGTACGCCGGCTGCGCGCCGCCCACGACGAACTGCGGCGGTGAGCGAACCGGCCCCTCGGGGAAACCGGCCCCTCGGGGAAACCGGCCCCTCGCAGAAAAGCGTGGCACGCGCCACTGACAACCGCCCCCCGCCCTGCCAGAGTCCGATCATGGACCCCCTGACGGCGAACGCCCTGGACGCGTACGAGATCTCCACCGACCCCGCCCGCCTCGACCGCGCCCGCGTCCACCACTGGCTGTCGACCGACGCGTACTGGGCGCTCGGCCGCAGCCGCGACAAGCAGGACCGGGCGATCGACGGATCGCTCAACTTTGGCCTCTACGAGACCGGCTCGGGTGAACTCGTCGGCTACGCCCGTGCCGTCACCGACCACGCCACCTTCGCCTGGCTCTGCGACGTCTACGTCGACCGCGCCGCCCGCGGCAAGGGCCTGGGCACCGCCCTCGTCGAAGCGGTCCGCGACCACTTCGCCCCCCTGGGCGTCAAGCGCATCATGCTCGCCACCGAGGACGCGCACGGCGTGTACGAGAAGGTGGGCTTCCGCTCCCTCGACGTGCCCGAGCACTGGATGGCGCTCCGATTCCGGTAGGCCGCGGGCGAGCGGCTAGCCTGAGGTCACGATGAACCGTCTGACCACGCCCTGGGGCGATGCCGAGCTCGCCCGCTTCCCCGAGGACCCGCGCGACCCGCTGCGCGCGTGGGACGCCGCCGACGAGTACCTGCTGCGCCACCTGGCGGAGGAGTCCACCGACCTCTCCGGCACCGTGGCCGTCGTCGGCGACCGGTGGGGGGCCTTGGTCACCTCGCTCGCCGGGCTCCACCGCGAACGGACCGGCCCCGCCCCCGTACAGATCACCGACTCCTTCCTCGCCCGCGAGGCCACCCGCGCCAACCTCGCCCGCAACGGGGTCGAGGAGGCGTCCGTGCGGCTCCTCACCACGCGCGACACCCCGCCCGACCGCGTCGACGTGCTGCTCGTCCGCGTCCCCAGGAGCCTCGCGCTCCTGGAGGACCAGCTGCACCGCCTCGCCCCCGCGCTGCACGCGGGCACGGTCGTCGTCGGCACCGGCATGGTCAAGGAGATCCACACCTCCACGCTGCAGCTCTTCGAGCGGCTCGTCGGCCCCACCCGCACCTCGCTGGCCGTCAAGAAGGCCCGCCTGATCTTCTCCACGCCGGACCCGTCGCTGCCGCGCACCACGAGCCCCTGGCCGTACCGGTACGCGCTGCCCGACGACGCCCCGGCCCCCGTGGCCGGCCGGACCGTCGTCAACCACGCGGGCGTCTTCTGCGCCGACCGCCTCGACATCGGCACGCGCTTCTTCCTCCGGCACCTGCCGGCGGCGGGTCCGGGCCGCCGCGTCGTCGACCTCGGTTGCGGCAACGGCGTCGTCGGCCTCGCGATGGCGCTCGCCGACCCGGACGCGGAACTGCTCTTCGCCGACGAGTCGTACCAGGCGGTGGCGTCGGCGGAGGAGACGTACCGGGAGAGCGGCCCGGGCGGGACGAAGGCGGAGTTCCTGGTCGGCGACGGGCTCGCGGACGTCCCCGCGGACTCCGTGGACCTCGTCCTGAACAACCCGCCCTTCCACAGCCACCAGGCCACCACCGACCGCACGGCCCGGCGCATGTTCACGCACGCGCGCCGCGCGCTGCGGCCCGGCGGAGAGCTGTGGGTCGTCGGCAACCGGCACCTGGGCTACCACCTGACGCTGCGGCGGATCTTCGGCAACTGCCAGGTCGTCGCCGGCAGCCCGAAGTTCGTGGTCCTGCGGGCGGCGAAGCGGTAACGCCCGCCCCCTAGGGGGGTGTCGGCACGGGCCCTACGGCGCCGCCGTGAACACCAGCGAGGCGTTGTGCCCGCCGAAGCCGAACGCGTTCGTCAGCGCCGCGCCCACCGGCCCCCGCCGCGGCGCCCCGGTGACGACGTCCAGCTTCACCTCCGGGTCCAGCGTCTCGACGTTCACCGTCGGCGGGACGACGCCGTCGCGCACCGCCAGGATCGCCGCCAGCGCGCCCACCGCTCCCGCCGCGCCGAAGAGATGACCCGTCATCGACTTGGTCGCGGTCACGGCCGCGTGCGTGCCGACGGCCTCGGCCACCGACTGCGCCTCCGCCAGGTCGCCCTTGGGCGTGGAGGTCGCGTGGGCGCTGACGTGCCCGATGTCCAGCGGTGACAGGCCCGCCGCCGCCAGCGCCAGGCGCATCGCGCGCACCTGGCCCTCCGGGTGCGCGGCCGTGATGTGGTACGCGTCCGACGTCACGCCCGCCCCGGCGAGCGCCGCATGGGCGCGAGCCGCCCGCGCCGCGGCGAAGTCCGCGCGCTCCAGCACCACCACCCCGGCCCCCTCGCCGATGACGAAGCCGTCCCGGTCCACGTCGAAGGGCCGGGACGCCCGCTCCGGGGCGTCGTTACGCGTCGAGTGGGCCCTGGCCTGCGCGAACCCGGCCAGCGTCAGCGGGCAGACGCACGCCTCGGCGCCGCCCGCCACCACCACGTCCGCCCGGCCCAGCCGGATCAGGTCCAGGCCCATGGCGATCGCCTCCGCGCCGGACGCGCAGGCGCTGACCGGGGTGTGCGCGCCGCCCCGGGCGCCGAGCTCGATGCTGACCCAGGCGGCCGGGCCGTTCGCCATCAGCATCGGCACCGTGTGCGGGGACACCCGCCGGACCCCGGACGCCTCCAGCACGTCGTCCTGGCCGAGCATGGTCAGGGCCCCGCCCGTGCCCGTACCGACCACCACGGCCAGCCGCTCCGGCTCGACCTCCGGCGCCCCCGCGTCGGCCCACGCCTCCCGGGCGGCGACGAGCGCGACCTGCTCGCAGCGGTCCAGGCGCCGGGCCTGGACGCGGTCCAGGACCTCGGTCGGCTCGACCGCGAGCCGGCCCGCGATCCGTACGGGCAGCCCGGCCGCCCACTCCTCCTCGATCGGGCGGATCCCCGACCGGCCGGCCAGCATCCCCGCCCACGTGGCGGCGGCGTCCCCGCCGAGCGGGGTGGTGGCGCCGAGACCCGTCACCACCACGTCACTCGTGTAAGCGCTCACTGGCACACCCTCCTTTATTGAAACCACACAACAAGATCACTTCGCCTGTCACTCTGTCAGCGATCCGATCCATCGTCAGGTGCGTGTCTCCACGGAATCCGGTCGCGCGTGTTTAGAGGAAACCCACAGTCACGTGGGCCGCCACCCCCTACCCGTCATACCTGAGAGCCACCGCCCGAATGCCCACCCTGGCGGGACGCGGATCACCCGACGCGATCCATAACGTCCGCACCGGAAGCACGCACCACCACACCTCCTCCGGTACGGAAGGACCGCTCATGGCGTCCCGCCTGCGCCGCGCCCTGCTCGCCGCGCTCCTCACCACCTCGGTGGCGCTGCCGGTGTCGGCCGCGGCCCGCCCCTCGGCCGTCCCGGCGCCCGCCCCGCCCCGCCTCGCGCCGCTGACGGCCGCCACGGCCACGCCCGGGACGCTCGACGCGCGGTACGCCGCGAACCGCGCCTCCCTCCGCGCGGCCGAGCGCATGGCCGCCGGCCACGGCGACCGCCGGCGGGCCGCCGCGCTGCGCGCGATGGCGGACCCGGAACGCCGCTTCCTCCACTTCGACGGCCGCGACGGCGGCCGCACCGCCGAGGTCGTCGGGGACCTGGCACGCGCCGACCGCGTCGCGGTCCTGGTCCCGGGCGCCGACACCGGCCTCGATACGTACGGGCGCTTCCACGCCGGCGCCGTGGCGCTCCAGCGCGAGCTGGGCGACCGGGCGGCCGTCGTCGCCTGGCTCGGCTACGCGACGCCGCGCACCCTGGGCCCCGAGGCCCTGACGGACGGCCGGGCCGCGGACGCCGGGCCGCGACTGGCCGCCTTCGTAAGGGAGTTGGCCCGCGCCAAGCCCGCCGCCCGGATCGCGCTCCTGTGCCACTCGTACGGCTCCGTCGTCTGCGCCGACGCGGCCCCGGGCCTGCCCGTCGCCGACATCGTCCTGTACGGCAGCCCGGGCACGGGCCGCACCGGCACCGCCCGGCAGCTGCGCACCACGGCCACCGTCTGGGCGGGCCGGGGCGCCGCCGACTGGATCGCCGACGTGCCGCACGTACGGCTCCGGGTCCCCTTCCTCACCACCGTCGGGTTCGGGACCGATCCGGTGTCTCCGGAGTTCGGCGCGCGCGTCTTCGACGCCGGAGCGGGCGGCCACAGCGACTACCTCGCACCCGGTTCCGTACCCCTGCGCACCCTCGCCCGCATCGTCTCCGGGGAGGTTCCCGATGCGTGAGCTCGTCCGGCGGATCGACGCCGCCACCCCGCCCGGTCGCGACCGCGCCGTCGACGCCCTGCGCGCGCTCGCCATCCTCGGCGTGGTCCTCGGGCACTGGCTGGTGACGGCCCTCGTCGCCGACAGCGGCACGGTCCGTGCCACCAGCCCGGTGTCGTACCTGCCCCACCTCGCCCCCGTCTCCTGGCTGTTGCAGACCCTCGCCGTCTTCTTCCTCGTCGGCGGGTACGTGGCCGCGCAGAGCCACGCGGCGGCGCGCGCCGGGGGTGCGCCGTACCGGAGGTGGCTCGGCGCGCGCCTGGTCCGGCTGTCCCGGCCGGTGGTCGCCGTGGTGGCGGTGTGGGCCGTGGCGGCGGTCGCGATGCTGGCCGCCGGGGCGGGCGACGGGACCGTACGCGCCCTGCTCAAGTTGGTGCTGTCGCCCCTGTGGTTCCTGCTCGTCCTCGCGGCGCTGACGGCGGCGACCCCGCTGGTCGCGCGGCTGCACCCGCTGTGGCCGCTCGCCGTCGTGCTCCACGTCGACCTGGCGCGCTTCGGCCTCGGCGGCCCGGACGCGCTCGGCTGGGCCAACGTGGCGGCCGGCTGGCTGGTGCCGTACTGCCTGGGCACGCTCTGGGCGCGGCACGGCCTGCCGGGGCGTACGACGGGATGGGCGCTGCTCGCCGTCGGCGCCGCCGCCACCGCCGGTCTCGTCCTGTTCGCCGGCTACCCGGCGTCCATGGTCGGGGTGCCCGGCGCCGCGGTCTCCAACCTCAACCCGCCGACGCTCGCCGCCGTCACCTTCGGACTCGCCCAGTGCGGGGCGGCGCTGTTGCTGACGGGCCCGCTGCGGCGGGTGCTGAGGCGGCCCGCGGCGTGGGCGGCCGTGGCGCTGGTGAACCTCTCCGCGATGACCGTCTTCCTCTGGCACCAGACCGCGATGATGGCCGTCACCGCGCTCGGCCTGCTCGCGGACGGGCCCCTTCCGGGGCTGCACACCGTGCCGGACGGCGCCGGCTGGATCCTGGCCCGCCTCGCCTGGCTGCCGCTGTTCGCGGCGGCGCTGCTGGTGTGCCGGGTGGCGTTCCGCACGTACGAACAGGGCTCCGGCAGGCCCTCGGGTCCGGGCGCGAGCCGAGTGGTGCGCGTGGGCGGCCCCGCGCGGGATAGGGAGGCGCGGCGTGACCGGCAAGACACGCTTTAGGGTGAGCCCTGTGACGAGGGGGATCATGGGGGAGCGCTGGGCGAAGGGCCCGCGTGCGGTGCTGCGCGCCCTGCGCGAGGACCTGCTGACGGCGGACCCGGAAGGACTGCCGGGTGCCCGGGCCCCGCGCTGGCTCGACTGGCGGCCCGCGCTCGTGGTGCCGCTGATGCTGATCGCCGGGACGCTGGTCATCCTGGGCACCGAGGAGTACGGCGAGGACTACGGACTGGGCGACGGGCTGGGCCTGCTGCTCGCCTCCGTCCAGGCTGCGGCGCTCGTCGCCGGGCTGTACTTCCCTGTCCCGGCCTGGTGGGCGGCGACACTCGTCATGATCATGGCCACGCAGCCGGTGGCCGACGGCGCCGTCGCCCCGCACTCCTGGATACCGGGCCCGCTCCCGGCCCACGCGGGGGTGCCGTACCCCTGGACGTCCGGCGGGCTGGTGGTGCAGGCGGGCGTGCTGTTCCTGCTCGCCCTGCGGGTGCGGCTGCGGGCCGCGGCCACGGCACTGGTCCTCACCCTCCTGGCGGGCCTCCTTCTGCTGCTGGACGCCGTGGGCTCCGGATACCACCTCGGGAGTGTCAGCCTGGCCGTGCCGGTCCTCGTGGGCGCGACCGTGCTCGGCTCGGCTCTGCGCGGCCGCCAGGTGGCCCGTACCGAACTGGTCGCCCAGGCGGAGCTCACCGCCGGGGAACGGGCCCGGCGCACCCTGCTGGAGGAGCGCCACCGGATCGCGCGCGAGCTGCACGACGTGGTCGCCCACCACATGTCGGTCATCTCCATCCAGGCGCAGGTCGCCCCGCACCTCGTCGCCGACCCGTCCGACGAGCTGCGTGAGAACCTCGCCGGCATCCGGCAGAACGCCGTCGAGGCCCTCACCGAACTCCGCCGCGTCCTCGGCGTCCTGCGCTCCGAGGAGGCCCTCGCCGAGGGCGCGCGCCACGCCCCGCAGCCGACCCTCGCCCAGCTGGACGAGCTCGTCGCGGGCGTGCGCGGCGCCGGTGTCACCGTCACGGCCCGCACCACCGGAACCCCGCGTCCGCTGCCGCCGGGTGTCGAGCTGTCGGCGTTCCGTATCGTGCAGGAGGCGCTCAGCAACGTGATGCGGCACGCGCCCGGGGCGGAGGTGCGCGTGGAGACGGGGTACCACCCCTCCGGGCTCACCGTCCGCGTCACCAACACTCCGCCGCTCCACCCCGCCCAGCCTTCGCCAGGCACCGGTCACGGACTGCTCGGCATGCGGGAGCGCACGGCGATGCTCGGCGGCGACCTCGCCACCGGGCCCACCCCGGACGGCGGTTACGAGGTGACCGCGGTCCTGCCGGCGCACGCGACGAACCCGACCACCGAGGACCCCGTATGACGACCCCCATCCGCGTCCTGATCGCCGACGACCAGATGATGGTCCGCCAGGGCTTCACGGTGCTGCTCAACGCCGAACCGGGCATCGAGGTCGTCGGCCAGGCCGTGGACGGTCTCGACGCCGTCGCCAAGGTCGCCGAACTCGCCCCGGACGTCGTCCTGATGGACATCCGCATGCCCGGCCTCGGCGGCATCGAGGCCACGCGCCGCATCACCGCGGCACCCGGAGCCACCGCGCGCGTCCTGGTCCTGACCACCTTCGACCTCGACGAGTACGTGTACGAGGCGCTGCGCGCGGGCGCCTCCGGCTTCCTCCTCAAGGACGCGTCGGCCGACGAACTCGCCCAGGCGGTACGGGTCGTGGCCGGGGGCGAGGCACTGCTCGCGCCGAACATCACCAAGCGGCTCATCGCCGAGTTCGCCCGCGTGACCCGCACCGCCACCGTCCGCACCCCGCGCCAGGGCCGCGCCGGCGACCTGACGGAGCGCGAGACCGAAGTGCTGGCGCTGATCGCGCAGGGCCTGTCCAACGCGGAGATCGCCGAGCGTCTGGTCGTCGCCGAGCAGACCGTGAAGACCCACGTCGGCCGGATCCTCGTCAAACTGGGCCTGCGCGACCGCACGCAGGCGGCGGTCTTCGCGTACGAGACGGGCCTGGTCCGCCCGGCCGGGTATTGAGCCGGTCGGGCGCCCTCACCGGCGTACGGCGCCGGCGAGGACCGCGGTCACGACCTTGGCGACGGCTCCGTCCTCCGGCGGCGCGCCTTCCCGGTCGGCGAACAGCAGGTGCACGGCGCCGATGAGCGTGGGAGCCAGGGTGTCGACGTCGGCGTCGGCGTCGATGCGCCCCCGTTCCCGCTCGGCGGTCAGGTACGAGGCGATCATCGCGGCGGCTTCCGCCAGGACCGGGACGCCGGCCGGCCTGTCCCGGCGCAGCCGGGCGCGCAGCTCGTCGCGGGAGATGACGAGGGCGACGATGGACACGGCGACCGACCGGAACAGGCCCGTCAGCGCGCCGGTGAGGTTGTCGGTGACCGAACCGCTCCCGGCGCAGGCGCGCAGGGCCCCGGCCTGGTCGTCGATGCGCCGGACCCGGTCGCGTACGAGCTCGGCGAGGAAGGCGTCGAAGTCGGCGAAGTGCCGGTGCAGGACGCCCTTGGCGCAGCCCGCCTCCGTGGTGACCGCCCGGCTGGTCAACGCGTTCGGCCCGTCCCGGAGCAGGACGCGCTCGGCGGCGTCGAACAGCTGCTCGCGGGCGTCGCGGAGGGCCACTCCCGTCGGCATCAGGCCCCGCCTCGAGTTCCGGCCCCGCCTCGCACCGCGGTGACCGCCACCGTGACGTAACGCATCGTGAAGCCGCCGCCCCGCGCGTCGATGGCGGCCCCGACACCCTCCAAAACCTCCGCCAGCTTGTCCGGCGGGAGGCGGGTGAAGGCGCCCTGGGTGGGCATCTGATCCAGCCACGCGTCTCGCGTGTAGGACCACTCCCAGTCGAAGCGCCACTGCTCCGGGGCGCCGAAGCCGCCCGCCTCGCGCATGCCGTCGGCCGCCTTGGCGAAGACCGCCCGGTACGCGTCCAGGGCGCCCCGCGCCATCGCGTGGGGGTCGAACGGCGCGTCGGGCAGCGCCCGCCGGCAGACCTCGGCGACGGCTTCCGCCAGGTCGGACGGGAACTCGAAGGCGCTCCAGAACGGGGCCAGCAGGCCGCCGGGGCGCAGTACGCGCGCGGCCTGGGCCGCTCCCGCGGCGGGGTCGATCCAGTGCCAGGCCTGGCCGGCGACGACCGCGTCGAAGGCCCGGCCCGCCGGATCCCACGCCTCGAACGTCGCCACCTCCACCTCGGTTCCCAGCCGCCGCGCCCGGTCGGCCATACGCGGGTCGGGCTCGACCCCGAGGACCCGGCAGCCGGCCTCCTGGAACTGCCGGGCGGCGATGCCGGTACCGCACCCGACGTCGAGGACGCCGGGGCCCGGGCTGCCGGCGACGATCCGCTCCACCAGGGCCTGGGGATAGCGAGGCCGGGCCCGGTCGTAGCGCTCGGCGTCCGTGCCGAACGACTCGGCCACCCGGCGGTGTTGGTGAGGCTCGTGCGCGGAGGAGCGACCTCGCTCCGGTGGAGTGGGCATGTGCCCATCCTTAGTGGGCGCATGCCCACTCGTCAAGGTCCACGACGCCGCGCCCGCCCCGGCGCCCCGGCCGCGTGCCATGCTGGTGCGTATGGCGACCCTGGATGACCTGGTACGGCTGCGACGCGCCCGGGACGTGATGGACCGCGACTACGCGCAGCCGCTGGACGTGCCCGCGCTGGCCAGGGTCGCCCACATGTCGGCCGGGCACTTCTCCCGCAGCTTCCGCGCCGCGTTCGGGGAGACGCCCTACAACTACCTGATGACCCGCCGCATCGAGCGGGCGAAGGCGCTGCTGCGGCGGGGCGACATGAGCGTGACCGAGGTCTGCTTCGCGGTGGGATGTACCTCGCTCGGCTCGTTCAGCTCGCGCTTCACCGAGCTCGTGGGCGAGAGCCCGAGCGCCTACCGGGCCCGCCCCCACGAGGCCGGTGCCGGGATCCCGGCGTGCGTCGCCAAGGTCCTCACCCGACCGGCCAGGAACCGCGAACCGGTGAGGGTCGGGGAACAACCGGTCGGGGCCGGAGAAGCATCGGTCAGGATCGGAGAAGCGGAAGCCGCCGCCGCCTCGTAGCGTCGAGGGCATGGACATCAAACTCTCGCAGTGCTTCATCGCCGTCGACGACCATGACAAGGCGCTCGCCTTCTACCGCGACGTCCTCGGCTTCGAGGTGCGCAACGACGTCGCGTTCGAGGGGATGCGCTGGGTGACCGTCGGCTCGCCCGCGCAGCCGGACGTGGAGATCGTTCTGGAGCCGCCGCTCGCCGACCCCAACGCCTCGCCCGCCGACCGGCAGGCGATGGCCGAACTGCTGGCCAAGGGCATGCTGCGCGGCGTGATCTTCACCACCGACGACTGCGACGCCACCTTCGAACGCATCCGGGCCGCCGGCGGCGAGGTGCTGCAGGAGCCGATCGACCAGCCGTACGGCGTGCGCGACTGCGCCTTCCGCGACCCGGCCGGCAACATGCTCCGCTTCAACCAGCCCCGCAAGCGGTAAGGACCAGCCCCGCAGGCCGCGGTAAGGACCGGCCTCGGCCGGGTCCGGCCCCCTGCCGCGGAGCGCTCCAACTCCCCGGCGGGGCAAGCGACTCGGCCGTCCCGTCGGGGAGCGCGGCCGGCGGTGGTCGCGCTCCCCGGCAGGAGGGATACTTCCCCGACGCCGCAAGATCGCCGGCCGCAGCGGCCGACAGAGACACCGGCCCCGCCCGCAGAGGGAGAGACGATGAGCATGGCCACGACGACGGACACGCAGTCGCCCGTGCCGCCGCACACCGCGGACAGCCACGACCTGATCCGTGTGCACGGCGCGCGTGTGAACAACCTCAAGGACGTCAGCCTGGAGATCCCCAAGCGCCGGCTGGCGGTGTTCACCGGAGTCTCCGGTTCGGGCAAGAGCTCGCTGGTGTTCGACACGATCGCCGCGGAGTCGCAGCGGCTGATCAACGAGACCTACAGCGCCTTCGTCCAAGGCTTCATGCCGACACTGGCGCGGCCCGACGTCGACGTACTCGAAGGCCTGACGACCGCGATCATCGTCGACCAGCAGCGGATGGGCGCCAACCCCCGCTCCACGGTGGGCACCGTCACCGACGCCCACGCGATGCTGCGCATCCTCTTCAGCCGGCTCGGCCGCCCGCACATCGGCTCGCCGCAGGCCTTCTCCTTCAACGTCGCCTCCATCAGCGGAGCGGGCGCGGTCACCTTCGAACGCGGCGGGAAGACGACGAAGGAGCGGCGCGACTTCAAGATCACCGGCGGGATGTGCCCGCGCTGCGAGGGCATGGGCAGGGTCTCCGACGTCGACCTGGCCCAGCTGTACGACGACTCCAAGTCGCTCAACGAGGGCGCGCTCACCATCCCCGGCTACACCATGGACGGTTGGTACGGCCGCATCTACAGCGGCTGCGGCTTCTTCGACCCCGACAAGCCGATCCGCGACTTCACCGAGAAGGAGCTGGACGCCCTCCTCCACAAGGAGCCGACCAAGATCAAGGTCGAGGGCATCAACCTCACCTACGAGGGACTGATCCCGAAGCTCCGGAAGTCGATGCTGTCCAAGGACCGGGAGGCGCTCCAGCCGCACATCCGGGCGTTCGTGGACCGGGCCGTCACCTTCACCACCTGCCCCGACTGCGACGGCACCCGGCTCACCGAGGCGGCCCGCTCCTCCAAGATCGGCGGCGTCGGCATCGCCGACGCCTGCGCGATGCAGATCAGCGACCTCGCCGCATGGGTCCGCGGTCTCGACGAGCCCTCGGCGGCGCCGCTGCTCGCCTCGCTGCGGCAGACCCTGGACTCCTTCGTGGAGATCGGTCTCGGCTACCTCTCGCTCGACCGGCCGTCGGGCACGCTGTCGGGCGGCGAGGCGCAGCGCGTCAAGATGATCCGCCACCTCGGCTCCTCGCTCACCGACGTCACCTACGTCTTCGACGAGCCGACCGCGGGCCTGCACCCCCATGACATCCAGCGGATGAACGACCTGCTGCTGCGGCTGCGCGACAAGGGCAACACCGTGCTCGTCGTGGAGCACAAGCCCGAGGTGATCGCCATCGCCGACCACGTCGTCGACCTCGGCCCCGGCGCCGGCACGGCGGGCGGCACGGTCTGCTTCGAGGGCACCGTCGCGGGGCTGCGGGCCGCCGACACCGTCACCGGCCGCCACCTCGACGACCGGGCCGCCCTCAAGGAGGCGGTGCGCAAGCCCACCGGCACGCTGGAGATCCGCGGCGCGACGACGAACAACCTGCAAGGTGTCGACGTCGACGTCCCGCTCGGGGTGCTCTGCGTGGTCACGGGCGTGGCCGGCTCCGGCAAGAGCTCCCTCATCCACGGGTCGATCCGCCCGGACGACGGCGTGGTGTCCATCGACCAGACCCCGATCCGCGGCTCGCGGCGCAGCAACCCGGCGACGTACACCGGGCTGCTCGACCCCATCCGCAAGGCCTTCGCCAAGGCCAACGGCGTCAAGCCGGCGCTCTTCAGCGCCAACAGCGAAGGCGCCTGCCCCACCTGCAACGGCGCGGGCGTCATCTACACCGACCTGGCGATGATGGCGGGCGTCGCCACCGTCTGCGAGGAGTGCGAGGGCAAGCGGTTCCAGGCCTCCGTCCTCGACCACCACCTCGGCGGCCGGGACATCAGCGAGGTGCTCGCGATGTCGGTGACCGAGGCCGAGGAGTTCTTCTCCACCGGCGAGGCGCGCACCCCGGCGGCCCACAAGATCCTGACGCGGCTCGCCGACGTCGGGCTCGGCTACCTCACCCTGGGCCAGCCGCTCACCACGCTCTCCGGCGGCGAGCGGCAGCGGCTCAAGCTCGCCACGCACATGGCGGAGAAGGGCGGTGTGTACGTCCTCGACGAGCCGACCACCGGCCTCCACCTCGCCGACGTCGAGCAGCTGCTCGGCCTGCTCGACAGGCTCGTCGACTCGGGCAAGTCGGTCATCGTCATCGAGCACCACCAGGCGGTCATGGCGCACGCCGACTGGATCATCGACCTCGGCCCGGGCGCCGGCCACGACGGCGGCCGGATCGTCTTCGAAGGTGCCCCCGCCGACCTCGTCGCCGCCCGCTCCACCCTCACCGGCGAGCACCTCGCGGCGTACGTCGGGGCCTGAGCGGGACGGCCGGCGGGACTCCGGAAAACCTTTGCATAAAACTGCATAGCTGCGTATAGTCATGCCATCACCGAGGAGGACCGATGGCAGTACGAGCAGCAGTGGCGGGCGCGAGCGGATACGCGGGCGGAGAGCTCCTCCGCCTGCTTCTCGCCCACCCCCGCGTCGAGATCGGCGCCCTGACCGGCAACTCCAACGCCGGACAGCGCTTCGGCGGGCTCCAGCCGCACCTGCTGCCGCTCGCCGACCGGGTGCTGGAGCCGACCACCGCGGAGGTCCTCGCCGGGCACGACGTCGTGTTCCTGGCGCTGCCGCACGGGCAGTCCGCCGCCGTCGCCGAGCAGCTCGGCGACGACGTCCTCGTCGTCGACATGGGCGCCGACTTCCGGCTGGAGGACGCCGCCGACTGGGAGAAGTTCTACGGCTCCCCGCACGCCGGGACCTGGCCCTACGGCCTTCCCGAGCTGCCGGGCGCCCGCGCCGCGCTGGAGGGGTCCCGGCGCGTCGCGGTGCCCGGCTGTTACCCCACCGCCGTATCGCTCGCGCTCTTCCCGGCGTACGGCGGCGGGCTCGTCGAGCCGGACGCCGTGATCGTCGCGGCCACCGGCACCTCCGGCGCGGGCAAGGCGCTCAAGCCGCACCTCCTCGGCTCCGAGGTCATGGGCTCCATGTCCCCGTACGGCGTGGGCGGCGGGCACCGGCACACCCCCGAGATGAGCCAGAACCTCAGCGGTGTGGCGGGGGAGAAGGTCACCGTCTCCTTCACCCCGACCCTCGCCCCCATGGCCCGCGGCATCCTCGCCACCTGCAGCGCCAAGGCCAAGCCGGACACCACGGCCGAGGACGTACGCGCCGCGTACGAGAAGGCGTACGCCGACGAGCCGTTCGTCCACCTCCTCCCGGAGGGGCAGTGGCCCGCGACCGCCTCCGTCTACGGCTCCAACGCCGTCCAGGTCCAGGTCGCGTACGACGAGACGGCCGGCCGCGTCATCGCGATCAGCGCCATCGACAACCTCACCAAGGGCACCGCCGGCGGCGCGGTGCAGAGCATGAACATCGCCCTCGGTCTCGAGGAGACCACCGGACTTTCCACGATCGGAGTGGCACCGTGAGCGTCACGGCAGCGAAGGGATTCACGGCGGCGGGCATCGCCGCCGGGATCAAGCAGAACGGCAACCCGGACCTGGCCCTCGTGGTCAACACCGGGCCCCGCCGCGCAGCCGCGGGCGTCTTCACCTCCAACCGCGTCAAGGCGGCGCCCGTCCAGTGGTCCGAGCAGGTCCTGAAGAGCGGCGAGCTGACCGCCGTCGTCCTCAACTCCGGCGGCGCCAACGCCTGCACCGGCCCGAAGGGCTTCCAGGACACCCACGCCACCGCCGAGAAGGTCGCCGACGTCCTGGACATCGGCGCGGGCGAGGTCGCCGTCGCGTCGACCGGCCTCATCGGCGTACTCCTGCCCATGGACAAGCTCCTGCCGGGCGTGGAGAAGGCCGCCGAGGCGCTCAGCGAGCACGGCGGCGAGAAGGCCGCCATCGCGATCAAGACCACCGACACCGTCCACAAGACGTCTGTGGTGACCAAGGACGGGTGGACCGTCGGCGGCATGGCTAAGGGGGCGGGCATGCTCGCCCCCGGCCTCGCCACCATGCTCGTCGTCCTCACCACCGACGCCGACCTCGACGCCCCGACGCTCGACAAGGCGCTGCGCGACGCCACCCGCGTCACCTTCGACCGGGTCGACTCCGACGGCTGCATGTCCACCAACGACACCGTCCTGCTGCTCGCCTCCGGCGCCTCCGGCGCGACGCCCGCGTACGAGGAGTTCGCCGACGCCGTACGCACCGTCTGCGACGACCTCGGCCGGCAGCTCATCGGCGACGCCGAGGGCGCGTCCAAGGACATCCGTATCGAGGTGGTCAACGCCGCCTCCGAGGAGGACGCCGTCGAGGTGGGCCGCTCCATCGCCCGCAACAACCTCCTCAAGTGCGCCATCCACGGCGAGGACCCCAACTGGGGCCGCGTCCTGTCCGCCATCGGCACCACCAAGGCCGCCTTCGAGCCGGACCGGCTCAACGTCGCCATCAACGGCGTCTGGGTCTGCAAGAACGGCTCGGTCGGCGAGGACCGCGACCTCGTCGACATGCGTTACCGCGAGGTGACGATCACCGCCGACCTCGCCGCCGGGTCCGAGTCCGCCGTCATCTGGACCAACGACCTCACCGCCGACTACGTCCACGAGAACAGCGCGTACTCCTCCTGAGGACTCATGAGCACCCGTAAGCACACCGCCCTGCCCAAGGCCCAGATCCTCATCGAGGCGCTGCCCTGGCTGACCCGCCACCGCGGCAAGACCGTCGTCATCAAGTTCGGCGGCAACGCCATGATCGACGAGGACCTGAAAGCCGCCTTCGCCCAGGACGTCGTCTTCCTGCACCACGCCGGCCTCAAGCCGGTCGTCGTGCACGGCGGCGGCCCGCAGATCAGCGCCGCGCTCGACCGCCACGGCATCGTCAGCGAGTTCAAGGCGGGCCTCCGGGTCACCACCGAGGACGCGATGGACGTCGTACGGATGGTCCTGGCCGGACAGGTCCAGCGCGAGCTCGTCGGGCTGCTCAACCAGCACGGCCCGCTCGCCGTCGGCCTCACCGGCGAGGACGCCCACACCATCACCGCCACCAAGCACCAGCCGCGCATCGACGGCGAGCTCGTCGACATCGGGCGCGTCGGGGAGATCACCGGGATCGACACCGGCGCCATCGAGGCCCTGCTCGCCGACGGCCGCATCCCGGTCGTCTCGTCGATTGCCCGTTCCCAGGACGACGGACATGTCTACAACGTCAATGCTGATACGGCGGCTGCGGCACTCGCTGCGGCGCTGGGCGCCGAGACGCTGATGGTCCTGACCGATGTCGAGGGCCTGTACGAGGACTGGCCCCACTCCGACGAGGTCATCAGCCGACTCACCGCCACCCAGCTGGAGAAGCTGCTGCCCGAGCTCTCCAGCGGCATGGTCCCCAAGATGGAGGGCTGCCTCCACGCCGTACGCAACGGCGTGACGACCGCGCGCGTCATCGACGGCCGCGTGCAGCACTCCATCCTGCTGGAGATCTTCACCGACGAGGGCATCGGCACGATGGTCGTGCCGGACGGACAGGGGGAGTCATGACCGCGACCACGAGCGGCAACGCGCAGCTGACCCAGCGGTGGCAGGGCGCGCTGATGGACAACTACGGCACGCCCCGGCTCCCCCTCGTACGCGGTGAGGGCGCCAAGGTCTGGGACGCCGACGGCACCGAGTACCTCGACTTCGTCGGCGGCATCGCCGTCAACGCCCTCGGCCACGCCCACCCCGCGATCGTGGAGGCCGTCTCCACGCAGATCGCGTCCCTCGGCCACGTCTCCAACCTCTTCGTCGCCGAGCCGCCCGTCGCGCTCGCCGAGCGGCTGCTCCAGCTCTTCGGCCGGCCCGGCCGGGTCTTCTTCTGCAACTCCGGGGCCGAGGCCAACGAAGCCGCCTTCAAGATCGGCCGGCTGACCGGGCGCACCCACATGGTCGCCACCGACGGTGGCTTCCACGGCCGCACCATGGGCGCGCTCGCCCTCACCGGCCAGCCCGCCAAGCAGCAGCCGTTCCTGCCGCTGCCCGGTGACGTCACGCACGTACCGTACGGAGACGCCGACGCGCTGCGCGCAGCCGTCACCGAGGAGACGGCGTTCGTCGTCATCGAGCCGATCCAGGGCGAGAACGGCGTCGTCGTCCCGCCCGCCGGCTACCTGAAGGCGGCCCGGGAGATCACCCGCGCCACCGGCACGCTCCTCGTCCTCGACGAGGTGCAGACGGGCATCGGCCGGTGCGGCCACTGGTTCGAGCACCAGGCGCACGGCGTCGACCCGGACATCGTCACCCTCGCCAAGGGCCTCGGCGGCGGCCTGCCGCTCGGCGCGACCGTCGCCTTCGGCCCGGCGGCCGACCTGCTGAAGCCCGGACACCACGGCACCACCTTCGGCGGCAACCCCGTCGCCTGCGCCGCCGGACTCGCCGTGATCGACACCCTCGCGGCCGACGGGGCCCTCGACCAGGTCAAGCGCGTCGGCGAGAAGCTGCGCGACGGAATCGAGGCCCTGGGCCACCCGCTGGTCTCCCACGTCCGTGGTGCCGGCCTCCTGCTGGGTATCGTGCTCACCGAGCCCCTCGCACCGCGGGTGCAGCAGGCGGCTCAGGACGCCGGCCTCCTGGTGAACGCGCCCGCCCCCGATGTCGTACGGCTCATGCCCCCGCTGATCATCGGCGACGACGTGGTGGACGCCTTCCTCCGGGCCCTGCCCGGCGCCCTCGACGCAAGTGCCAACGGGGACGGACGATCCGGAGAATGAGACGACGATGAGCGAGGCCCAGGACAACGAGCACGGCGGGCCGTCCGTTCCGCAGACGCGCACCGCACGCCACCGCCGGATCGTGGACATCCTCAACCGGCAGCCGGTCCGCTCCCAGAGCCAGCTGGCGAAGCTCCTCGCGGACGACGGGCTGAGCGTCACCCAGGCGACGCTCTCCCGCGACCTCGACGAGCTCGGCGCGGTGAAGATCCGCAACACGGGCGGCGAACTGATCTACGCCGTCCCCAGCGAGGGCGGGTTCCGCACCCCGCAGGCGCCCCTCGGCGAGTCCGCCAAGGAGGAGCGCATGCGGCGCCTCTCCGGCGAACTGCTGATCTCCGCCGAGGCCTCCGCCAACCTGGTGGTGCTGCGCACCCCGCCGGGCGCGGCCCAGTTCCTCGCCTCCGCGATCGACCAGGCCGAGCTCCACGCGGTCCTCGGCACCATCGCGGGCGACGACACCCTGCTCCTCATCTCCCGCGACCCGTCGGGCGGCCAGGCGCTCGCGGACCATCTGCTGCGGCTGGCGCAGAAGGAGGGGTAGGGCGATGCCCTGGTCGGCAACGGCCCTGGTCAGCAACCGCCGACCGGGGTGAGGGACACCAGGGCCGTGTGCGGAACGGTGTGGAGCGCCTTGGCGGCGCCCCGCCCGGTCCGCACCACGACACCGGCGCGATCCGCCTTCACCAGATCGCCGCACAGCTCGGCCGACGGCGTGGTGACCCGCACGGGATGCCCCGGCGGCGCGGCGGCCGCCGTCCACACCACTCCGGTGGCCCCGGCGGCGAGCGCCAGCCCCGAGACGCAGCACACGGCGGCCCACCGCAGCGAGCGGGTGACGCGGACCACTTCGCCCGCCGTCCAGCGGCGCAGGTTCTGACCGCTGAGAACGATCCGCTTCCCCGGACGCCCGTGCGCGGCCCGCACGGCGAGCAGGGCGCCGCACACCAGCGCCGCGAAGGCCGCCGCGGCCAGCCCGGCGGCCCACCGGCCGGTGGCGGCGGGCAGCCCGGACAGCTGGTCCTGCCCCTTGACCACCGTGAGGACGGCGAGCAGGGCCGTCAGACCCGCCAGCCCGTTCCTCCAGCCCTCGGCCTGGCGGCGCAGCTCGGGAAGCTGGGTGAACTCCAGCTCCCGCGCCAGCTCCGCCCAGCGCCGGTCCGACCGCGTACTCACGACCCGCCGTCCGCGGCCGCTTCCGCGCCGGCCGCCAGACGCCAGCTCGCACCGCAGCCGACGAAGGCGGCGTCCGGGGGCAGGGACGGATGCGGATGGCCGCACTCGCAGAAGTGCACCTCGTCGGCGAGGACATCGGGAGCGGGATGCGCCGCGCGGGCCCGGAAGGGCCACGGGCTCTTCATACCGACACCGGGCATGCCGTACGGATACTCGGTGACCGTGGGCCCGTAACAGCGCGGGCAGACACCCTCGACCACGATCCGCAGGCCGTCCGCCGTGGTGCGCTGGGAGAAGGGTGTGACGGCACGCCCCAAGTCGGTCTCCAGGTACGGAACGCCGACGTCGTGCGCGGCGGGGTGGTCAGTCAACCTCGTCCTCCATGGTCAGCTCGAACAGCGGTGCGTACAGGCGCAGGCGCTCCCTCACCCACGCCTCGGTCGCGCCGGTGGCGTGGGCGGCGAAGCTCACCTGGTGCGCGCTCACGGGCCCGTGCAGGGCGGGCAGCATGCCGTCCCCGTACGCGGACAGCAGGATCAGGTCCTGCCACAGGGGCAGCACCTCCGGCACGGCCGGCTGCGGCCATCCGGGCAGGCGGGGCGTCTCCTCCATGCAGAGGTACGGCGCGACGCGCCGCCAGCTGCGACGCACGTCCTCGCCGAGCCGCGCCGCGATACCGACCAGGTCGAGCGGTACGAGCGGGGACCCCGCAGCGGAGACGCGGAGTTCGGCCTTGAGGGCCAGCTGGTCCTCGGCCTCTGGCCTTTCCTGCGGAAGGCACCCCACCTCCCCCTCGGTGAGCTCCGGCACGAGCGCTCCGACGGGCCTCAGCCGCGACAGGCGGCGGTAGGCGTCGCGGGGCCCGATGTGGAGCGCGCGGGCGTACTCGGCGAGTCTGTCGGCCGTCAGCGGCGCCCACCGCGGCGGCTCGAACCACTCGCCGTCGCGCAGGGGGTCGTCATCGTCGTCGCCCCACCCCAGCAGGGCACCCGCCTCCTCACGGCCGGGGCGCAGATCCGCCAGTTCCGCCGGCAGCGGAGGCACGGTGAGGCCGAGGCCCTTCGCGCACCGCCGGGCCCGCTTCCACGTCTTGCCCAGCGGCGACCTCAGCAGGAGGGCTGCGGAGTAGAGCACGTCCCCGGTGGGCAGCACGGGGTAGTCGGACGCGTCGAACGACGTGTCCTGACCCGAGAACAGGTACTGATCCGTCAGCGGCATGGCGCTCCATGACCGCAGCAGGGCGCCGGCTGGGGGAACGTCCAGTCCGGCGGTTTGCAGCTCCTCGACCGCGTACGACAGCCCCTCCCAGTCCATGTCATGGGGCCGTGCGTACGCCAGGTCGCGCAGCGTCAGCCCGTTCTCGGGCCGGATGCCGCAGGTATAGGCGCTGCTCAGGAGCGCGGCGGTGTCCGGCTCCACGTGGACGCCCTTGCCGGTCCCTTTTCGGTAGCGCCGCGTGTGGCGCAGGCCCAGGAGCGCGGCCCAGCGCGACAGTTCCTTCTCCGCCTTGCGCAGGGAGACCTCCCACTGCGCCGCGAGCTTGACGGTCGCTCCCCAGGCCAGTTCCACGCCCCCATCCTCGGTGGGGAGCAGATAGTCCACGACCACGTTCAGGATGTCGAACGGAAGGCGATCCCACCGCTCGACGGACCGCTCGCTGGGAGCCGTCCATCCCAACCAGTCGAAAAGCGCCAGGCGTTCCCGTACGGAGTGCGGATCGAGGTGCAGTCGGCGCGCGATACGCACCACGTCCCACGGCCACCGTGTCCGGCGCCATGCGTCGTTCTCCTCCAGGTAGAGGATCTGGAGATCGCCGTTGTCGCACACATGCTTGTCATGGTGCTCCGGTACGGCGGCGACCGGCGCCCGCAGGAAGGGCGCGTAGCGCTCGGCCGCCCGTGCCAGGTCACCGAGGGGGAGGTGCGCGGCGGCGGAGGCCCGGACCAGGCCACCGAGGTCGTCGGGGGAGTGCCGGTAGTTGTTGCCCTCGCGCTTCTGCCAGGGTTCGGCCTCCGGCCCCAGCAAGCCTTTCATGATCTGGGAGTCACGCGTATCGGGCACCCACTCCAGGTCCCCTGGCCGGCGCACAGCCGGCGGCGCCAGCCGCGGATGGGCAACGCGCAGGGCGCGTGCCGCCCGCAGCACCGCGGCCACGGTGACGCCCTGTGCGTACGCCGCCGCCACTGCCGTACGCCAGTCCTGCGTGACCGCCGACACGACGCCCGCCCAGCCGGGCTCCGGCACGGGGTACCCCGCCAGCGACGCCGGAGCGGGCTCCTGGCGTGCCAGATGGCGGTTGCCGAGGGCAGCCGCCCGCCATGCCCTGGTGTAGGCCCAGCGGTTCTCGTTCCGGTACGGCGCGGGACTGCTCCTCATGACGTTCGCGTCCCAGTGGAACCAGCCGACGGTGTCGAGGTCCTTCGGCGCGCCCCACGCGTCCATCCGCAGACCCTTGCCCTGCCAGTCCCGCCAGAGCTGCCGGGCCGCGGAGGGGTTCCGGCTCTCCAGGGTCCAAAGCCACTCGAACGACAGCCCCGACGACGACGCCAGCGCGCCGGCACCTTCCCGCCACATCGCCGTCGCCCAACGGTGGTCGTACGACTGCAGCTTCTTGCGGTTGACGCTCAGCTCACCGGCGTGCGGCCCGGTGAGGTTGAGCACGTACCCGAACGGCTTCTTGTCCGTGCGGATCCCGTCGCACAGCACCGCACCGCCGTCGGCCACCCACCACAGCACCCCGGGAACGGCCTCCACCGCCCATGTGCCGTCGGCCTCTGCAGGCGGCTGGAGCTCTCCGGCGCGCCAGTGCTTCTCCCGTCCGGACGCGTCGGACACCCGCAGGTCGAACTCGCTGACCAGCACGAGCTCGCGCAGCGTGGCCAGACACGACACCGCCCGGGCGGAGTCGCGCAGATACAGCCGCACGCGTGTCCCGCCCTCGGCGCAGCCCCCCTCCCCGCGGCCGTACTCCTGGATCCGGAACAGGCTGCCGCTGCTGGAGATGTCGACCCTCAGGCCCCTGCCCGCCACCGTGCCGTCGGGGGCGACGGGCCTCGTGACGATGGACATCTCGTCGGCCAGCATGAAGTAGCTGA
Source organism: Streptomyces sp. NPDC093546 (assembly GCF_044765045.1). Taxonomy (NCBI): domain Bacteria; kingdom Bacillati; phylum Actinomycetota; class Actinomycetes; order Kitasatosporales; family Streptomycetaceae; genus Streptomyces; species Streptomyces sp. NPDC093546. Next base: position 160,119 of record NZ_JBIWJG010000007.1, on the reverse strand, counting down.
ACACGCCGATACCGAAACGACTGTTGGGGTAGAGCCGCAGGCTCTGGTCGTGCCGCAGCCAGGCGGCCTGCTCCTGCCGGAAGGCACGTGTCTGCCCGAACCGGCGGCCGGCTTGCGTGAAAGTGCTCTTCAGCTGCTCCACGCTCATGCCCACGCCGTTGTCCAGGCACTCGATGTAGCGCCCGCGCTCGTCCTCGCCCTCGGTGAGCGAGATGCGGCCCGACCACCTCACCGGTTCGCTGCCCCTGCTGTCCAGGTAGCGCCATCGCATCGCCCGGTAGCGGCAGGCGTCCATGGCGTTCTGGTACAGCTCGCGCACGGCCAGCGCCGACTCGCCCTCGTAGAGCCGCTCTCCCATGAGGAGGTCCCGTACCTCGGTCTGCGCGAGACTGAAACGCAGCAGCGGGACGTCGTAGGCGTTGCGGCCGTTGTCCCCGGAGGGGCGCAGCCCCCGGTCCGTCACCCGGGCCGGCACCCCGGCCAGCAGGCCGGCGCGCGACGGCGGCAGCTGCTGCGCGGACTCCCTCAGGGCGCGCGCGAGCTCGTCCGCGTGCTCGACGACGCCCGCGAGCGCGGCGTGGAGTGCGGGATGGGAGCACTCCAGGTCCAGGTGGGTGCCGTGGTCGTCGGTGTCCCATGCCGCTCGCCGTACGCCGTCGACCACGTCCTGCGGCAGGACGGGGTCCGAGACGGCGAGGTGCTCGGCGATGACGTCGGGCAGGGTGCGGGCATCGAGCGCGAGGACGGCGGCGAGGCGCAGCAGCCCCGCCAGTTCGCGCAGGCGCAGGGTCTGGTGTCCGCCGGGTAGCAGGATCCGGCCGGAGGCGAGGCCCGGCGGGTCCTCCTCGGGAGCCCCGACGGCGATGCCCGCGGCGACCGCCCGCAGAGCCGCCGCCAGTGCGGGCGCCCGGCCGCCCCCGTCACCCTGCCTGCTCAGCAGGGCCGCGGCGAACGGTCCGGCCTCCACGTCCGGGACGGGGTCCTCGTCGGTCTCGAACCGCTCCTCGATCCACCGGTGCACCAGCCAGAGCGCCACGCTCATGGCCTCCTCGCGCGAACCGTTCAACCAGCACGCGGACACCTTCTGCGCGATGTGCGGATGGTGCTCGGCCACCTGCTCGTAGTGCCTGCGCCAGGCGTCGCCGTCCTCCCGGCGCCACACCGTGTACGCCTTGATGTCCCGCGCCTGGCTCAGCAGCCGGGCCCGGGCCGCCTCGTACAGGAACGGCGCGGCGACCAGCGCGGCGGCTTCGACGGGGTCGAGCCTCACCGCCTTGGGCAGCAGCCCCGGCAGCCGGTCCCGCAGGAGCCGGACGGGGAAGGCGTCGTCCGCCCAGGGGTCCGGCATGCGCTTCTGGGCGAGGTGGACCACGGAGGCGCAGGTCTCGGCCAGCGCGGCCAGGTGCTCCTGGAGCGCCCGCACGCCGAGCCCTTCCCGGTCGGTGACCCGTTCCCACAGGGGGGTGTCCACCGCGGCACCGCGCCAGGCGTCCAGCAGCGGCCGCCCTTCGCAGACGACCGCGGTCCGGGCCTCCTCGCCCAGCTCGGTGCCGTAATAGACCTGTGGTTCCTGGCGTGCGCCCGCCCGTCGGCGGGCCATGCGCACGGTGCGCTGCTTGGCCGCCTCGTACACCTCCTGGACGGTGCGTGCGCGGGTCAGGGGGCCGAGGGCCTCCGCGAGGGCGAGGGTGAAGAAGCTGCCCTCGGACGTGAACCCGGCCTGCTGAGCGGGCCCGCACGCGGTCATCACCGCGAAGCGGCCCGAGGGCTGGCCTCTGAGGATGCGGCTGCCGAACGGCTCCGTGCCGTCGGTGTCGCCGCTGCGGCAGGCGTCGATCAGCCAGAGCACCGTGCCGGCCGCGGAGGCGGCGAGGAACGGGCTGATGTCGGCCGGGACGAGCGTGGCGAGGTACGGCTGCCACCACGCGTCTCCGGCCGTGTGCGGCGCGCGGGCGTCGGCCGGGACGAGGTAGTCGGTGTCACCGACCCGGATGCCGTGCCCGGAGAAGTGGATCAGGAGGGTGCCGTCGGACGGCACGCGCCGGGACACCTCGTGGATGGTGGTGGTGATCTCGGCCCGCGTCGCGTGGGGCAGCGTCTCGACCGTGTAGCCGGCGGCTCGGAGCGAGTCGCCCAGAGCCCGCTGGTCGGCGGCGACCGCTTCTTCGAGGCGGCCGAACCTGTGCTCGGCGTCCGGTGTGGACGCCACTCCGATGAGCAGCGCGACGCGGGTTTCCGCCATGGTCTCTCCCCCCGAACAGAGCCCCGTGATCGTACCGGCCGGGCGTCAGACCACGTCCGCGCGCGGCGGCAGGGGCAACGGCAGCGCCGGCAGGCCGTCCAAGCTCACGCCGATGTGGTCCTTCTTCTCGCAGTACGCCGCGAACTCCTCGTCCGTCTTGCGGCCGAAGTGCTCGGCGTGCAGGGTGCGCTCCTCGCGGTAGTCCATGAACGGCACGGCGTAGCCGCACGCGTCGCTGATCCGCTTCGCGCGGACGACGATGACCGCGCGGGCCGACGGGCCGTCAACATCCTTGAAGTGCGCGATGTACTCCGCCCAGCGCGGATCGTCCCGGAAGACCGCCTCGCCCGTCCCGTGCACCCGCAGCACCTTCGGGGGACCGCTGAACGCACACCACATCAGCGTGATCCGGCCGTTGCCCTCCTCGCGCAGGTGGGCGATGGTCTCGGCGCCGCTGCCGCCGAAGTCCAGGTAGGCGAGCGTCAGTTCGTCGATGACGACGAGGGTGCCCTTGCGGCCCTTGGGGGAGAGGTTGACATGGCCGTCGCCCGTCAGCGGGGCGGTGGCGGTGAAGAAGACCGGCTGCTCTTCGATGAAGTCGCGTATCCGGCCTTCGATGCGTTCATATCGTTGTCCCATGGGCTCATTATCGACTCACCCGTTGAGCCCGGGCCGGGAAACGATGATGGTCGCTCGCGGACGACAACTTGTTGTGCGTGCCCGCGGCGACGGCCCGTCCGCCCTCCAGGACGACGATGACGTCCGCCGCCCGGATCGTGGAGTACCGGTGCGCGATGACCGGCAGCGCGCACTCGCGCGACACGCGGGCGCCGCGTACGGCAGGTTCAGCGCGCCCATGCCCCGGTCCAGGGTGTTCACCGCCTGGAAGACGGCGCCCGCCGGCCCCACCCGGTACAGCACGTAGAGCAGGAGCGCGGCCGGATCGGCTGGCGTCGCGCCCGGGGGTCGAGATTGACGAACCATACAGACCTCTGCATACTTATACCCATCACCGCATGCACTGTAAGGAGAAACCCGTGACCGAGCGCGTCGTACTCGCCTATTCGGGCGGACTGGACACCTCCGTCGCCATCGGCTGGATCGCCGAGGAGACGGGTGCCGAGGTCATCGCCGTCGCCGTGGACGTCGGCCAGGGCGGCGAGGACCTGGACGTCATCCGCAAGCGCGCGCTCGCCTGCGGTGCGGTCGAGGCGGAGGTCGCGGACGCCAAGGACGAGTTCGCCGACGAGTACTGCCTCCCGGCGATCAAGGCCAACGCCCTGTACATGGACCGCTACCCGCTGGTCTCGGCGCTGTCCCGCCCCGCGATCGTCAAGCACCTGGTCGCCGCCGCGAAGAAGCACAACGCCGGCATCGTCGCGCACGGCTGCACCGGCAAGGGCAACGACCAGGTCCGCTTCGAGGCCGGCATCCAGGCCCTCGGCCCCGACCTGAAGTGCATCGCCCCGGTCCGGGACTACGCGATGACCCGGGACAAGGCCATCGCCTTCGCCGAGAAGGCGGAGCTGCCGATCGCCACCACCAAGAAGTCCCCGTACTCCATCGACCAGAACGTCTTCGGCCGCGCCATCGAGACCGGCTTCCTCGAGGACATCTGGAACGCGCCGATCGAGGACATCTACGAGTACACCTCGAACCCCGCCACCCCGCGCGAGGCCGACGAGGTCGTCATCACCTTCAAGGAGGGCGTCCCGGTCGCCATCGACGGCAAGCCCGTCACCGTCCTCCAGGCCATCCAGCAGCTCAACGAGCGCGCCGGCGCCCAGGGCGTCGGCCGGATCGACATGGTCGAGGACCGCCTCGTCGGCATCAAGTCCCGCGAGGTCTACGAGGCCCCCGGCGCGATCGCCCTGATCACCGCCCACCAGGAGCTGGAGAACGTCACCGTCGAGCGCGAGCTGGCCCGCTACAAGCGGCAGGTCGAGCAGCGCTGGGGCGAGCTCGTCTACGACGGCCTGTGGTTCTCCCCGCTCAAGCGGGCCCTGGACGGCTTCATCAACGAGGCCAACCAGCACGTCTCCGGCGACATCCGGATGACCCTGCACGGCGGCCGCGCCGTCGTCACCGGCCGGAAGTCGGAGCAGGCGCTGTACGACTTCAACCTCGCCACGTACGACACCGGCGACACCTTCGACCAGTCGAAGGCGCAGGGCTTCATCGACATCTTCGCCCTCTCGGCGAAGATCGCCGCCCGGCGTGACCTGGCCTGACGCCGACTCGTTCGACAGCCGCCTCCCCGTCCGCGCCCGGAGGGGGAGGCGTCGTCCTTCCACAGCCGTTCCACAGCCTTGAGGAGCTTGAGCAAGTGAGCAGCAACACCGGTGACGTCCGGCTCTGGGGCGGCCGTTTCGCCGACGGCCCCGCCGAGGCCCTGGCCAAGCTGTCGGCGTCCGTGCACTTCGACTGGCGCCTCGCGCCGTACGACATCGCCGGCTCCCGTGCCCACGCGCGCGTGCTGCACAAGGCGGGGCTGCTCACCGAGGACGAGCTGACGCGCATGCTGGCGGGCCTCGACCGGCTGGAGGCGGACGTCGCCGACGGCTCCTTCACGGGCACCATCGCCGACGAGGACGTCCACACCGCCCTCGAGCGCGGCCTGCTGGAGCGGCTCGGCCCGGACCTCGGCGGCAAGCTGCGGGCCGGCCGGTCCCGCAACGACCAGGTCGCCACGCTCTTCCGGATGTACCTGCGCGACCACGCCCGGATCATCGGCGGCCTCCTCGCCGACCTCCAGGACGCGCTGGTCGGCCTGGCCGAGGCCCACCCGGACGTCGCCATGCCGGGCCGTACGCACCTTCAGCACGCGCAGCCGGTGCTCTTCGCCCACCACGTCCTCGCGCACGTGCAGTCGCTCTCCCGGGACGCCGAGCGGCTGCGCCAGTGGGACAAGCGCACGGCGGTCTCCCCGTACGGCTCCGGCGCCCTCGCCGGCTCGTCCCTCGGGCTCGACCCGGAGGCGGTCGCCAAGGACCTGGGCTTCGAGAACGGCAGCGCGAGCAACTCCATCGACGGCACGGCCTCGCGCGACTTCGTCGCCGAGTTCGCCTTCATCACCGCGATGATCGGGGTGAACCTCTCCCGGATCGCCGAGGAGATCATCATCTGGAACACGAAGGAGTTCTCCTTCGTCACCCTCCACGACGCCTTCTCCACCGGCTCGTCGATCATGCCGCAGAAGAAGAACCCCGACATCGCGGAGCTGGCGCGCGGCAAGTCGGGCCGCCTGATCGGCAACCTCACCGGGCTCATGGCCACCCTCAAGGCCCTGCCCCTCGCCTACAACCGCGACCTCCAGGAGGACAAGGAGCCGGTCTTCGACTCCTGCGACCAGCTGGAGGTCCTGCTCCCCGCCTTCACCGGCATGATGGCCACGCTCACCGTCAACCGGGAGCGCATGGAGGAGCTGGCCCCGGCCGGCTTCTCGCTCGCCACCGACATCGCCGAGTGGCTGGTCAAGCGGGGCGTGCCGTTCCGCGTGGCGCACGAGGTCGCGGGCGAGTGCGTCAAGGAGTGCGAGGCGCACGGCATCGAGCTGCACCAGCTCACCGACGAGCAGTTCGCCAAGATCTCCGAGCACCTCACCCCCGAGGTCCGCACGGTCCTGAACGTCCGCGGCGCCCTCGCCTCCCGCGACGGCCGCGGCGGCACGGCCCCCTCGGCCGTCGCCACCCAGCTCGCCGAGGTCAAGGCCGACCTGGTGATCCAGCGCGCCTGGGCCACCGCCAAGCACTGACACCACAGGTCACAGCGCCGCCGCCCACTCCGCGAGCGCGTCGAAGTCCGGCCGTATCAGTCCGATACGGGGGTCGACGTGCAGCAACAGGGCGGCGGCGAGGTGTTCCCGCTCCACGTACTCGCGGTCGTACGCCGTGATGTCGTCGTCCACCCACGCGAACGGCCGCCCCGCCGCGTACTCGAGGATGTACTGCGTCTTCCAGAAGGTCCCGCGAGGGGCCTTTCCGTGCATCTGGGGCCAGTCGATGTAGGGCAGCTCGGGCAGGCCCAGGTGCGGCCCGATCCAGTCGTTGGCCTCCCCCTTCCAGGTGGTGGCCCACACGAGCTCGTAGTCCTCCGCGAGGCCGAGCAGCTCTTCGCCGTGCCCGGGATCGAGCCACACCCGCAGGGGCTTGCCTTCTGTCCACCCCGTGGGTCGCATGCGGTGGGTGGTGTACCCCTCCGGTCTTCGCTGGGCCTGGGCGGCATACGGGTTGAGCGGACCGTCCACGTCGATCAGCAGCAGCGGCTTCTTCATGCGCCTCAGCATCCTGTTCCTTCCTGTGGTGAGTCGATCCTATTTCGAATGAGACGTTGATGTCTCACCTGGGCTATGGTTGTCTCATGACAGTCGATCGTGAGCAGGTGCTGCGCACCGCCGCCGCCCTCCTCTCCCGCAAGGCGACCGCCACCATGGACGAGGTCGCCCGCGCCGCGGGCATCGGCCGGGCCACCCTCCACCGGCACTTCGCCGGGCGGGACGCGCTGGTCAGGGCGCTGGAGGCGCTCGGCATCCAGGAGTTCGAGGCGGCCATCGACGCCGCCCGGCTCGACGACGGCCCCGCCGAGGCGGCGCTGCGCCGGCTCATCGCCGGAGTGGAGCCCGTCGCGGGACTGCTCGCGTTCCTCGTCACCGAGAACCAGCTCTTCGAGGGCGACCAGATGAACGAGGGCTGGGCCCGCCTCGACGCCCGCGTGGCCGCGCTCTTCCGGCGCGGCCAGGAGGAGGGCGCGTTCCGGATCGACCTCACGCCCGCCTGGCTGACCGAGGCGCTCTACGGCCTCATCGGCACCTGTGCCTGGGCCGTGCAGGACGGCCGGGTCGCCGGCAAGGACTTCCAGTACATGATCGCCGAGTTGCTGCTCGGCGGAGCACGCAGGAGCGTGGAGAGATGACCCGTACAGAACAGCTCACCAAGGGATCGGAGGTTGTACGCCGCCCCGGGCGGTGGCTGGCGCTCGCCGTACTCGTCCTGGCCGTGCTGCTCGTCGCGGTCGACGCCACCGTCCTCGGCCTGGCCACCCCCTTCCTCAGCGAGGACCTGCGCCCCACCGGCACCCAGCTGCTGTGGATCGGTGACGTCTACTCCTTCGTCATCGCCGGCCTGCTCGTCTCCATGGGCAGCCTCGGCGACCGCATCGGCCGCAAGAAGCTGCTGCTGACCGGTGCCGCCGCCTTCGGCGCGGTGTCCGTCCTCAACGCGTACGCCACCACCCCCGAGCTGATGATCGTCGCCCGCGCGCTGCTCGGCGTCGCCGGCGCGACCCTCATGCCGTCCACGCTGGCGCTCATCCGCAACCTCTTCCACGACCCGCGCGAGCGCAGCCTCGCCATCGGCATCTGGGGCGCCATGGCGTCGGCCGGCGCGGCCGTCGGCCCGGTCGTGGGCGGCTTCCTGCTGGAGCACTTCTGGTGGGGCTCGGTCTTCCTGATCAACCTGCCCGTGATGGTGGTCCTGGTCGTCGTCGGCATCAAGTTCATCCCCGAGTCCAAGAACCCCGCGCCCGGCCCCTGGGACCTGCCCAGCGTCGCGCTCTCGCTCGTCGGCATGATCGGTGTCGTGTACGCCGTCAAGGAGGCGGCCGCGCACGGCCTGCACCTCGACATGGCCGTCGCCGCCGTGATCGGTCTCACCGCGCTGACCTGGTTCGTACGGCGCCAGCTCCGGCTCGAGTCGCCCCTGCTCGACATGCGGCTCTTCCACCACCGGGGCTTCTCCGGGGCGGTCCTCGCGGACCTGCTGACCATCCTGGGCCTGTCCGGGCTGGTGTTCTTCCTCTCCCAGTTCCTCCAGCTGGTCCAGGGCCGCCCCCCGCTGGAGGCGGGCCTCGCCGAACTGCCCGCCGCGATCGGCGCCGTGACGGCCGGTCTGATGGCGGGCACCGTCGCCCGCCGCTTCACGGTGCGGTCGGTCGTCTCCGGCGGCCTCGCCGCCGTGGGCCTGGCCCTCGCCACGCTGACGCTGCTCGACCGCTCCACCGGCTATCCGCTGCTCGGGGCGTCGCTGCTCGTCGTGGGCGTGGGCGCGGGCTTCGCGTTCACCGTCACCGCGGACGTCATCCTCTCCAGCGTCCCCCGGGAGCAGGCGGGCGCCGCGTCCGCGGTCTCCGAGACGGCGTACGAACTCGGCGCGGCGCTCGGCATCGCGCTCCTCGGCTCCGTCGTCACCGGCGTCTACAGCGACTTCGCCACGCCGGACGGCGTGCCCGCCGGTACCGCCGCGGCCGCGCACCAATCGCTGGGCGGCGCGGTGGAGGCGTCCGCCGGCCTGCCGGACGCCACGGCCACCGCGCTCGTCACGGCCGCGCAGGACGCCTTCGTCGACGGCCTGCGCATCGCGGCGGGCGCCGGCGCGGTGGTCCTGCTGGCGACGGCGGTCGCGGCGTGGTTCCTGCTGCGGGGCCAGAAGCTGGCGGAGGGCATCGAGCACCCGTAGCACCGCGGAACACCGAAGAAGAAACCGAAAGACGAAGGGCCGCACCCCACGCCGGGTGCGGCTCCTTTCGTATACGTACCGGCTATGCCGCCTTACGCGGCCTTCGCCTTCGTGGCGTACATGTCCACGTACTCCTGGCCCGACAGCCGCATGACCTCCGCCATCACGGAGTCCGTCACCGCCCGCAGCACATACCGGTCGCGGTCCATGCCCTCGTACCGGGAGAACTCCATCGGCTCCCCGAAGCGCACCGTCACCCGGCCGGGGCGCGGCAGCCCGGCGCCGCCCGGCTGGAGCTTGTCCGTGCCGATCATCGCGAACGGCACCACCGGCGCGCCCGTCATCAGCGTCAGCCGCGCGATGCCCGTACGGCCCCGGTAGAGCCGGCCGTCGGGGGAGCGGGTGCCCTCCGGGTAGATGCCGAAGACCCGGCCCTCCTCCAGGATCCGGCGGCCGGTCATCAGCGCGGCGACGCCGCCGTTGGCGCCGTCGCGGTCCACCGGGATCATGCCGACGCCGGTGAAGAACCAGGCCATCAGGCGGCCCTTGAGGCCCTTGCCCGTGACGTACTCGTCCTTGCCGATGAAGCAGACCTGCCGGTCGCAGACGATCGGCAGGACGATCGAGTCGATGAAGGTCAGGTGGTTGCCCGCGAGGATGACCGGCCCCGAGCCGGGGATGTTCTCCGCGCCCTCCACCTGAGGGCGGAACATCAGGCGCATGACGGGGCCGAGCACTGCCTTGATGAGGGCGAAGCGGGACAACGAGTCCTCCGACGAAGTAGCCGAGAAGCCAACCGAGTATGTGACCAGTATGTGCGGGTGAGGACGATACTCGCGGGTCACCCCGCGCCGCACATCGGGTTGACATACCCGATACACGACGTTGACCTGTGTTTTCCACACGTTCGTCGGGGGTCTCCCCTATGTAAGGCGTAACTACCTACGATCGGGCCTCGCTCATTCGTCCGAAAGGACGATCACGCTGACGTAAGGAGCCTTCATGACACACGGTGCGCGCAGGCGAGCCGTCATCGGCGCGGCGGTGCTCGGCTCGGCCGCCGTCCTCTCGGCGGGGAGCGCCGGTACGGCGCAGGCCAGGCCATCCGCCCCGCACCGGCGGCTGCCCGTCCCCACGGTCATCGCGCACCGCGGCGCCAGCGGCTACCGGCCGGAGCACACCCTCGGCTCGTACCAGCTGGCCCTCGACATGGGGGCGCACGTCATCGAGCAGGACCTCGTCCCGACGAAGGACGGCCACCTCGTCTGCCGCCACGAGAACGACATCACCGGCACCACGGACGTCGCCGACCGCCCCGAGTTCGCCTCCCGCAAGACGACCAAGACCGTCGACGGGACCTCCCTCACCGGCTGGTTCACCGAGGACTTCACCCTCGCGGAGCTGAAGACGCTGCGTGCCAAGGAGCGCATCCCGGCCACCCGCCAGGAGAACACCCTCTACGACGGGCGCTGGACCGTCCCCACCTTCGAGGAGGTGCTGCGCTGGGCCGAGAAGGAGGGCCGCCGGCGCGGCCGGCCGGTCTGGCTGTACGTCGAGACCAAGCACCCCACCTACTTCCGCAAGCTCGGCCTCCCCCTGGAGGAGCCGCTCGCCCGGCTGCTGCGCCGGTACGGGCGCCACGGCGCCGACTCGCCGACCTTCCTCCAGTCCTTCGAGCCGACCAGCATGGAACGCATGGCGAAGCTCGTCTCCACGCCGCGCGTCGTGCTGCTGTGGACCCCGGACGACCGTCCGTGGGACTTCCGCGAGACGGGCGACCCGCGCACGGTCGCCGACCTGATCACGCCCGAGGGCCTGAAGGGCATCGCGTCGTACGCGCAGGGCATCGGCCCGCTGCTCGACCTGGTCATCCCGAAGGACAAGGACGGCAAGCTGGGCAGGACGACCACCCTGGTGCGCGACGCGCACGCCGCGAAGCTGCTGGTCCACCCGTACACGCTGCGCAACGAGAACAGCTTCCTGCCCGCCGACTTCCGCCGCGGCACGGACCCGGCGGCGTTCGGGGACGTCTTCGGTGCCTACGAGAAGTACTTCGCCACGGGCATCGACGGCATCTTCACCGACCACCCGGACACGGCCCTGCTGGCGGCGGCGGACGCCCGCGCGGAGGGGACCCGCACCCGCTGACCCGAGGTCACCCTCACGGGCGGTTTGGGCGGCGCGCGGAAACCGTCGCCCGAACCGCCCGAGTCATGCACGGCATGACGACGACACCGACCGGGGCCCCCGCCACCCCCCACCTCCCCGAGCCCTTCCGCGCCCTCGCGCCCCTCCTCGCCGCCGAGTGTCACGCCGAGGCCACGGCCGCCGGGGTCGAGTCGGGCGACCTCGAACAGGCGGTGTGGCTCCGCCTCCTGGAGCGGCTGGACGGCGCCGGCCCCGCCGCCCGGCCCGGCGTCCCGGACGACCCCGCCGACTGGCTGCGCCGCGCCGTCCGCGCGGAGGCCCGCCGCGCCCGCCGTACGGCCGTACGGGAGCACCCGTACGGCGGCGAGGAGCGGTTCCCGGACGCCGGGCGCGAACCCGAGCCCGAGAGCGCCGCGCTCACCGCCGAACGGCGCCGCGTCCTGGAGAAGGCGATCAACCGCGCGCCCGCCCACTGCCGAAGGCTGCTGGCTGCGATGTTGTCCCCAAAGGACCCGACCTACCGCGAAATCGCAGGAGAGTTGGGTATCTCACAGGGGAGTCTAGGGCCCATGCGTTCCCGTTGCCTGGGATGTCTGCGCAGAATGCTGCCGGCAGAGGTTGCCGCTCCCGCCCATCGGGGAAGGGTGCGGTAGACCGACAGGGCGTATCAGGTGAGCCGGAGGCATGCACACATGGGCATGAGCGTGACCATCTCAGCGGCGGACGAGCACGACGCGGAACACATCCTCAAGCTGCAGTACCTCTGCTACCAGAGCGAGGCCGAGCTCTACGGCGACTACACCATCGAGCCCCTCACCCAGACCCTCGACGACCTGAAGGCCGAGATCGCCCGCGGCCACGCCCTCGTGGCGCGGCTCGGCGGCGAGGTCGTCGCCTCCGTGCGCGGTGAGATCGACGGCACCGGCACGGCCCGCATCGCCAAGCTCATCGTCCACCCGCGCATGCGCCGCCACGGCCTCGGCAGCCGCCTGCTCGACGCCATCGAGCAGCACTTCGCCGCCGACCCCGCCGCCAAGCGCTACCAGCTCTTCACCGGCCACCGCAGCGACGGCAACCTGCGCCTCTACCGCAAGAAGGGATACGAGGCGGTCGCCACCCGGCAGGTGGGCCCGCGCCTCACGCTGGTCACGCTGGAGAAGGCCGCGTAGCCGCCTTCCGCAGCCACAGGATCCCGGTCACCGGCAGCAGCACCGGGATGAAGACGTAGCCGTACCCGTACCGGGACCACACCGTGGAGTCCGGGAAGGCGCCCGGGTCCAGCAGGGTCCAGGTGCCCACGGCCAGTACGCCCACGAGCTCGGCGGCGCAGCACACGAGCGCCGCCTTGCGGGCCGTCTCCCCGCCCCGAACGAGCGTGTACGTGATGAAGACGTACACCAGGGCCGCGAGCGCGGACAGCGTGTACGGCAGCGGCGCCCGGTCGAACTCGGTCGCGATCTGGTACGCCGACCGCGACACGGCGCCGACCGACATCACCCCGTACAGCCAGACCACGAGCATGCCCGGGCCCTGGACCAGCCTGCGTCCCGCCGCGCCCGCCGCCATGTCAGGCCCCCCAGATGTCGAAGAGGCGCACTTCCAGCACGGCCAGCACCACCGCGCCCGCCGCGACGGTCGCCGAGCCCCAGCGGGTGCGCTCCGCCAGCGACATGAAGCCGGCCGCCGGTACCGCGCAGAACGCGCCGAGCAGGTACGCCACGAAGATGGCCGTGCCCTCGTCGGCCTTCTCGCCGCGCGCCAGCTGCACGATGCCGAAGACCAGCTGAGCCAGCGCCAGGACCGTCACCACCGCCATGCCGATGAAGTGCCAGTCCTTCGTGGGCTGGTCCCGGTAGGCGGCGAAGCCGCACCAGGCGGCGAGGGCGAGCGCGGCCACGGAGACCGCGACCGTCAGGGCGTCGAGCATGCGCCGAGACTAATACGGGCCAAAAAGCCCGGTGCGACCGGCCCCGGTGGCGGCGCCCGGCTCGGTCCGCCGCTCCCGCAGCCGTGGTCTTGACCACAACATGCCACCGCGCGGAGGACGCCGCCGAGGCCGCCGTAGCGGTCGCCGCACGGCATCCGCGCAGGTCACCCGGGTGGTGCCGCCGCGCGGCGAGCGGAACGCCGCCGTCCGGATGGTGTGACGCGGCAGTCCGCTATACGGACAACCGTCCGAAGCCCGGAGGGGTGTCTGCTTTACTGGCACGCATGACCACGACGAGCAGCCGCACCCTTGCGACCGAGGCGATGATGACGCCCGGTGCTCGTTGTATGTGTCGAATGTGCGCCTTCTGAGGGCCCCCGCGTGAGCCTCGCGCCCCGAAGCGAGACCGACAGCCGAGCCGGCCGCCGCGTCCGTACGCAAGCGGAACCCACACCGCGACCGCCGGACCACGCCGCCCGCCCCGCGCACGTGCCACCCCCCGGCCACCCGCCGAACCAGCCGTGCCACGCGTCCGATTGACGAATGCCCCGTGCCCGGCGGACACCGCGCCGCGCACTCGACAGTGACGGAAACCCCTGTGATCACCACCTCGGGCCTGACCAAGGTCTACGAGACGAGAGGCCGCCAGGTCACCGCTCTGGACGGCGTCGACCTCCACGTCCGCGAAGGAGAGGTCTTCGGCGTCATCGGACAGAGCGGCGCCGGCAAGTCCTCGCTCATCCGCTGCGTCAACCTCCTGGAGCGCCCCACCTCCGGCACCGTGACGGTCGACGGCACCGACCTCACCGCGCTCGCCGGCCGGGGCCGCCGCGCCGGCAAGGAACTGCGCCGCGCGCGCAGCCGCATCGGCATGGTCTTCCAGCACTTCAACCTGCTGTCCTCGCGCACCGTCCAGGACAACATCGAGCTGCCCCTGGAGATCCTCGGCGTCTCCGCCGCCAGGCGCTCGGCCCGCGCGCTCGAACTCCTCGACCTCGTCGGCCTCGCCGACAAGGCCAAGGCGTACCCCGGCCAGCTCTCCGGCGGCCAGAAGCAGCGCGTCGGCATCGCCCGCGCGCTCGCCGGCAACCCCAAGGTGCTGCTCTCCGACGAGGCGACCAGCGCACTGGACCCGGAGACCACCCGCTCCATCCTCCAGCTGCTGCGCGACCTCAACCGGCAGCTCGGCCTCACCGTCCTCCTCATCACGCACGAGATGGACGTCGTCAAGCAGATCTGCGACTCCGCCGCCCTGATGAAGAAGGGCCGGATCGTCGAGTCCGGCACGGTCTCCGAGCTCCTCGCCACCCCCGGCTCCGAGCTCGCCCACGAGCTGTTCCCGGTCACCGGCGCCCCCACCGGCCCGGACCGCACGGTCCTCGACGTCACCTTCCACGGCGAGGCCGCCACCCAGCCGGTGATCTCCCAGCTGTCGCGTACGTACAACGTCGACATCTCGATCCTCGGCGCCGCCATGGACACCGTCGGCGGCAAGCAGATCGGGCGCATGCGCATCGAGCTGCCCGGTCGTTACGAGGAGAACGTCGTGCCCGTCGGCTTCCTGCGCGAGCAGGGCCTCCAGGTCGAGGTCATCGACGCCACCGAAGAGCCGCTGCTGGTCAAGGAGGTCGCGAAGTGACCTGGGAAGAGATGCGGCCCCTGCTGGAGCAGGGCACCGTCGACACGCTCTACATGGTGCTGTGGTCCACCGTCGTCACCGTCATCGGCGGTCTGCCACTCGGTGTCCTCCTCGTCCTCACCGACAAGGGCGGACTGCTGCAGAACCGTCCGGTGAACAAGGTCATCGGCGCGATCGTGAACGTCGGCCGCTCGCTGCCGTTCATCATCCTGCTCGTCGCGCTGATCCCCTTCACCACCTTCGTGGTCGGCACCTTCATCGGCCCGAGCGCGATGATCGTGCCGCTCTCCATCGGCGCCATCCCCTTCTTCGCGCGCCTGGTCGAGACGGCGATCCGCGAGGTCGACCACGGGCTGGTCGAAGCCGTCCAGTCCATGGGCGGCTCCATCCCGACGATCGTGCGGAAGGTGCTGCTCCCGCAGGCCCTGCCGTCCCTGATCGCCGCCCTCACCACCACGGTCATCACCCTGATCAGCTACTCGGCGCTGGCCGGCGCGGTCGGCGGCGAGGGGCTCGGCTCCAAGGTCATCACCTACGGCTACCAGCGCTTCGAGACCGAGTTCATGCTCATCACCGTGGTGCTGCTGATCGTCATCGTCACCGTCGTCCAGCTCATCGGCGACCTCGCCGTACGGCTCCTCGCCCGCCGGGGGCGTACCGCTTCCTGACCTTTCCCCCACACAGCCCGCACTCCTTGTCCGGGCGTTGTCCGCACCACCAGAAAGAGGCACTTTTCGTGCGTAAGAACATCAAGCTCACGTCCGCGTTCGCCGGCATCACCGCCCTCGCCCTCGGCCTCACCGCCTGCGGCACGGCCTCCGACCCGGGCGCCAAGTCCGACTCCGGCAAGGCCGACCCGTCGAAGCCGCTCGTCGTCGCCGCGTCCCCGACGCCGCACGCCGACATCCTCACCTTCGTCAAGGACAACCTGGCCGAGAAGGCCGGCCTGAAGCTGGAGGTGAAGGAATTCACGGACTACGTCCTGCCGAACACCGCCACCGAGCAGGGCCAGGTCGACGCCAACTACTTCCAGCACAAGCCGTACCTCGACGACTTCAACAAGAAGAACGGCACGCACATCGTCCCGGTGGTCAACGTCCACCTGGAGCCGCTCGGCTTCTACTCCAAGAAGGTCAAGGACCTGAAGGAGCTGAAGGCCGGCCAGACCATCGCCGTCCCCAACGACACCACCAACGAGGGCCGCGCGCTCAAGCTGCTCGCGGACCACGGTGTCATCACCCTCAAGGACGGCGTCGGCGCCGACGCCAAGCTCTCCGACATCAAGGACAAGAAGGGCCTGGAGTTCAAGGAGCTGGAGGCCGCCACCGTGCCCCGCGCCCTGAACGACGTCGACGCCGCCGTGATCAACGGCAACTACGCCATCGAGGCCAAGCTCAACCCCGCCAAGGACGCCCTGGCGCTGGAGAAGGCCGATGGCAACCCGTACGCCAACTTCCTCGCCGTCAAGCAGGGCAACGAGAACGACGCCCGTGTGCAGAAGCTCGTCAAGCTGCTGAACTCGCCCGAGGTGAAGAAGTACATCGAGGACACCTACAGCAACGGCGCCGTCATCCCCGCCTTCGGCGCCGCGAAGTAACACCCCTGAACCCCGCAGGCCCCGCGCACCCCGTCCGGTACGCGGGGCCTGCGGCGTCACAACGGTGACGTAACGACGCGGCCGTACCGACCCGCCCATGCGTACCGCGTGCCCCATGCTGCATGCTGTGCGTTCATGGCTTTACGGACGGTCTTCGGCATGGAGCAGCGCATGACATCCACCTTTCCGGACATCTCCATCAGCACGGAACGGTTGGTGCTGCGCCCCTACGACGAAACCGACATTCCCGCCCACACCGAGATGATGAACGACGAGCTGATCGTCGCCTGGACCACCGTCCCCCACCCCTACACCACCGCCCACTCCGAGGAGTGGGTCAGCAGGATCGCTCCTGCGGAGCGCACCGAAGGCCGCGGCATCGTCCTCGCCGTCACCGAGTTCCTCACCCAGCGGCTCGTCGGCACCGTCCACCTCCGCAACACCAACTGGCACACCCGCGCCACCGAGGCCGCCTACGTCACCGCCCCCTGGGCCCGCGGCGAGGGCTACGCCACCGAATCCCTCCTCGCCGTCGCCCAGTGGCTGTTCCGCGACCGGCACTTCGAGCGCCTCGAACTGCGCACCGCGGCCGGCAACACCGCCTCGCAGCAGGTCGCCCAGAAGATCGGCTGCATCAGCGAAGGCGTGCTGCGCAACGCGTGGATAGCCCGCAGCCGGACGGAGGACGGCGGCTGGACCGACATCCGCACCGACCTGATCGTCTGGAGCCTGCTCCCCGAGGACCTCGAAGGCGCCGCCGACCAGCACGCCGACGCCGGCTACTCCGGCTTCACCGACTGGAACTGACCGCCGCCCCGCGCGGTACCCTCAGGCTGCCCCCGACCTGCACCAACACCCCAGGAGACAGACGAAGATGGCCGACCGGGTCACGGTGATCGGCTGGGACGGCTCGCCCCTCACCGCGGCCGCGCGCTCCGCCCTCTCGGCCGCCACCCTGGTGGCCGGAGCCGCCCACCACCTGGCGCTCCCCGAGGTGCCGCCGAACGCCGAGCGCATCCGGCTCGGCAGCCTCGACCTCGCCGCGCGCCGCATCGCCGGCCACCGCGGCACCGCCGTCGTCCTCGCCGACGGCGACCCGGGCTTCTTCGGCGTCGTCCGCACCCTGCGCGCACCCGAGCACGGGCTGGAGGTGGAGGTCGTGCCCGCCGTCTCCTCCGTCGCCGCCGCCTTCGCCCGGGCCGGCATGCCCTGGGACGACGCGCAGGTCGTCGTCGCCCACAGCCGTACGCTGCGACGGGCCGTCAACGTGTGCCGCGCCCACACCAAGGTCGCCGTCCTCACCTCCCCGGGCGCCGGCCCCGCCGAACTCGCCCTGCTCCTCGACGGCGTACACCGCACCTTCGTCATCTGCGAGGAGCTCGGCACCGAGCGCGAACAGGTCACGGTCCTCACCTCCGACAAGGCCGCCGACCACGCCTGGCGCGACCCCAACGTCGTCATCGTCATCGGCGGCGCCACGCCCCCCGCCTCCACCGGGCCCTGGCTGATGGGCCGCGACCCCGGCCCCGTACGCGGCTGGGCGCTGCCGCCCGGCGCGTACGACGGCGAACCCTCCCGCGGCGAGTCCGCGGACCTGCGCGCCGCCCAGCTCGCCCGCCTCGGCCCCCGCCCCGGCGACCTCGTCTGGGACATCGGCTGCGGCTCCGGCGCGCTCGCCGTGGAGGCCGCCCGCTTCGGCGCCGCCGTCATCGCCGTCGACGCCGACCCGGACGCCTGCGCCCGCACCGAGGCCGCCGCGCGCCGCTTCGGCGTCCAGCTCCAGACCGTCGCGGGCCGCGCGCCGCACGTCCTGGAACGGCTGCCCGAGCCCGATGTCGTACGCGTCGGGGGCGGGGGAGTGCCGGTCGTGGCCGCCTGCGCCGACCGCCGCCCCGAGCGGATCGTGGCGCACGCCACCACCAGGGACGAGGCCGAGGCGATCGGCGCCGCCCTGGCGGAGGGCGGATACGCGGTCGAGTGCGCGCTGCTCCAGAGCGTCGAACTCGACACCTCCGCCTGGCGGGAACGCGACCGCTCCGTGGTGTTCCTGCTGGCAGGGACCAGGCCGGCACCGGCCCCGTGACCATGCCACTACGGCGCGGGAGGTAGGCTGGCGGATTGTTGTACCGCAGCCGGGCGTTCGGCACTTCGTACGCCAATGTCCGGAAAAGGAGCCCCGTTTGGGGTGGCCTCTGTGGTATGGCGCGATCGGGGGGTGCGCGACGTGGCGCAGTCCACAGCCAACGGTGGCGGAACCCGCTGCCATGCCTGGCCGAAGCCCGCGAGAATACGTGGTGTCCCGCGGGCCCTTCGTGCCGCGCGGCGCGCACGCTCGTTCTCTTCGGTGAGGGCGGGCGAAGGTCTGAAGGAGCACAACCGATGGGCGAGGGGTACGCATGACTGACACCGGCCAGGTCCCGGGCGAGGGACAGCCGGAGAGCCCGGGCATGGTGGAGCAGCCGGGCATCCCCGCTCCGGACGCGTACACCTTCCTGGACCCTGCCGACACCGCCGCCGAGGACGACGACCTGCTGCTGATGCCGGGCGCCCAGGGCGCGTGGGGCAGCGACCCGCAGGCCGCCGCCGTGGCGCCCCCGCCCCCGCAGATGCCCGCTCAGGCGCAGGCGATGCCGGCGCACGAGACCCCGGTCGCGGAGGCACCTCAGGTGCCGGAGGCGTACGAGGCGTACGAACCGGTCGCCCCCGAGCAGCAGCAGCAGCCGCAGCCGCAGGCGGCGTACGAACCGGTCGCCCCGGAGGCGGACGCGCACGTGGCGGGCGGCCGTGACTCGGGGTCGGTCGACCTCGGCGCCGTACGGATGCCGCCACAGGCTCCCGCGCCCGCACCCATGCCCGCCCCGGCGTCGGCCCCGGCCCCGGCCCCGGCCGTCCAGGGTCCGCCGTCCGCGCGGCGCCCGCTGCACATGGGGCCGCCGGTGTCGGACGCGCCGTCCGGTGTGGTCCGCTCCCTCGCCGACCGTGGCCCGGCCGCTGCTCCGTCGGCTCCCGCCCCCGCTCCGGCCCCGGAGCCGGTGCCGGTACAGCACCCCGCCCCGGTGGCGACCGGCCCCGAGTACTTCGCAGCGGCCCACGAGGAGCCGGCGCCCGTCGTGGCCGCGCCGCAGCTCACGGAGATCCCGCCGCAGGGCGCGGAGCCGTGGTTCCCGCAGCCCGTGGAGGCGGTGGAGCCCGTCGAGACCGTTCAGCCGTCGCCCGTGGCACAGGAGCCCCAGCCGGAGGCCCCGGTCCCAGCAGAAACGGTCGTTCCGGAGCCGCCGGTGGAGCCGTCCGCCCCGGAGCCTTCCGCCCAGGAGCCCGTCGCCGAGCCCGCTCCTGAGCCGGTCGCGACCGTACCGGCGCAGCGCGCGGCCGCCCCTGAGCCCGTGGCACCGGCGGAGGCCCCGGCCCCCGTCGAGGTGGCCCCGCAGGAGCCCGAGGCCGCTCCGGTGGCTGAGGCGCCCGAGGCCCCTGAGGCCCCTGAGGCCCCCGAGGTGCCTGCGGCGCCTGTGGCCCCCGAGGTAATCGAGCAGCCGATGCCCGAGGTCCCCGTGGCCCAGGCCCCGGCCGTCGAGGAGCAGCCCGTCCAGGAGCAGCCCGTCGAGGCCCCCGTGGCCGAGACCCCGGTCGTCGAGGAACCGGTCGCAGAGCCTCCGGTCGTCGAGGAACCGGTCCAGGAAGCTCCGGTCCAGGAAGCCCCGGTCCAGGTCGAGCAGCCCGAGCAGGTCGCGGCACCCGAGGCCCCCGCCGACGAGCCGCCCGCGGCCGACACCACTCCCGGGACCGAAACGGCCCCGGAGACGGCTCCGGCCACTGAAACGGCCCCGGAGACGGCCCCAGCGACCGAAGAAGTGATCCCGGAGACGGCTCCAGTGACCGAAGAAGCGGTCCCGGAGACGGCCCCGGCCCCCGAAGCGGCCACCCCGCCCGCCCCCGGCTACGACGATGCCGAGCGCGAGGCGGTCCTGCGCGTGATGCGGGAGCGCCGCGACATCCGCAACGGCTTCCGCAGCGACCCGATCCCGCACGAGGTCCTGCTCCGGGTCCTCGAAGCCGCCCACACGGCCCCGTCCGTCGGCCACTCGCAGCCGTGGGACTTCGTCGTCATCCGCTCCGCCGAGACCCGGCGCACGATGCACGAGCTCGCCCAGCGCCAGCGCGACGCGTACGCGAAGTCGCTGCCCAAGGGCCGGGCCAAGCAGTTCAAGGAACTGAAGATCGAGGCGATCCTCGACACCCCGGTCAACATCGTCGTCACCGCCGACCCGACCCGGGGCGGCCGCCACACGCTGGGCCGCCACACGCAGCCGCAGATGGCGCCGTACTCGTCGGCCCTCGCGGTCGAGAACCTGTGGCTCGCCGCCCGCGCCGAGGGCCTCGGCGTCGGCTGGGTCAGCTTCTTCGACGAGCGCGAGATGGTCCGCGCCCTCGGCCTGCCCGAGCACCTCGAAGTCGTCGCGTACCTCTGCGTCGGTTACGTCGACGAGTTCCCGGAGGAGCCGGAGCTGATGCAGGCGGGCTGGTCCAAGCGCCGCCCGCTCTCGTGGGTCGTCCACGAGGAGACGTACGGCCGCCGCGCGCTGCCCGGCGAGGAGCCGCACGACCTCCTCCAGGAGACCGTCGCCAACATCCGCCCGCTGGACGCGAAGGCGCTCGGCGAGGCGTGGGAGCGGCAGAAGCGCATGACGAAGCCCGCCGGGGCGCTCGGCATGCTGGAGATCATCTCCGCCCAGCTCTCCGGCCTGTCCCGGATGTGCCCGCCGCCGATCCCGGAGCCCGCCGCCGTGGCGATCTTCGCGGGCGACCACGGCGTCCACGCCCAGGGTGTCACCGCCTGGCCCCAGGAGGTGACGGCCCAGATGGTCGCCAACTTCCTCGGCGGCGGCGCGGTCTGCAACGCCTTCGCCAACCAGGTGGGCGCGGAGGTCTGCGTCGTCGACGTCGGCGTCGCGGGCGACCTGCCCGCCACGCCGGGCCTGCTGCCCCGCAAGGTGCGCCCCGGCACGGCCGACTTCACCATCGGCCCCGCCCTCAGCCGCGAGGAGGTGCTCGCCGCGATCGAGGTGGGCATCGAGACGGCCCGCGACCTGGTCGCGGCCGGCAACAAGGGCCTGCTCACCGGCGAGATGGGCATCGCGAACACCACCTCGTCCGCCGCGCTGATCTCCGTGTACACGGGGGTCGACCCGGCGGAGGTCACCGGTCGCGGCACGGGCATCAACGACGAGATGCACGCCCGGAAGGTGGACGTCGTCCGCCGGGCCCTGGAGCTGCACCAGCCGGACCCGGCCGACCCCATCGGTGTCCTCGCGGCCGTCGGCGGCCTGGAGCACGCGGCGCTGGCCGGCTTCATCCTCGGCGGCGCGTCGCTGCGTACGCCCGTCATCCTGGACGGCGTCAGCGCGGGCGCCGCGGCGCTCGTGGCGCGCGCCATCGCGCCCGAGGCCCTGGCGGCGTGCATCGCGGGCCACCGCAGCGCGGAGCCGGGCCACGTCGCGGCCCTCAACAAGCTGGGCCTGCGCCCGCTGGTCGACCTGGACCTCCGTCTCGGCGAGGGCACGGGCGCGCTGCTGGCCCTCCCGGTGGTCCAGAGCGCGGCGCGCGCGATGCACGAGGTGGCGACGTTCGACTCGGCGGGCGTCACGGAGAAGTAGGGGACGCCCCCCACAGCTCGGAGCACCACCTTGGGGCCACCCCCTCACGTGAGGGGGTGGCCCCAAGCACCGGCCCACCAGCCCCTCGCCCCCAAGCACCGGCCCACCGGCCCCCGCCCGCGAGCACAAGCCGCACCGGCCCACCACGCGAGCCGCCCCGCCCCCGGCGCGAAAGCCCCCGGACCACCCGCCCGGGCCGCACCGTAAGGTGGTCGCAAGCGCCCCACCGCCGCGCGCCTCCCGCGCCACCCCCTGCCCCACCAGCCGCTTCACCGTCGCAGCGGCCTCGCAGACAGCACATCGCAGACCGCACACCGCACCACCGCCCCCGCCGAGGAGCCGCACCCTCATGGTCGAGTACGCCGAGCAGCCCGCCTACCCCGTCGGACTTCGCCTCTCCGGGCGCCGGGTCGTCGTCATCGGCGGCGGCCAGGTCGCCCAGCGCCGCCTGCCCGCCCTCATCGCGGCCGGCGCCGACATCACCCTCGTGTCGCCGTCCGCGACCCCGTCCGTCGAGGCCATGGCGGAGGCGGGCGAGATCACCTGGGTGAGGCGCCGTTACGAGGACGGCGACCTCGCCGACGCCTGGTACGCGCTGGTCGCGTCCACCGACCCCGAGGCCAACGCCCGCGCCTCCGCCGAGGCGGAGCGCCACCGCGTGTGGTGCGTGCGCTCCGACGACGCCGAGGCGGCCACGGCCTGGACCCCGGCGACGGGCCGGGGCGAGGGCGTCACGGTCGCGGTCCTCACGGGCCACGACCCGCGCCGCTCCGCCGCCGTGCGGGACGCGATCCTCGAGGGCCTGCGGGACGGCTCGATCGGCGCGCCGCACCACCGCGCCCGTACGCCGTTCGTCGCCCTGGTCGGCGGCGGCCCCGGTGACCCGGACCTGATCACGGTCCGCGGCCGCCGCCTGCTCGCGGAGGCGGACGTCGTCATCGCGGACCGCCTGGGCCCGCGTGACCTCCTCGACGAGCTGCCGCCGCACGTCGAGGTGATCGACGCGGCGAAGATCCCGTACGGCCGTTTCATGGCCCAGGAGGCGATCAACAACGCGCTGATCGAGCACGCGAAGGCGGGCAGGTCCGTGGTCCGCCTCAAGGGCGGCGACCCGTTCGTCTTCGGCCGGGGCATGGAGGAGGCGCAGGCGCTCGCGGAGGCGGGCATCGCGTGCACGGTGGTGCCGGGCATCTCCAGCTCGATCAGCGTGCCGGGCGCGGCGGGCATCCCGGTGACGCACCGCGGCGTGGCGCACGAGTTCACGGTGGTCAGCGGCCATGTGGCGCCCGACGACCCGCGCTCGCTCGTGGACTGGGAGTCCCTCGCGAAGCTGCGCGGCACCCTGGTGATCCTCATGGGCGTGGACAAGATCGGCGCGATCGCGCGGGCGCTGGTCGCGTACGGCAAGGACCCGCAGACGCCGCTGGCGCTGATCCAGGAGGGTACGACGGCCACGCAGCGGCGCGTGGACGCGACGCTCGCGACCGTGGCGGAGACGGTCGAGGCGGAGGACGTACGTCCGCCGGCGGTCATCGTCATCGGCGACGTCGTCCACGAGGGTCCGCACAAGCACCTCGCGCCTTCCGCGTAACTTTTCCTCCCGACGACGACAAGGCAGCATCCCCGTGGCGGAACT
Organism: Streptomyces sp. NPDC093546; assembly: GCF_044765045.1. NCBI lineage: Bacteria > Bacillati > Actinomycetota > Actinomycetes > Kitasatosporales > Streptomycetaceae > Streptomyces > Streptomyces sp. NPDC093546. The sequence goes on along the minus strand of NZ_JBIWJG010000007.1, from coordinate 136,827 downwards.
CCTCACCCTCGACGACCCCGACGACCCGCGCCTGCGCGACTACACGGGCCTGACCGACGTCGAGCTGCGCCGCAGGCGCGAACCGGCGGAGGGGCTGTTCATCGCCGAGGGCGAGAAGGTCATCCGGCGGGCCGCCGAGGCCGGTTACACGATGCGGTCGATGCTGCTGTCGGCGAAGTGGGTCGACGTCATGCGGGACGTCATCGAGCGGGCCGAGGCGCCGGTGTACGTGGTGAGCCCGGAGCTCGCCGAGCGGGTGACCGGCTACCACGTGCACCGCGGCGCGCTCGCCTCGATGCAGCGCAAGCAGCTGCCGACGGCGGACGAGCTGCTGTCCGGCGCCCGCCGCGTCGCCGTGATGGAGGGCGTGAACGACCACACCAACATCGGCGCGATCTTCCGCAGCGCCGCCGCGCTCGGCATGGACGCGGTGCTGCTGTCGCCGGACTGCGCGGACCCGCTGTACCGCCGCTCGGTGAAGGTCTCGATGGGCGCGGTGTTCTCCGTGCCGTACGCCCGGCTGGAGTCCTGGCCCCAGGGTCTGGAGACGGTACGGGAGGCGGGTTTCCGGCTGCTCGCGCTGACGCCGCACGAGAAGGCGGTGGCGATCGACGAGGTGGCCCCGCACCGCATGGAGCGGGTGGCGCTGATGCTGGGCGCGGAGGGCGAGGGCCTGTCGGCGAAGGCGCTGCGGGCGGCCGACGCATGGGTCCGCATCCCGATGGCGCACGGGGTGGACTCGCTGAACGTGGGCGCGGCGGCCGCGGTCGCGTTCTACGCGGTGGCCACCGGCCGCCCCGCGTCCTGACCGCCGGCCGTCAACGCCCGGCCCTGAGCACCTACCCCTGAAGGCCCTGGGCGGCCGCGATCCCCAGCAGCACGATCAGCGTCACGACGACGAAGACGACGATCCGCTGGCGCAGCAGCCGCGGGTTCGCGGGCCGGCGCCCGCCGGGGGAGGTCCGCACACCGGGGCGGGACCCCGCGGGCCGGGCCCCGGGGCGGCCGCCGCCGGTACGCGCGCCGCCGCGCGAGGGATGCGGCGCCGGCGTCCGCGGTCCGCCGCGCCCCTGGGTCGTACGCGCACCGGTGTTCCGGCCGGTGTTGCGTTCCGTGTCCCGCCCGGGAGCCCGTTCCCCGTTCCGGTCCGTGTACTGCTCGGTGAGCCGGTCCGTGGGCCGCTCGTCGAGGGTCCGCCCCGCCGACCGCTGGGCGAGGGGCCGCTCCGACAGGCCCTGCGCCTCCCGCGCGGCGATCTCCTTGAGCCGCATGGACAGCTGCAGCGTGCTGGGCCGCTCCTCCGGGTCCTTCGCCAGGCAGGCCCGTACGAGCGGGGCGAGCGCGTCCGGTACGCCGCGCAGCTGCGGCTCCTCGTGCACCACCCGGTAGAGCATGACCTCGGAACTGCCGTGCCCGAACGGCGAGTCGGCCATCGCCGCGTACGCGAGGGTCGCGCCCAGCGAGAAGACGTCCGTGGCGGGGGTGACCGCCGCGCCCCGCACCTGCTCGGGCGCGAGGAAGCCGGGGGAGCCGACCGCTGTGCCGACATGCGTGAGGGTGGAGGCGCCGGTGGCCCAGGCGATGCCGAAGTCGATGATCCGGGGGCCCTTGGGGGACAGCAGGATGTTCGACGGCTTGAGGTCACGGTGGACGACGCCGGCCTCGTGGACGGCCACCAGCCCTTCGGAGAGCGCGGCGCCGATGGCGGCGACGTCGGCCGCCGACAGCGGCCCCTCCTCGGCGACCTTGTCGTGGAGGGAAGGGCCGGGTACGTACTGGGTGGCGAACCACGGGCGGTCCGCCTCCAGGTCGGCCGCCACGAGCCGCGCCGTGCATCCGCCGCGGATGCGCCGCGCGGCCGACACCTCGCGGGCGAACCGCGACCTGAACTCCTGGTCCTCGGCGAGATCCGGCCGGATCACCTTCAGGGCCACCCGCTGTCCACGCCGGTCGGAGCCCAGGTATACGACCCCCATGCCGCCGGCGCCCAGCCGCCGGTGCAGCCGGAACGAGCCGACGACACGCGGATCCTCGCGCCGGAGCCGCATCATCGCCATGTCCGTCCCCTACCTACGGTGGGGAGCCCCCACCCCGCAGCCGCGGTTATCCGTTTGACGGGCACAGCTTACGTACCCGCGCCCCGGTGTGCTCATAGGCCGCGCCCTGGCAGCCGGATTGAGGAGGGGTCAGGAAGCCTCCCGGAGACGGCTTCCGGCGGGCGCGCGTCTCACGACCCGCCGCGCAAGGGGGAGTTGGGCCGCGGCAGGGAAACGTCCCGCGCCGGCGCCGGACGGGGTGATCGACGTCACCCCGCAGCCCCCACCCCCCGAGGGACCCCTACCGCCCCCTCGGGGATGTCCCCCATCGCCGGGCCTGCGTCTCCACCCAGGGGAGTACGCGCCGGGCCCGCGGCTCATCCTCCGGGAGGCCTGGCAATCGGTACGCGGGCATGACGCCCTCGACCCGCCGCGTCCCTAATGTTGAGGTCAAGCGGCGGGTGCGGTACTCGTCCCCCGAGGTCGGACGCCCGCCGCTGCCAGATCGACAGGAGAGGAACCATGGCGGACACGGCACCGCGGACCCTGGTCCGCACGCAGGGACGGAAGGCCTACGCCCCGTTCGGCGACCGCCCGTCCGGCAGGCGCCACCCGCTGGTGGCGACCGCGATGGTTCTTCCCCTGGCGGCACTGCTGGCGGTCGCCTTCGGCGGCTGGGACGCGGTGCTCACACAGGCGTCGTCCGTGGGCGTGATGCTGGGGCGCTGAGCGGCGCCCCGGATCCGGGAGAGCGGCCCGGGTCGGGGACATCCGGCCAACAACCCCGTGGGGACGGGGGTGCGGCGGACGGCTATGGGTGGCCGGCAGCTGGGGAGCTGCCGGCCACCAGGTTTTTCCCGGGCCGTAGGGTCGGCGCATGGAGACCGGGAAGGCACTCGTCCAGGAACTCGCCGGGGTCGCGCGGCGTGCCGCGCATCCTCGCGGGCCGGCGCGCGCGGGGTGCCCCGCGTGCGGCCGGGTCGCGCCCGCCGTGCTGGCCGACCGGGCGGACGGGACCGTCGTACGGCACGGGCACGCCGTCGCCAAGGCGCACGCGCCCGGCACAGACGATGCCGCGCACCGCACGCGTCTCGCGGTCGCCGCGCATCCGCGGCTGTCCGGCATCCTGCTGCCGCCCCTGCCGGTGAGCGCCGCCGAGGTGCGGGGCCGCCCCGTGACGGCCTGGCCGTACGGCACGCCCGTCGACCCCACCGACCCGGACGCCGCGCCCTGGGAGGAGGCGGCGACGCTGCTGGCCCGCCTCCACGCCGTACCGCCCGCCGAGCTCCCCGGCCCGCTGCCGCCCATGCGCGGCCCGGCCAAGGCGGCCCTGGCCGTGGCCCGCATGCGCGCCGCCGGGCCGCACCCGGCGGCGGCTCCCGTCCTGGCCGCCTGGGCCCGCCTCCCGCCCTGGGCCCGCGCCGAGCCCGAGCCACCGGACCCCCCTCTTACGGCGCTCTGCCACGGCGACCTCCACCTCGGCCAGCTCGTTCGCCACCCGGCCGCCACGGGCCCCTGGCTGCTCATCGACGTCGACGACCTCGGCCTCGGCGACCCCGCCTGGGACCTGGCCCGCCCGGCGGCCTGGTACGCGGCCGGCCTGCTGGCGCCCGACGTGTGGGCGCGGTTCCTGGGCGCGTACCGCGCGGCAGGGGGCCCGGCGGTCCCTCCGGACGGCGATCCGTGGCCCCGGCTCGACGTACCGGCCCGCGCGCTGACGGTGCAGACCGCCGCCCTCGCGGTCGCCAAGTCCCGTGCCGAGCACCGGGACCTGGACGACGTCGAGCTCGCCGTCGTGGAAGCCTGTACCCGAATTGCGACACTCCTGCCCGAGTTGGACCCCGACTGCACGTCGTAGGGTGAGGACACCATCCGTACGGCGAGGAGTTGAGCCCAACCATGCAGTGTCCCAAGTGCCATGCGCCCATGCACACGTACAACCGCAACGGCGTCCAGATCGAGCAGTGCAGCGGCTGCCGGGGGATCTTCCTCGACTACGGCGAGCTGGAGGCGCTGACCCGTCTGGAGGCCCAGTGGGTGCAGCAGGCCCCGCCCGCGCCGCCGGCCCCGCAGGCCTACCCGGCTCCCTCCGCCCCCGCCTGGGGCGCGCCGCACCACGGCCACCACGGGCACCACGGCAGCCACCACCGCGGCTTCGGCCGTCTGCTCTTCTCCTCCTGAGCGGGGGAACAGCACGGAGCCCCGGCCGCGAGACGCGGCCGGGGCTCCGGACGGTGTGGACGATACTGGGATTGAACCAGTGACCTCTTCCGTGTCAGGGAAGCGCTCTCCCGCTGAGCTAATCGTCCTCGGGACCATGATCCAAAGCATCGGGATCAAGGGCACTGCGTGCGCGATACTGGGATTGAACCAGTGACCTCTTCCGTGTCAGGGAAGCGCTCTCCCGCTGAGCTAATCGCGCGGGGGATCCGAAGATCCGGGATCCGAAGATCCAGTGGACGATACTGGGATTGAACCAGTGACCTCTTCCGTGTCAGGGAAGCGCTCTCCCGCTGAGCTAATCGTCCTTGGAGGTGGAGACGGGATTTGAACCCGTGTAGACGGCTTTGCAGGCCGTTGCCTCGCCTCTCGGCCACTCCACCCGGAGTGCAGGGGGTCGGGAAGATCCCCCACTTCGAGCGGACGACGAGATTCGAACTCGCGACCCTCACCTTGGCAAGGTGATGCTCTACCAACTGAGCCACGTCCGCTTGTCGTTTCCGTTTCGCTTTCGCGTCCCGGCGACGTGTTGAACTCTAGCGGATTCCCGGGCCAGTACAAAAACGCGTTTGCCCAGCGTGCTGCCCTGACCTCGCCCGGCGCCGTCCCGCCGGCCCCCGCCATAGACTCGCAAGCGTGCACGACCTCGCTCCTCTGGCCCGCTTCGGCGGCCTCCTCGCCACCGACCTGCGGGATGTCACCAGTGACCCCGAGGCCCTCGACTCGACCGGCTTCTGGGCCGTCAGCGCCGACTTCGAGGGCCGCCTGACCTGCGCTCGCTTCGGTGACGTCCGTACGGCCCCGGTCCCCGCGCCCGTCCCCGGCGCCTGGAGCGGACCCGCGGCCGGCGACTGGACGTCGTCGCTCGACCGCGCCGCGTACACCGCGGGCGTCCGCAGGATCCGGGAGCACATCGCGGCGGGCGAGGTCTACCAGGCCAACCTCTGCCGGGTGCTCTCCGCGCCCCTGCCGGACGGTGCCGCCGACGTCGACGCGCTCACCGCGCTCCTCGCGCGCGGCAACCCCGCGCCGTACGCCGGAACGATTCGGCTTCCGGCCCACGGCGTGGAGATCGCCACCGCGTCCCCCGAGCTCTACCTGCGGCGCGACGGCCGCACCGTCGAGTCCGGCCCGATCAAGGGCACCGGCCGCACCCCCGAGGACCTGCTCGACAAGGACCACGCCGAGAACGTGATGATCGTCGACCTGGTCCGCAACGACCTGGGCCGCGTCTGCGCCACCGGATCGGTCACCGTCCCCGCCCTCTGCGCCGTCGAGGCACACCCCGGACTCGTCCACCTCGTCTCCACCGTGCGCGGCGAGCTCGCCCCGCGAGCGGGCTGGAAGGACCTGCTGGACGCCACCTTCCCGCCCGGCTCCGTCACCGGCGCCCCCAAGTCCAGCGCCCTGCGGATCATCGAGGCGCTGGAGACCGCGCCCCGCGGTCCGTACTGCGGCGGCATCGGCTGGGTCGACGCCGACCGAGGCACCGGGGAGCTCGCCGTCGGCATACGCACCTTCTGGATCGACCGTACGGACGGCGGAAGCGTTCTGCGCTTCGGCACCGGCGCGGGCATCACCTGGGGCTCGGACCCGGAGCGCGAGTGGGCCGAGACCGAACTCAAGGCCTCCCGGCTGCTCGCGGTAGCGTCGGGGACGTACGAGGCGAGCGGAAGGACCATCGGAAAATGAAGCTGTGGGTCGACGGCGGGCTGCGTGACGCGGACACCGCCCGGATCTCCGTACTGGACCACGGCCTGACCGTGGGCGACGGGATCTTCGAGACGGTCAAGGCCGAGGACGGCCGCCTGTTCGCGCTCGACCTCCACCTCGACCGGCTCACCCGCTCCGCCCGCGGCCTCGGCCTGCCCGACCCGGACCTCGACGAGGTGCGCCGCGCCTGCGCCGCCGTCCTGGAGGCCAACCCCATGCCGCTCGGGCGGCTGCGCATCACCTACACCGGCGGCCTGTCCCCGCTCGGCTCCGAGCGCGGCGACACCGGGCCCACCCTGATCGTCGCCCTCGGCGAGGCCAAGCGCCGTCCCGACACCACGGCCGTGATCACCGTTCCCTTCACCCGCAACGAACGCGGCGCCCTCACGGGCCTGAAGACCACCTCGTACGCCGAGAACGTCGTCGCCCTCGCCAGGGCTCACGCCGAGGGCGCCTCCGAGGCGCTCTTCCCCAACACCGTCGGACAGCTCTGCGAGGGCACCGGCTCCAACGTCTTCGTCGTCGTCGACGGGCAGCTGCACACCCCGCCGCTCGCCTCCGGGTGCCTCGCCGGCATCACCCGCGCCCTGACCGTGGAGTGGACCGGCGCCCAGGAGACCGACCTGCCGATGGACGTCCTCCAGAGCGCCGAGGAGATCTTCCTGACCTCCACCCTGCGCGACGTCCAGGCCGTCCACCGGGTCGACGGGCGCGACCTGCCCGGCGCACCCGGGCCCGTCACCGCCAAGGCGATGCGGATCTTCGCGGAGCGTGCCGCGCAGATGTGAGCCCCCGGTCGCGGGGTGGGTAGGAACCAGCTGATGACCACCACCCTGCGGCCGACCGGGCCGCTTCAGCAGGCCCCCGACGGCGTGCGCTCACGCGCGTACGACATCTGCGTGAACAGCCGTCCCGTCGGCGCGGTCGAGCTCGCCACCCTGCCCGGCTTCGGCACGGCGATCGGCACCGTCCGCTCGCTGCGCGTCGACGAGCCCGACCGGCGGCGCGGCCGCGCCACCGTGGCCGCGCTCGCCGCCGAGGAGGTCCTGCGGGGGTGGGGCTGCCGCCAGGTCCAGGTCGCCGTCCCCGTCGAGGCCACCGTCGCGCTCCGTCTGACCGAGGCCCTCGGCTACACCGAGCGCGGCCGCACCATGGCCAAGGAGCTCACCGGGCCGCCGCCCCCGCTGCTCGAGGACGGCGTGACGGTGAGGCCGATGAGCGAGGCCGAGTTCCAGGAGTGGTACGCCACGGCCGAGGACGCCTTCGCCCGCGAGTGGACCGCGCGCGGTGTGCCGGAGGCCCCGGCCAGGGCGGCGTCCGAAACCAGCCACCGCACGAACCTCCCCGACGGCCTCGCCACCGAGGGCACCGCCTTCCACGTGGCCGTACGCGACGGCGGCGCCGTCGCCGGCCACATATGGACCGGCCGGCGCGCGCTGGACCCCGGTGGCGAGCCGGTCGCGTACGTGTACGACATCGAGGTCGCCGAGGGCCATCGCGGCCAGGGCTACGGCCGGGCCCTCATGCTCGCCGCCGAACGGACCGCCCACGGCTGGGGACTGCGCCGCGTCGGCCTCCACGTCTTCGCGGGCAACACCCCGGCGGCCCGGCTCTACGAGTCGCTCGGCTACGCCACGACGCACCTCCACGTCTTCAAGCCCCTGCTGTAGGGCCGCTTCATGGCCGGAGCGGGGCTAGGCAGCCGGTGAGGCGGCGGCGTACCTTGTGGATCTTGGTACGTACCCCGCCCGACCGCCCGACGAGGAGAGTCCACGGCATGGCCGTCATCCACCAGACCACCATCACGCCGAGCAAGCTGGAGATGCTCACCTCCTGGCTGCCCTCACGCCCGTGGTACCGAGGAGGCGAGGGGGAGCCGCGGCTGACGACGGCCGGCGGTTTCCGGCTGGACGACCCGGAGGGCGAGGTCGGCATCGAGTTCATGGTGGTCACCGACGCCGCAACCGGCGCGGCCCCGGCTTGCTATCTGGTGCCGCTCACCTACCGCGGCGCCCCGCTGGAGGGCGCGGAGCACGCGCTCGTCAGCACCGCGGAGCACGGGGTGCTCGGCAAGCGCTGGGTCTACGACGGCTGCCACGACCCGGTCCTCGTCGCCCAGCTGCTCGCCCTGATCGAGGGCCGGGTCCAGGCCCAGGCCCAGAGCATCAGCGACACCGTCGACGAGGAGGTCGCCCGCTCCTTCACCGGCGACGGCCCGGTCCCGGCGGACCTCACCACCGTCGTCGATCATCGCGACCGCACCGAGCTGTCCGCGCCGGACGGCACGACGCTCCTCCTGCACCGGATCCTCAGCCCCGCTTCCGACGGCCCGGCGGACCTGCCCGAGGGGGCCGTCGGCCATGTCGCGGGCGCCTGGGAGCTGCCGGACGGCAGCCGGGCGCGGGGCCTGGTCGCCGTCCTGCGGCGCTGAGAGCGGCGGCCTAGTCCTGGGCCAGGAGCCGGTCGGCGATCTCCTCGATGCGCTCGCGCAGACCCTCCTGGCTCTTGCCGCCGTCCAGCCGCTCGCCCCCGATCACATACGTGGGCGTGCCCGTGACGCCGATCGCCTTGCCCTCGGCCTCGTCGGCGTCGACGATCAGCAGATGCCGGCCGTCGATCAGCGCCGTGTCGAACTCCTCGGCGTCCAGGCCCAGTTCCGCCGCCACCTCCAGCAGCAGCGGCTCGCCCCGCGACGCCAGCTCCTCGGTCCTGGCCAGCACCGCCTCCGCGTACGGCCAGCCCTTGCCCTGCTCCAGCGCCTCCTCGGCGGCCTGCGCCGCCGCGTAGGCGTGCTTGTGCCGCTCCAGCGGGAAGTGCCGCAGCCGCACCTCCAGCCGGTCGCCGTAACGGGCCCGCAGGGCGCGCAGGTCCTCCAGCGCGGCGTGGCAGTCGGGGCACTGGAGCTCGCACCAGACGTCGAGGACGACGGGGTCGGCGGTGCGCTCGGCGGTGCGGTCGGTGGTGGAGTCGCTCATGAGGCCAGTCTTCCAGCAGGAGCCGCGCGCCCCCAACCCGGAGATCTCCCTGAGGTTGGCCGGTCACCATGGCCGCCGGGTGCGTGCCCGGTGCAGGATGGAAGGGACGTACGACCCCGCCCGCCGCCCAGACCCTGGAGGACCGGATGCTCGCCGAGACCGTTTGCTCCGCCGTGTCGGCGGCAGGGCTGGGCATCGCGGCCATCACCGCGTACCGCAGGCGGTTCCTCGCCGCCGCCCGTATCGCCGCCTACGCGCTCGTCCCGCTCGGGCTGGTGATGACCGGCGCCGTGGAGTGGCTGGCGGGCACGGCCTTCAGTCCGGTGGCGTGGGCCGGGTTCGGCGTGCTCGGGGTGGCGTGGCTGCTGTTCACGACCACCAGGGCCGTCGAGCGGCGCCGGGCCGGCAGGCGCGCGCAGCCGGACGCGGTCGCGCCCGCCGCGTCGGCGCCCTCCTTGGGTACCGGCTCCGGCGCGGGTACGGGTACAGCCACCGGGCGTCGCCCGGCCGGGAAGTCCGGCTCCGCCGACGACTTCAGCGACATCGAGGCCATCCTCAAGAAGCACGGCATCTGACGAGCCGCTGAGGGGAGCCGAAGCATCCGGCGTCCCCCACAAGCGTGTTGATGAGCGTATTCCCCGATCAGCGGGACCCCGATTGCGCCATCATCGGGCCCGAGATGCTGGATACCTCGCGGGAGCGTCCCCCCGCCACCACGAAAGAGCCGCGCGGCTGCCTCTTCGCGCTGTCCCAGCCCCCGCTGATGATCTTCCTCGGGGTGATCGGTGGCCTGCTGCTCATGGCCGCGGTCCACGACCTGTTCCTGCTGTGACTCCGGATCAGCCGGTCGTGGCTTCCTTGCGGCGGGCCCGGTACGCCGCCACATGCAGACGGTTACCGCAGGTACGGCTGTCGCAGTAGCGGCGGGAGCGGTTGCGGGACAGATCGACGAAGGCCCGCCCGCAGTCCGGTGCCTCGCAGCGCCGCAGACGCTCCCGTTCGCCCGCGACCAGGATGAACGCGAGGGCCATGCCACAGTCGGCGGCCAGGTGGTCGGCGACCGACGCGCCCGGCGCGAAGTAGTGCACGTGCCAGTCGTAGCCGTCGTGGTCGGTGAGCTGCGGCGTGGTGCCGGCCGCGGCCACCAGCTGGTTGATCAGCTCGGCGGCGGCATGGGCGTCGGGCGCCGCGAACACCTCGGCGAACCGTTTCCGTACGTCCTGCACCGCCTTCAGATCCCGCGCGTCGAGCGCGTCGACGCCGCTCACGTCGTGGCTTCGTACGAACGCGTACAAGGCGGCGACGTCCCCGAGTGTGTCGTCCCGCCCGCCCTCGGGCGCCGTGTTCATCAGGTCGACGACGGTGTCGAGGGCGATCCGGGTGTCGTGGGGGATCAGCACGTATTCCGCTCCGCTCCCTGGCCTGATGCCGCGGGCGGACGCCCGCCGCATGTGGCGCCGACTCTAGCGGCTCGTGCGCGCCGCGCCGGATGCGTGCCGGTTTCGCACCGGCTCGCACGGGGGAGCGGGACGGAGCACGACCGCGCCGCCACGGCGGTGGTTCCACCGTGACGGCGCGGTGTCCGTCCTGTACGGCCTGTCGGTGGCCGTGTGGGGTTGTCCGCGCGGCGCCGTCGCCCCGAGTCGGACGGCGCCGTGCGGCTCTCGGCCTGGCTCAGCCGCTCAGCTCGTCAGCCGGTCAGCTTTCGGCCAGGATGTGCGAGAGCTCCGTGTCGAGGTCGAAGTGTCGGTGCTCGGTGCCCGGCGGGACGGCGGCGTCGGTCCGCTTCAGGAACGACTCCAGGGCCCTCGCCGGGGCTTCGAGCAGGGCTTCTCCCTCCGGGGAGCTCAGCGCGATGCAGACGACGCCCTGGCCGTGACTGCGAGACGGCCAGACACGGACGTCGCCGGTTCCGGTGGGGCGGTGCAGCCCCTCGGCGAGAAGGTCGCGGGCGAACACCCACTCGACCGTCTCCTCGGCTCCGGTGTGGAAGGTGGCGTGCACGGCATAGGGATCGGCCGTGTCATACCGCAGGCCCGCCGGTACAGGCAGTGAGGACTCGCTCGATACAACGAGGCGCAGGTGCAGCTCGCAGCTGACCGTGGTGTTCATAAGCGCCAGGGCCTTTCGCTCAGTGTGCGCTCGGGGATTCGCACGTCGGCGAAATCGACATGCCACCTACGGTGCCGTTGTAAACCCCTCTGTCTGTTTTGTGATGGTTGAGCTCGCTCGTACGGCGGTGTGTAACCGGTGGTTATACGGCCATTCCGGTGTCGCCGCCCCGTCCGGTAGGTTGGGCCTCATGAAAGCGGAGAGTGACGAGCGGAGGAGAGGCGCCCAACCGGCGGCTCCGGTACCCGCCACGGGGGACGTGACGAGCGGCGAGGACACCGAACGGGAGCTCGGTTCGCGGGCGCCCGCCTTCATCAAGGCGCGGCGCACGCTCCACCTCAGCTGGCAGGTCGGCGTCTTCGTCGTCGGCCTCGCCGTGGTCGGGACGGGTGTCGTCATGCTCCCGCTGCCGGGCCCGGGCTGGGTGGTGATCTTCGGCGGGATGGCGATCTGGGCCACCGAGTTCGTCTGGGCCCAGCTGGTGCTGCGCTGGACGAAGCGGAAGGTCACCGAGGCGGCACAGCGCGCCCTCGACCCGAGGGTACGCAGGCGCAACATCATCCTCACCACCATCGGTCTGGTGATCGTCGCGGCGCTCGTCGGCGTCTACGTCTGGAAGTACGGCATCGTCATGCCGTGGAGGATCCCGCGCTGATCAGGTGGTCGGAGGCACCCTTCCCCCACCTGCGGCGGGGGGACCCTCTGACATGCGGTAATGTTTGCGGTGCGCCCGGGCGATTAGCTCAGTGGGAGAGCGCTTCGTTCACACCGAAGAGGTCACTGGTTCGAACCCAGTATCGCCCACCACCCGGACCGGAGGCCCGGAGACGTGATCACGTCTCCGGGCCTCCGGCGTTCCGCCCGGACCTCGCGCCGTCAACGCATCCGGCCCACCGTCTCCCGCAGCCGGCGCGCGTCCCGCAGCCGCTGCTCGTACGTCGCGCCCACCGCGAGGAGCAGCAGCCCCACCAGGGCCGGCGGCAGCCAGCGCGGCAGCGCGCCCACCACCTGCGCGATGTACGGCGCCAGCTCGTGCAGCCCCACCAGCGCCAGTGCCGCACCGCCCAGCACCAGCGGCGCCTGGAGCCGCAGCCGCGCCCCCGCCAGCGTGACCGCGAGCGCCCCCAGCCCCAGCAGCAGCGGCCGCGCCCATCCCGCGTCGCCCCACGCCGCGACCAGGCTCGGCACCAGCGTCGCGGCCAGCCCCGGCCCGTACGCCGTCCACGACGACGCCTCCGGGTCGCGCCGCCTGCGCAGCACGCCCACCACCAGCGCCGGCACCGTCACCGGCAGCGTGTACGCCTCCGGCGCCGCCACCCCCGAGGCGGCCAGCCGCACCCACGCCGCCGCCACGAACAGCACCGCGGCCGCGTACCCCGCGGCAGGACGCCGCTCCGGGCGCAGCGCCGTCGCCGCCGCCAGCACACCGCACAGCGCCAGCACCAGCGCCAGGTGAGCCGGGCGGACGGCCGTGAGCCCCACCGCCACGAGCGCCACGCCCGCACCGGTCAGCTCGACCGGCAGCGCCACCGGGTGGAGCCGCAGCCGGGCACCCACGGCGACGGTCGCGGCGGGTACGGCGAGCAACGCGAGCGCCGTGCCGTGCGCCGGCAGCGCGGCGAGGCCGGCGCCCGCGCCCACGCACCCCGTCGCGGCCACGACCGCCACGCACGCCGCCACCGCCCGTACGGTCACGCCCTGCGCCACCGCCGCCAGCGCCGCGCCCGCGAACAGCGCGGCCAGCACCCCAGGCACCACCACCGAGGCCACCGGCCCCGTACTCGCCGCCCACGCGGCCACCGCGGCCGACGCCAGTGCGCAGGCGAGCGCCACGGCCGCCAGAACACCGCCGGGAGCACCCGTCCGGCCCTCCCGCGGCAGCCGCCGCGCCCACGGCCCCGGACGGGCCACCAGCGCCAGCAGTGCCGCCGTCAGCACCAGCCGCGCCGTCAGGGACGCCGCGTACGGCAGCCGCACGGCCTCCGGGAGGGACAGGGCCGCCGCCGACGCCACGATCAGCGCACCCGTGCGGGCCTCCGCCCGCCGAGGCGCCATGAGCGCCGCAGCCACCGTCACCAGCACCACCGGCGTCGTCCACGGCACCCCATGGCCCGGCCGCACCACGGCCACCGCCAGCGGCGCCACCGCCCACGCCACCGACAGACCCTGGACCACGCCCGACGCGCCGAGCAGCCCCAGCCGCACACCGCCGGGCACCCGCCCGGCCCAGGCCGCCGCCGCCACGGCCACCGCGCACAGCAGATACCCCGGCACCGCCCACCCCGCCGGCAGCGGCCCCCGCAGCAGCCCGCCCACACCGGCCACCGCCGCCAGGCCCGCCACCACGGCGCACACCACCGCCACGTCCTCCCGGAGCACGGCCGTGCGCCACGCCACGTACAGCGCCAGGCCCGACGCCGCCAGCAGCAGCACCGCCGCCCCGGCGCCACCGGTCACCACCGACAGCCGGACACCCGTCAGCACCACCCAGGCACCCGCCACACACGCCCCGGCACACGCCACCCCGCGCACCGCCATCGACGGCCGCGCCCACAGCGCCAGCACCGCGTCCAACCCGGCTGTCACCAGCATCGCCCACGCCACCGACAACGCGCCCGCGTCCGCCGCCAGCGCCCCCAGCGGCAACGGAAGTTGCGCCGCCGCCACCGCCGCGGGCAACGGCAGCCGCAGCCGCCCGGCCCCCGCGCCGTAGCCCGCCCACACCACCGCCAGCACGCCCGAGGCGACCGCCGCGTACCCCAGCCCGTCCGCGCCCGGCAGCGCCACCCGGTGCAGCGCGTACGCGTCCAGCACCATCAACACCAGACCCAGCGCCGCCACCGACTCGGCCGTCGACGCCAGCCCCCGCCGCAGCAGCGCCACCGGCGCCGCCAGCGCCACGGCCGTCACGACACCGAGCACGGCGGCACGGCCACCGATCCCCAAGTGGCCCCAGCTGACCAGCGTGAAGGCGACGGCGGCCACCGCCAGCAGCACCCCGCCCAGCATCAGCAGCACGTTCTGCGCGCTCCGGGGCGTGGTTTCCCCGGGCGCGGTTCCACGCCCCGCCATCGGCGCAACGGACGGAAGAGGGGAGTGCAGCACGCTCAGCAGCCATGCCCGGCGCGCCAGCAACTGCGCGCGGCGCGCATCCAGTCGAGCCAGCTCACGGTCGAGGAGCACCAGCTCCTGCGCGGGCGGCGGAATGTTGTCCATACGGCGGAGTGTGGCGCCCGTCACGCGGCCCCGGCATCGGCGCTCGTACTCAGATGCGCGTGAGTACGCCCCGACCCACGAGGACCCAGCGCAACGGGTTTGAAGGAAACGCACCCGGACCTGTATGGTTCAGTGCGTTCCCGGGCGATTAGCTCAGTGGGAGAGCGCTTCGTTCACACCGAAGAGGTCACTGGTTCGAACCCAGTATCGCCCACCACCGGGAAGCCGGTCCGTCACCGTACGGACCGGCTTTTTCGTATCCCATGAAGCGGTACTACGCGGCCGCCGCCGGCACCTCCGGACGCAGGGGCCACGCCGGATCCACCACCTCCTGCGTCCCGTTGCGCGCGAACCACGCCTGCAGCCCACGCGCCTGCGCCGCGTGCCACACCGCCTGCAAGGTGTGCAGCTCCGCCGGCGACAGCCGCTCCAGGCGCGCCGCGAACCGCCGCCCCAGGGCCCGTACCACCTCCAGCGCCGCCGTCGCGTCCGCCGCCGCGTCGTGCGCTCCCTCCAGCGCGACCTCGTACTCGGCACACAGGTCCGACAGCGTGCGCCGGCCCTTGCGGTACCGGTCCAGATGCTTGTCCAGCACCCTCGGATCCAGCACGCACAACGGCACGTTCTCCAGGTAGCGCCCGAACGACGAGGCCCGATGACGGCGCAGCTCCCGGTCCAGCAGCGTCAGATCGAACGGCGCGTTCATCACCACCAGCGGCCGCCCCGCCGCACAGTGATCCGCCAGCGCCCGGCCTATCTCCTCCATCACCGGAGCCGGCCAGCGCCCGTTGCGCCGCAGGTGATCGTCCGTCAGGCCGTGCACCTCGGTCGCCTCGGGCGGCACCGGTATCCCCGGATTCACCAGCCACCGTGTGGCCCGGACCCGCCCGCCCGCGGTGTCCTGAACGACGACGGCGGCCGACACGATCCGGTCCCGCTCGACGTCAACTCCCGTGGTTTCCGTGTCGAATGCGGCCAGGGGCCCCTCGTACCAGAGCGTCATACCCCGAACTCCTCGCGCGTACCCGGCAGATGGCGTCATGCGATCTGCCCGGAACGGTGATACCCGCGCCGTTTGCACCGTACGCAACACGGTGACAACACAGGTGAGGGGTTGTCGAACTGACGCCCCGTCGTCGCCTGGAAGGCATGAAGAGCCATGGCGCTCGCGCAGCCCGAACACGGGGGGCTGCTTCCCCAGCAGATCGCACCGCTGCGGGGCGCACTCGCCACCACCGCCTGCATGGAGACCCTCCAAGTGGGTTACCTCCACGCGGTCGCGGCCGCCGCCGGCTGCTCGCTCTCCCAGCCCTTTCCCGACAACGGCATCGACTGGCACGTCAGCCACAGCGCCCCCGGGCACGTGGTCGACGACGAAGTCACCATCAAGGTGCAGCTCAAGGCCACGTACCAGATCCCACCGCATCCCCGGGGGCCGACTTTCTCCTTCACTCTCGACAACGAGCACCTGGTGAAGCTCGCCCGCACCCCCGTCGCCGTGCACAAGATCCTGGTCGTGATGATCGTCCCCAGGGTCCGGGAGGAGTGGCTGCGCGCCGGCCACGACGGCCTCGACCTGCGGCACTGCTGCTACTGGACCAACCTCGCGGGCCACCCGGTCACCGGCAGGCGCCGCACCACCGTGCGCATCCCCACCACACGGATCTTCGACGACCGGGCACTCTGCGAGATCATGACCCGGGTCGGGGCGGGAGGAAGACCCTGATGCACCGGCCGACCGATGAGCCCATGCGGCCCCACCCCCACCCTGTGACCGGGGCCCCGCCCCCGGCATCCCCGGCGTCCCCGTGGACGGGCCCCGCCCTCGACCCCGCCCGCGTCGACCCGCTCGTCCTCGGCGCGCTGCTCGGCCGGCACGGCTGGCGGCGTCGCGGCGGCGCGACCGGCCACTACAGCCGCTGGACCCCGCCCGGGCCCGGCACCACACCCATCAGCCTCCTCGTCCCCGAAAGCCGCGCCTTCCCGGACTGCGACGACCTCCTCGGCGAAGCCCTCACCGCGCTCGCCCGCTGCCCCGCGCCCTCCGCCCGCGAGGTGCTCGTCGGCCTCACCGTGCCCAGCGACGAGATCCGCTGGTGGCGCGACACACCCCCGGGCCCCTCCGCCACCGCCACCTGGAGCGCCCAGGAACAGCTGCGCTCCGCCGCCCGCCAGATCCTCCTCGCCGGAGCCCTCGCCGTACGCGGCCGCGCCCGCTACCACGGCGCACGCCACCGCCGGCAGGCCCAGGCCCTCCTGAACGGCGTCCTCGTGGCGGCGGCCCCCGGCGGACGCGGCCTCACCGCCTTCGTCCCCGTCGAACCCGGCCGGGCGGTCACCGCACGGCTCTACCACGCCCTGTACGCCACCCGCGAGGCCGTCGACTACCAGCGGGCCACCGGCCGGCACGACGCCTTCGACGCCGCCGTCGAGGCCGGCGCCAGCCGAGAGCTCACCGAGGCCCTCATCGCGTTCGTACGAGGCGCCGAAGGGGCCGCGATCGCCCTCGCCTGGGCCCCCGCCGCCGGAGCGCCCGAAGGGTGCGCGCCCCGCCCCGAACCGGTCGAGTTCTCCCCGGGCGACCTGCCCGCCCTGCGCGAGGCCGGCGCCCGCTACCTCCAGGACGAGCCCTCCGTCCCCGTCCGCCTCACCGGAGCCGTCGTACGCCTGCGCCGCTCGGGACCGCGCGGGGCCGGCACCGTACGGCTCCGGGTGCTGGCAGGGGCGGAGGTGCCGCACGTGCGGGTGGCGCTGGACGAGGACGCGTACCGCACGGCGGGCCACGCCCACCTGCACGGCCTGCCCCTCCGGGTCACCGGGCGCCTGGAGAGCCGGGGCGGCTTCCGGCGGCTGACCGACGCCTCCGACGTCGTACCCGTCCAGGTCGACGAGGCGGAACGGGACCGGCTGATGAAGTCCCTCCAGGAGAACCTGGGCTTCTTCGGGGAGGCGGACGGGCCCGCGGACTGAGCGGGCGAAAGGGGAAACCGTTTCGCGGGCGGACTCGGTCCCTCGGTACCATTCGGTACGGCGCGCGCGATACGAATGCGGCGCTTCCCCTTCAGGTAGGAGAGACCGGTGTCAGACGTCCGTGTGATCATCCAACGCGATTCCGAGCGGGAAGAGCGCGTGGTGACGACGGGCACTACCGCCGCCGACCTCTTCGCCGGCGAGCGCACCATCGTCGCGGCGCGCGTCGCGGGCGAGCTCAAGGACCTCGCGTACGAGGTCCGCGACGGCGAGACCGTCGAACCGGTCGAGATCTCCTCCGAGGACGGCCTCAACATCCTGCGCCACTCCACCGCGCACGTGATGGCGCAGGCCGTGCAGGAGCTCTTCCCCGAGGCGAAGCTGGGCATCGGGCCGCCGGTGAAGGACGGGTTCTACTACGACTTCGACGTCGCGGAGCCGTTCACCCCCGAGGACATCAAGCGCATCGAGAAGAAGATGCAGGAGATCCAGAAGCGGGGCCAGAAGTTCTCGCGCCGGGTCACCACCGATGAGGCCGCCCGCGAGGAGCTGGCGAACGAGCCGTACAAGCTGGAGCTCATCGGCCTCAAGGGCAACGCCGCGCAGGCCGCCGAGGGCGCCGACGCCGAGGTAGGTGGCGGCGAGCTGACGATCTACGACAACCTCGACGCCAAGACCGGCGAGCTCTGCTGGAAGGACCTCTGCAGGGGCCCGCACCTGCCCACCACCCGCAACATCCCGGCGTTCAAGCTGATGCGCTCGGCTGCCGCCTACTGGCGCGGCAGCGAGAAGAACCCGCAGCTCCAGCGCATCTACGGCACCGCCTGGCCGTCCAAGGACGAGCTGAAGGCGTACCTCGACTTCCTGGTCGAGGCCGAGAAGCGCGACCACCGCAAGCTGGGTGCCGAGCTGGACCTCTTCTCGATCCCGGAGGAGCTGGGCTCCGGCCTGGCCGTCTTCCACCCCCGGGGCGGCATCGTCCGCCGCGAGATGGAGGCGTACTCGCGCAAGCGCCACGAGGACGCCGACTACGAGTTCGTCAACACGCCGCACATCTCGAAGGAGCAGCTCTTCGAGACCTCCGGGCACCTGCCGAACTACGCGGACGCGATGTTCCCGCCGCTGGAGTTCGACGGGCAGAACTACCGCCTCAAGGCGATGAACTGCCCCATGCACAACCTGATCTTCCGCGCACGCGGCCGGTCGTACCGCGAGCTGCCCCTGCGGCTGTTCGAGTTCGGCACGGTCTACCGGTACGAGAAGTCGGGCGTGGTGCACGGCCTGACCCGCGCCCGCGGCTTCACCCAGGACGACTCGCACATCTACTGCACCAAGGAGCAGATGCCGCAGGAGCTCGACTCGCTCCTCACCTTCGTCCTCGACCTGCTGCGCGACTACGGCCTGACCGACTTCGAGCTGGAGCTGTCGACCCGCGACCCGGAGTCCGACAAGTTCATCGGCGAGGACGAGGAGTGGGAGGAGGCCACCGAGGCGCTGCGCCAGGCGGCCGAGAAGCAGGGCCTGCCGTTGGTCCCGGACCCGGGCGGCGCGGCGTACTACGGCCCGAAGATCTCGGTGCAGGCGCGGGACGCCATCGGCCGCTCCTGGCAGATGTCGACCATCCAGGTCGACTTCCAGCAGCCCAAGCGGTTCAACCTGGAGTACACGGCGGCCGACGGCTCCAAGCAGCGGCCGGTCATGATCCACCGGGCGCTCTTCGGCTCGATCGAGCGGTTCTTCGCGGTGCTGCTGGAGCACTACGCGGGCGCCTTCCCGGCCTGGCTGGCTCCGGTCCAGGCGGTCGGCATCCCGGTCGGCGACGCGCACGTCCCGTACCTCCAGGAGTTCGCCGCCGAGGCGAAGAAGAAGGGCCTGCGGGTCGAGGTGGACGCGTCCTCGGACCGGATGCAGAAGAAGATCCGCAACGCGCAGCGCAGCAAGGTTCCGTTCATGATCATCGTCGGTGACGATGACATGGCGGCGGGCACGGTCTCCTTCCGCTACCGCGACGGTTCGCAGGAGAACGGCATCCCGAAGGACGAGGCCATCGCCAAGGTCCTCGACGTGGTGGAGCGCCGCGTCCAGGTCTGACCCCGAGGCACGGCGAGGGGCGGTCCCTTATGGGACCGCCCCTCGCCGCATCCGCCGTCACCCCCAGCGAATATGCTGGCTCGCATGACGACTGAGCCGGAGCAGCAGATCGGAGTAGGGACGCCTGACGCGTTCCAGCGCCTGTGGACGCCCCATCGGATGGCGTACATCCAGGGTGAGAACAAGCCCACCGGCCCCGGGGCCGACGACGGCTGCCCGTTCTGCACCATCCCGGCGAAGTCCGACGAGGACGGGCTGATCGTCACGCGGGGCGAGAAGGTGTACGCGGTGCTGAACCTGTACCCGTACAACGGCGGGCACCTCATGGTCGTCCCGTTCCGGCACGTCGCCGACTACACCGAGCTCGACGACGCCGAGACCGCCGAGCTGGCGGTGTTCACCAAGCAGGCGATGACCGCCCTGCGCACCGCCTCCGGCGCGCACGGGTTCAACATCGGCATGAACCAAGGCTCGGCCGCCGGCGCTGGGATCGCCGCCCATCTGCATCAGCACGTCGTGCCGCGCTGGGGCGGCGACACCAACTTCATGCCGGCCATCGCCCATACCAAGGTGCTGCCGCAACTCCTCGCGGACACCCGCAGGATGCTCGCCGACGCCTGGCCGACGACGACCGCCTAGGCACACGCCTCACGCGTCGTACACGTCCGCCTTCTTCGGTACCGGGTCCTGGACGAACCCGCTGAGCACCATCGAGCGGTTGGTGAAGCGCTCCGTGTCCACGCCGTGCTCGTCGAGCATCTTGATGGTCGCGGAGTGCACCGCCCGAAGGACGGGCGTGGCCGCGCGGATGGCGTCGTCGGCCATGAAGCGGTGGCGCCAGGGCTGGGCGGCCCAGGCGTGCCGCAGGCCGAAGGGCTCGGGCAGGACGAGCTTGCCGCCGAGGAAGTCGAGGACCGGCGGGAACCAGGTCAGCGGGGCGCGGACGGCCAGCCGTACGACCTCGTCGTTGGTGATCAGCGGCAGCAGCACCTCCTTGGTCTCCCAGAACCGGACGGTCTTGGAGACCTCTTTCTTCGGCGCCTCCGGCTTCGTCGTGAAGAGGGAGTGGACGGGGCCGAGGGCGTGGCCGGTGACCTCGATGCGGAGCGTGTGCAGGAGGGCGGTGACGGTGACCATCATGGTGAGGACCAGCTGGCCGTCCCAGAGGACGAACTGCACGCCGAGGTAGTGGCGGTTGCCCTTGCCGAACTGGTTCTCGTTGCAGACGCGCTGTATCTCGTGCGGCTTGACCTGGTACGCGACGACGTCCTCGCCCTCGGGGCGGGCGACCTCCTTGGCGCCTTCGCCGACGGGGGAGACGATCCAGTGGTTGACCGACGGGGTGGGGAAGCCGGTCTTGAGGGTGCCGCGTTCGAGCATCTTGAGCTGGTCGTGGATGGGGCGGATGACGTCCCAGGTGCGGAACGCGTGGATCTCCTTGCCGTCCTTGGGGACGAGCTCCTCGGCGAGGTGCCAGCTGCCCCAGCGGGTGCCCATGCCGAGTATGCCCTTGGGGCCGGCGTAGAAGACGACGTTGGAGCGCTGTTCGGCGGTGAGCTTCTCCAGGGACTGGCGCAGCTCCTCGGCGGCGGTCTCGTTGGGGTCGTGGGGCACGGCCTCGGGGATCTTGGGGCCGATGCCGCCGCCCCCGCTGAGCAGGGAGTCCCAGCGGGCGCGCAGGTCCGTGGCGGTGCGCTCGCAGACCCGTTTCGCGAGGAACCAGCCGATGAACGGGGCGACGATCATGAGCCGGAGGTAGAGCGCCAGGAGGCCGGTGAAGGGCAGCCGGAGCAGGAAGATGACGGCGAGGATGCCGACGCCGACGAGGAGGCCGGTGCCCAGGGCGCCGGCGTTCTTGTTCTTGGAGGACTTCGCCAGGCTGCTGCGCACCTGGAAGACCGTCATCCAGACGAGCATGCCGGGCAGGAAGACGACGCCGAGGAAGACGGTGATCAGGGTGAGGAGCTTGTCGCGCTGCTTGCGGATGTTGGTGGCGGCCAGGCAGTGCTCGACGACCGTCTGGGGTTCGGCGCCGAAGGACTGGATGAGCGGCTTGCGGGCGCCGCCCAGCATCCTGACCTGTACGGCGCGGGAGAAGGCTTCGCCGAGGTTGGGTTCGAAGAGCGAGAACCTGCCCTTCTTCACCGTCGACTCGTGCCATTCGTTGTTGGTCTCGAGGATCTTCTCGATCTTGTCGTCGCGGTACGCGGCGGACGCGAGGGCGTGCGTCGCCGCCGTCTGTCCGGCCGAGCCCTGGATCGGGATCTGTGCCCCGGGGCCGAAACTGTTCATCGTCGTCACTGCCGCTGCCCCCACCTCTCACAGCTGTCCGCTCTGCGGCCTTCCCAACGACCGTGCCCGGCACACCTGGTGGCCGGGCTGAGCTGAGCACTACAGCCTATCGGGGTGCGCGGTCCGGTGTCCGGAGACGGCTGAATGCCGCCCACCGCGGGTGAGTTGCGGCGGGCGGCTGATCAGTCGGGGTCAGCTTTGTCGGATTTCGGTCTTTTCTCGGATCTTCTCGGCCACATGGGCGGGCATGGGTTCGTGGCGCGCGTACGTCCGGTCGAACCGGCCCGTGCCGTGGGAGAGGGAGCGGAGGTCGACGGCGTACCGTCCGATCTCCAGCTCGGGCACCTCGGCGCGGACGAGGGTCCGTCCGGGGCCGGCCTGTTCGGTGCCGACGACGCGGCCCCGGCGGCCGGACAGGTCGCTCATGACGGGGCCGACGTACTCGTCGGGGACGAGGACCTGCAGTTCGGCGACGGGTTCGAGAAGGTTGATCCGGGCGTCGGCGGCGGCTTCGCGCAGGGCCAGGGCGCCGGCGGTCTGGAAGGCGGCGTCGGAGGAGTCCACCGAGTGCGCCTTGCCGTCGCGGAGGGTGACGCGTACGTCGACGAGCGGGTGCCCGGCGGCGACGCCCTTCGCGGCCTGGGCCCGTACGCCCTTCTCGACGGACGGGATGAACTGGCGGGGCACCGCGCCGCCCACCACCTTGTCGACGAACTCGATGCCGGAGCCCTGGGGCAGCGGTTCGACCTCGATCTCGCAGATGGCGTACTGGCCGTGTCCGCCGGACTGTTTGACGTGCCGTCCGCGTCCCGCCGACGCGTCGGCGAACGTCTCGCGGAGCGCCACCTTGTGCGGTACGGCGTCGACCTGGACGCCGTAGCGGGTGCGCAGCCGTTCCAGGGCGACGTCCATGTGGGCCTCGCCCAGGCACCACAGGACGACCTGTCCGGTGTCCTGGTTCTGTTCGAGGCGCATGGTGGGGTCTTCGGCGGCGAGCCGCGCGAGGCCCTGGGAGAGCTTGTCCTCGTCCGCCTTGCTGTGGGCCTGGATGGCGAGCGGCAGCAGCGGGTCGGGCATGGTCCAGGGCTCCATGAGGAGCGGGTCGTCCTTGGCGGAGAGGGTGTCCCCGGTTTCGGCGCGGACCAGTTTGCCCACGCAGCACAGGTCGCCGGCGATGCAGTGGTTCATCTGCCGCTGCTGCTTGCCGAAGGGCGCGGACAGGGAGCCGACGCGTTCGTCGACGTCGTGGTCCTCGTGGCCGCGGTCGGCGAGGCCGTGCCCCGAGACGTGGACGGTCTCGTCGGGGCGCAGGGTGCCGGAGAAGACGCGTACCAGTGAGATCCGGCCGACGTACGGGTCGGACGACGTCTTGACGACCTCGGCCACCAGCGGCCCGTCGGGGTCGCAGCCGATCGCCGGGCGCGGCCTGCCGTCCGGGGTGGTCACGGCGGGTGCCTCGCGCTCCAGGGGCGTGGGGAAGCCGCGGGTGATCAGCTCCAGCAGTTCGACGGTGCCGAGGCCCTGCTTGCCGCCGGGGGCGGCGGGGGCGGCGGCCAGGACGGGGTGGAAGGTGCCGCGTGCGACGGCCTTCTCCAGGTCCTCGATGAGGGTCTTGAGGTCGATCTCCTCGCCGCCGAGATAGCGGTCCATGAGGGTCTCGTCCTCGCTCTCGGCGATGATCCCTTCGATCAGGCGGTTGCGGGCCTCGGCGATGAGGTCGCGCTGGGTGTCGTCGGGAGGGTTCTCCTTCCGTTCGCCGGAGGAGTAGTCGAAGATCTTCTGGGTGAGCAGGCCGACCAGGCCGGTGGCCGGGGCATGCCCGTCGGGCGCCTCGGGGCCGAGCACGGGCAGGTAGAGCGGGAGTATGGCGTCGGGGTCGTCGCCGCCGAAGATGCCGGCGAGGACCTGGGTGAGCCGCTCGAAGTCGGTGCGCGCGGTGTCGAGGTGCGTGACGACGATGGCGCGGGGCATGCCGACGGCCGCGCACTCCTCCCAGACCATGCGGGTGGAGCCGGCGACCGCGTCGGCCTCCTGGGCCGCCGATATGACGAAGAGGGCCGCGTCCGCGGCGCGCAGGCCGGCCCGGAGCTCGCCGACGAAGTCGGCGTACCCGGGGGTGTCGAGCAGGTTGATCTTGTAGCCGTCCCAGCCGACGGGGACGAGGGAGAGCTGTACGGAGCGTTGCTGACGGTGCTCGATCTCGTCGTAGTCGGAGACCGTGGCGCCGTCCTCGACCCGTCCTGCCCGGTTGACCGCTCCGGCGGTCAGCGCGAGGGCCTCGACGAGGGTGGTTTTGCCGGATCCGCTGTGGCCGACCAGCACCACATTCCGTACCGATGCGGGCTGGTCGGCCGTAAGAGCCCTGCCGGCGGCTCCTGGGTGGGTGTTCGCCTTGTCGCCCATGATTCTTCCTCCTGATCGCCGGTGCACGGTGCGTGCACGGTGGAGGTGGGGGGCGCGGGCGCGGGGGAGCGACCCTGAGCGGGGCAGCTCCGGCGGTGCCCGCGGTGGTCTTTCGAGCTTTCCACTCCGGTCAGGCCGCGTCCATACGACGGACATACGACGGACGTACGCGGGATGTGCGCGGGATGTATGCGGGCTGTACGCGACGGGCCGCGAGCGGGTATTCGCCGACGCCACGTGGGGTGTGCGGTGCCCGGGGGTATTGACGGGGCGGCGCTGGCTACGATGGGCCAGCCGGTGGCCGATGGGGCCGCGCGGCTCACCGACCCTCGGGAAGGCCATGCTGAACAAGTACGCGCGTGCGTTTTTCACGCGTGTTCTCACACCGTTCGCCGCGTTTCTGCTCCGCCGCGGAGTGAGTCCCGACGCCGTCACCCTCATCGGCACGGCGGGGGTGGTGGCCGGGGCGCTGGTCTTCTTCCCGCGGGGCGAGTTCTTCTGGGGCACGATCGTCATCACGCTGTTCGTGTTCTCGGACCTGGTGGACGGCAACATGGCCCGTCAGGCCGGGATCTCCAGCCGCTGGGGGGCCTTCCTGGACTCGACCCTGGACCGGGTGGCGGACGGCGCCATCTTCGGTGGCTTCGCGCTGTGGTACGCGGGCAAGGGCGACGACAATGTGCTGTGTGCCGTGGCCATCTTCTGCCTGGCGAGCGGCCAGGTGGTGTCGTACACGAAGGCGCGGGGCGAGTCCATCGGCCTGCCGGTGGCGGTGAACGGCCTGGTCGAGCGCGCGGAGCGGCTGGTCGTCTCGCTGGTGGCGGCGGGCCTCGCGGGGCTGCACGGCTTCGGCGTACCGGGCATCCAGGTGCTGCTGCCGATCGCCCTGTGGCTGGTGGCCGTGGGAAGCGTGGTGACCCTGGGTCAGCGGGTGGTGACGGTGCGGCGTGAGGCCGCGGAGGCGGACGCCGCCGGGGCACGGGGGAGTGAGGCCACATGAGCGGGGCGAGTGACCGGTTGACGGACGCGCTGTACGGGCTGGGCTGGGCGGCGGTCAAGAAGCTGCCCGAGCCGGTGGCGGTGGGCCTCGGGCGGGGCATCGCCGACACGGCGTGGAAGCGGCGCGGCAAGGGCGTGCTGCGGCTGGAGTCCAACCTCGCGCGCGTGGTGCCCGACGCGTCCCCGGAGCGGCTGGCCGAGCTGTCCCGGGCCGGGATGCGCTCGTACATGCGCTACTGGATGGAGTCCTTCCGGCTGCCCGCGTGGAGTGCGCGGCGGGTCGCCGACAGCGTCGAGGTGCGGGAGGTCCACCGCCTGACGGACGGGCTGGCCTCCGGACGCGGAGTGGTGCTGGCCCTGCCGCACCTGGCGAACTGGGACCTGGCCGGGGTGTGGGTGACGCGGTCGCTGGGCGTGCCGTTCACGACGGTGGCCGAGCGGCTGAAGCCGGAGTCGCTGTACGACCGGTTCGTGGCGTACCGCGAGTCGCTGGGCATGGAGGTGCTGCCGCACACCGGCGGGTCGGCGTTCGGGACGCTGGCGCGGCGGCTGCGCGCGGGCGGGCTGGTGTGCCTGGTGGCGGACCGGGACCTGTCGGCGTCGTCGGGCGTCGAGGTGCAGTTCTTCGGAGAGGCGGCGCGGATGCCGGCGGGGCCCGCGATGCTGGCGCAGCAGACGGGTGCGCTGCTGCTGCCGGCGACGCTCTGGTACGACGACACGCCGGTCCTGAAGGCGCGGATCCATCCGCCGGTGGAGGTGCCGGAGACGGGGACGCGGGCGGAGAAGACGGCGGCCATGACGCAGGCGCTGGCCGACGCCTTCGCCACCGGGATCGCCGAGCACCCGGAGGACTGGCACATGCTGCAGCGGCTGTGGCTGGCGGACCTGGACCAGGACCGGGACCGGGGCCGGGGCCGGGGCCAGGACCGGGGTCAGAACCAGGACCAGGTGACGTCGTGAGGATCGGCATCGTATGCCCGTACGCCTGGGATGTGCCGGGCGGCGTCCAGTTCCACATCCGTGACCTCGCGGACCACCTGATCCGGCTCGGGCACGAGGTGTCCGTCCTCGCCCCGTCCGACGACGACACGCCGCTGCCGCCGTTCGTGGTGTCGGCGGGGCGGGCGGTGCCCGTGCCGTACAACGGCTCGGTGGCCCGGCTGAACTTCGGCTTCCTGTCGGCGGCGCGCGTGCGGCGCTGGCTGCACGACGGCACGTTCGACGTGATCCACATCCACGAGCCGGCGTCGCCGTCGCTGGGGCTGCTGGCGTGCTGGGCGGCGCAGGGGCCCATCGTGGCCACCTTCCACACCTCCAACCCGCGCTCACGCGCGATGATCGCGGCGTACCCGATCCTCCAGCCGGCGCTCGAGAAGATCAGCGCGCGGATCGCGGTGAGCGAGTACGCCCGCCGGACGCTCGTCGAGCACCTGGGCGGGGACGCCGTGGTCATCCCGAACGGGGTGGACGTCGACTTCTTCGCCAAGGCCGACCCCAAGCCGGAGTGGCAGGGCAACACGCTGGGCTTCATCGGCCGGATCGACGAGCCGCGCAAGGGGCTGCCGGTGCTGATGAAGGCGCTGCCGAGGATCCTGGAGGCACGGCCCGAGACCCGGCTGCTGGTCGCGGGCCGGGGCGACGAGGAGGAGGCCGTCGCCTCCCTCCCGGCCGCCATGCGCCGCCGGGTGGAGTTCCTCGGCATGGTCAGCGACGAGGACAAGGCGCGGCTGCTGCGCAGCGTGGACGTGTACGTGGCGCCCAACACGGGCGGCGAGAGCTTCGGCATCATCCTGGTCGAGGCCATGTCGGCGGGCGCGCCGGTGCTGGCCAGCGACCTGGACGCGTTCACGCAGGTGCTGGACAAGGGCGCGGCGGGCGAGCTGTTCGCCAACGAGGACGCGGACGCGCTGGCGGACGCGGCGATCCGCCTCCTCGGCGACCCGGCCCGCCGCCAGGAACTCCACGAGCGGGGCAGCGCGCATGTACGGCGCTTCGACTGGTCGACGGTCGGCGCGGACATCCTGTCGGTGTACGAGACGGTGACGGACGGCGCGGCCTCAGTGGCAGCCGACGAGCGGGTGGGTGGTCTGCGGGCCCGCTGGGGGCTGGCGCGGGACTAGGGCCTGTCTTCCGGATCTTGCCGGGCGTTGTCAGTGGTGCCTGCGACGATCACTTCCATGACCGAGCCGACCGCACCGACCGATCAGGCCGAGCTGACCTCCGCCATCTCGCGCTACTGGGACGCCGCCGCGGCGACGTTCGACGACGAGCCCGATCACGGCCTGCGGGCGGCGCCCACCCGTGCCGCGTGGCGGAGCCGGGTGCTGCGGTGGGCGCCGCCCGAGCCGTCCGACGTACTGGACGTGGGCTGCGGCACCGGCTCGCTCTCCGCGCTCCTCGCCTCGGCCGGGCACCGGGTGACCGGCGTGGACCTGGCGCCGCGGATGGTCGAGCGGGCGCGGGCCAAGGCGGCCGCCGCCGGGCTCGGCGCGCGCTTCCTCGTCGGTGACGCGGCGGCGCCGCCCACGGGCGAGGACCGGTTCGACATGCTGGTCTCGCGGCACCTGATATGGACGCTGCCGGACCCCGAGGCGGCGCTGCGCGCGTGGGTGGACCGGATCCGCCCGGGCGGCCGGCTGGTGCTGGTCGAGGGCCGCTGGCGGGAGGCCGGGCCCGCCGCCTACGTACCGGGCGCCGAGGGCCTGCCGTGGAACGGTGGCGTGGGCGCGGACGAGCTGGCCTCGGTGGTGCGTCCGCTCGTCGCCGACCTGGAGGTCGAGCCGCTCAGCGGTGCCGCGGAGCTGTGGGGCGGCCCGGTGGAGGACGAGCGGTACGCGGTGGTGGCGCGGGTGTGAGGCGGCGAAGGGCGCCAGAAGGGGCGGGCGCGGCCGGCGGTGAAAAAGCCGTTCCGGAGCCGTCCGTAAAGGCCCCTTCCCGGGCTTCGGCGGGGCCTGGGACAGGGCCGGGTCGCCTGCGGGAAACCCGCCGTGAGGCCCCCAGCGGGTCCGCCACACCCCTGGTGACCTGGGGTTTTAGCGTGTTCCCGCCTACGATCGGGACCACACGGGAGGGGGACCGGATGGACCGGGACATTCGCACGATGAACGACGTCATGGCGCTCCTGGACGGGCTCTTCGCGCCAGAGGCCGACCGGTGGACGGGCGGGGCGGCGGGCTGGTGGGACGGGTTCTACGCGGACCGGTCCAAGCCGGTGCCGTTCTTCGTGGGGAAGCCGGACGAGAACCTCGTCTCGTACGGGGAACGCGGGCTGCTCGCGCCTGGCGCCCGCGTCCTGGACCTGGGCTGCGGGCCCGGGCGCAACGCCCTGTACCTCGCCTCCCTCGGGTGCGAGGTGGACGCCGTCGACCTGTCCCCGGCTGCCATCGCCTGGGCCGAGGAGCGCGCCCGCGAGACGGGGGCGAAGGTCCGCTTCCACTGCGGAAACGCCTTCGACGCCGACCGGCCCGGTGGCCCGTACGACCTGGTGTACGACTCCGGCTGCTTCCACCACCTGCCGCCTCACCGCCGCGTGAGCTACCTCGCCCTCCTGGACCGGGTCCTCGCGCCCGGGGGCCACTTCGGCCTGGCGTGCTTCGCGGCCGGTCCCGGCGGCATGGGCTCGGAGCTGCCCGACGCGTCCTTCTACCGCGAGGACCGCGAGGGCGGACTCCACGGCGGCCTCGCCTACACGCCCGACGCGCTGCGCCGCGTCTTCGCCGGGCTGACCGAGGTCGAGCTGCGCCGGATGCGCGACGAACCGCACGAGTCACCGCGCTTCGGCGAGCCCTTCCTGTGGACGGCCCTCTTCCGCCGCGCCAACGCGTAGAGACCATGGGGGGCATGGGACAGCACACCGCCATCGAAAGGCTCGACCTCGGGTACTTCGTCCGCCCCGCCGCCGAGGCGGGCACCGAGCACCCGCGTGTCGAGCCCGTACTCGCGTACCTCGTACGGCACGAGGCCGGGCTCCTGCTCTTCGACACCGGCCTCGGTGCCGGAGACCCCGAGGCGGAGGCGCACTACCGGCCGCGCCGCAAGGATCTCGTCGCGGCGCTCGCGGCGCGCGGCGTGACGCCGGACGACATCGACATCGTCGTGAACTGCCACCTCCACTTCGACCACTGCGGCGGGAACCCGCTCCTCGCGGGCCGTCCCGTCCTCGTCCAGCGCGGCGAACTCGCCACCGCCCGCGCCGGCGACTACACCATCGACGCGCTCGTCGACTTCCCCGGCGCCCGCTACGAGGAGCTCGACGGCGAGGCCGAGGTGTGGCCGGGGGTCCGTGTCGTCCCGACGCCCGGGCACACGGCCGGGCACCAGTCCCTGGTGCTCTCCGGGAGCGAGGGCACCACGGTGCTGGCGGGGCAGGCGTACGACTTCGCCTCGGAGTTCGCGTCCGACGAGATGGCCCGCCGCGCCCGCGCCGAGGGGGTCGAGCAGTTCGAGGGCCGCTACCGGCCGTGGCTGGACCGGCTCGCCGAGCTCAAGCCGAGCCGCGTCCTCTTCGCGCACGACCGGTCGGTGTGGGAAGGGCGCATGCCGGCGCCCCGGTAGCCTGTGCGCCCGTGATCGAAACCCTCATCTGGATCGTCGTCGGCCTGGTCGCGATCGGTCTCTACCTGAGCTGGACCGCGGGCCGGCTCGACCGGTTGCACGCCCGGATCGACGCCGCCCGCGCCGCGCTCGACGCCCAGCTCGTACGGCGTGCGTCCGTCGCCCAGGAACTGGCCACCTCCAAGGTGCTGGACCCGGCGGCGTCGATCGTGCTGTACGAGGCGGCGCACGCGGCCCGGCAGGCCGAGGAGGAGCACCGCGAGGTCGCCGAGAGCGAGCTCAGCCAGGCGCTGCGCGCGGTGTTCGGGGAGCCGGAGCAGATGGAGGCGGTCCGGGAGGCGCCCGGCGGCGAGGAAGCGGCCCTGGAGCTCGCGGCGGCGGTGCGCCGGGTGCCTATGGCACGGCGGTTCCACAACGACGCCGTACGGGCGGCGCGGGCGCTGCGCAGGCACCGCACGGTGCGCTGGTTCCGGCTGGCGGGCCACGCGCCGTTCCCGATGGCGTTCGAGATGGACGACGAGCCCCCCGTGGCACTCGCGGACCGGCCGTAACGCCCACACCGTGGGAAAAACGAGCCACCACCTCACTATTGGCCCTTGATGTGGACTGGCCGCGCCGGGTTTCCTCAATGTTGTCGAAAACCCCCTGTTCTTTCGAGTGAGGTCCCTCGTGTCCAGCACGCTCCCCACCACCCCGCAGTCCCCCGAGACCGGCACCGCCCGCGTGAAGCGCGGCATGGCCGAGCAGCTCAAGGGCGGCGTGATCATGGACGTGGTCAACGCCGAGCAGGCGAAGATCGCCGAGGACGCCGGCGCCGTCGCGGTCATGGCCCTGGAGCGGGTCCCCGCCGACATCCGTAAGGACGGCGGCGTGGCCCGGATGTCCGACCCGAACATGATCGAGGAGATCATCGACGCGGTCTCCATCCCGGTCATGGCCAAGTCCCGCATCGGCCACTTCGTCGAGGCCCAGGTGCTGCAGTCCCTCGGCGTCGACTACATCGACGAGTCCGAGGTCCTCACCCCGGCCGACGAGGTCAACCACTCCGACAAGTGGGCCTTCACCACCCCCTTCGTCTGCGGCGCCACCAACCTCGGTGAGGCCCTGCGCCGCATCGCCGAGGGCGCGGCCATGATCCGCTCCAAGGGCGAGGCCGGCACCGGCAACGTCGTCGAGGCCGTCCGCCACCTGCGCCAGATCAAGAACGAGATCGCCAAGCTGCGCGGCTTCGACAACAACGAGCTGTTCGCCGCCGCCAAGGAGCTGCGCGCCCCGTACGAGCTCGTCAAGGAGGTCGCCGAGCTCGGCAAGCTGCCGGTCGTGCTGTTCTCCGCCGGTGGCGTCGCCACCCCCGCCGACGCCGCGCTGATGCGCCAGCTGGGCGCCGAGGGCGTCTTCGTCGGCTCCGGCATCTTCAAGTCGGGCGACCCGGCCAAGCGCGCCGCCGCCATCGTGAAGGCCACCACCTTCTACGACGACCCGAAGATCATCGCCGACGCCTCCCGCAACCTGGGCGAGGCCATGGTCGGCATCAACTGCGACACCCTCCCCGAGACCGAGCGCTACGCGAACCGCGGCTGGTAGGGCACAGAACACCATGAGTGACACCCCCGTGATAGGCGTCCTGGCCCTCCAGGGCGACGTACGGGAGCACCTGATCGCCCTGGCCGCGGCGGACGCCGTGGCCAGGCCGGTCCGGCGCCCCGAAGAGCTCGCCGAGGTCGACGGCCTGGTCATCCCCGGCGGCGAGTCCACCACCATCTCCAAGCTGGCCGTGCTCTTCGGGCTCATGGAGCCCCTGCGCGAGCGCGTCGAGGCGGGCATGCCCGTCTACGGCACCTGCGCCGGCCTGATCATGCTCGCCGACAAGATCCTCGACCCGCGCTCGGGCCAGGAGACCCTCGGCGGCATCGACATGATCGTGCGGCGCAACGCCTTCGGGCGGCAGAACGAGTCCTTCGAGGCGGGCGTCGAGGTCGCGGGCATCGACGGCGGCCCCGTGGAAGGCGTCTTCATCCGCGCCCCCTGGGTCGAGTCGGTCGGCGCCCAGGCCGAGGTCATCGCCGAGTACGACGGCCACATCGTCGCCGTACGGCAGGGCAACGCGCTCGCCACGTCGTTCCACCCGGAACTGACGGGCGACCACCGCGTCCACGGCCTGTTCGTGGAGATGGTGCGCGCCGCCCGCTGATCCGATCCCGGTAGGATCTCTGGGGTTCGTTCTGAAATGGGTTACGCGAAGGAGACAGGCAGATGTCCGGCCACTCTAAATGGGCTACGACGAAGCACAAGAAGGCCGTGATCGACGCCAAGCGCGGCAAGCTCTTCGCGAAGCTGATCAAGAACATCGAGGTGGCGGCCCGCACCGGCGGCGGCGACCCGGACGGTAACCCGACGCTCTACGACGCCATTCAGAAGGCGAAG
This sequence comes from Streptomyces sp. NPDC093546, assembly GCF_044765045.1. Classification (NCBI taxonomy): domain Bacteria; kingdom Bacillati; phylum Actinomycetota; class Actinomycetes; order Kitasatosporales; family Streptomycetaceae; genus Streptomyces; species Streptomyces sp. NPDC093546. The sequence continues at coordinate 104,822 of NZ_JBIWJG010000007.1, read as the reverse complement.
AAGAGCTCCGTCCCGAACAAGAACATCGACTCCGCGGTCAAGCGCGGCGCCGGCCTGGAGGCCGGTGGCGCCGACTACGAGACGATCATGTACGAGGGGTACGGGCCGAACGGTGTCGCCGTGCTCATCGAGTGCCTCACCGACAACCGCAACCGCGCCGCCTCCGACGTCCGGGTCGCCATGACCCGCAACGGCGGCTCGATGGCCGACCCGGGCTCGGTCTCGTACCTGTTCAACCGCAAGGGCGTCGTCATCGTCCCCAAGGGCGAGCTGACCGAGGACGACGTGCTCGGCGCGGTCCTGGACGCGGGTGCCGAGGAAGTCAACGACCTCGGTGAGAGCTTCGAGGTGATCAGCGAGGCCACCGACCTGGTCGCGGTGCGCACCGCCCTCCAGGAGGCCGGCATCGACTACGACTCGGCCGACGCCAACTTCGTCCCGACCATGCAGGTCGAGCTGGACGAGGAGGGCGCGCGCAAGATCTTCAAGCTGATCGACGCGCTCGAGGACAGCGACGACGTGCAGAACGTCTTCGCCAACTTCGACGTCTCCGACGACGTCATGGCGAAGGTCGACGCCTGACGGGCGACACCTGACGCAGCGGTACGCGACGGGCCGGCAAGGGACACGTACCTTGCCGGCCCGTCGCGTTGTCAGTGCCACCCGATAGCCTGCACAAACAGCTGAACGGCTGAACGAAGGAGGGGTGGCGTGCGCGTTCTCGGGGTGGACCCAGGGCTGACGCGGTGCGGCGTCGGCGTCGTCGAGGGCGTCGCCGGCCGTCCGCTGACGATGCTCGGCGTCGGAGTCGTGCGCACACCGGCCGACGCGGAGACCGGACACCGTCTCGTCGCCATCGAGCGCGGCATCGAGGAGTGGCTGGACGAGCACCGGCCCGAACTGGTCGCCGTGGAGCGCGTCTTCAGCCAGCACAACGTCCGTACGGTGATGGGCACGGCCCAGGCCAGCGCCGTCGCCATCCTGTGCGCCTCGCGCCGCGGACTGCCCGTCGCCCTCCACACCCCCAGCGAGGTGAAGGCCGCCGTCACCGGCAGCGGCCGCGCCGACAAGGCGCAGGTCGGCGCCATGGTGACCCGGCTGCTGCGGCTCGACGCCCCGCCGAAACCGGCCGACGCCGCCGACGCCCTCGCCCTCGCCATCTGCCACATCTGGCGGGCCCCCGCCCAGAACCGGCTCCAGCAGGCCGTCGCCGCCCACCGGGCCACGAACCAGGCCACGAACCAGGCCACGAACCGGGCCACGAACCAAGCCATGACCGTGAAAGGCCGTACCGCATGATCGCCTTCGTGAGCGGCCCCGTCGCCGCCCTCGCACCGACCACCGCCGTGATCGAGGTCGGCGGCATCGGCATGGCCGTCCAGTGCACGCCGCACACGATCGCCGGCCTGAAGGTGGGTCAGGATGCCCGCCTCGCCACCTCGTTGGTCGTACGGGAGGACTCCCTCACGCTGTACGGCTTCGCCGACGACGACGAGCGCCAGGTCTTCGAGCTGCTCCAGACGGCGAGCGGCGTCGGCCCCCGCCTCGCGCAGGCCATGCTCGCCGTGCACAGCCCCGACGCGCTGCGTGCCGCGGTGGCCTCCGGCGACGAGAAGGCGCTCACCGCCGTGCCCGGCATCGGCAAGAAGGGCGCCCAGAAGCTGCTGCTCGAACTCAAGGACCGGCTCGGCGAGCCCATCGGCTCGGTACCCGCCGCCCGCGCAGCGACGACCGTCCGCTCCTGGAGCGACCAGCTGCACGCCGCCCTGATCGGCCTCGGCTACGCCACCCGCGAGGCCGACGAGGCGGTCGCCGCCGTCACCCCGCAGGCCGAGGCGGTCGGCGGCGAGCCCCAGATCGGGCAGCTCCTCAAGGCCGCGCTCCAGACCCTCAACCGCACCCGCTGACCCCACGAGGCATTCCACTGTGAACTGGGACGACACCGCACCCCCGGCCGACGACACCGCGACCGCCCCCGGCGAGCGGCTGGTCGGAGCCGCCGCCGACGGCGAGGACCAGGCCGTCGAGGCCGCCCTGCGCCCCAAGTCGCTGGACGAGTTCGTGGGCCAGGAGCGGGTGCGCGAGCAGCTGGACCTGGTCCTCAAGGCAGCCCTGGCACGCGGGGCCACCGCCGACCACGTCCTGCTCTCCGGCGCCCCCGGCCTCGGCAAGACCACCCTCTCCATGATCATCGCGGCCGAGATGGGCGCCCCCATCCGGATCACCTCCGGCCCCGCCATCCAGCACGCCGGCGACCTCGCCGCGATCCTCTCCTCCCTCCAGGAGGGCGAGGTCCTCTTCCTCGACGAGATCCACCGGATGTCCCGGCCCGCCGAGGAGATGCTCTACATGGCGATGGAGGACTTCCGCGTCGACGTCATCGTCGGCAAGGGCCCCGGCGCCACCGCCATCCCGCTGGAGCTGCCGCCCTTCACCCTGGTCGGCGCCACCACCCGGGCCGGCCTGCTGCCGCCCCCGCTGCGCGACCGCTTCGGCTTCACCGCGCACATGGAGTTCTACGCCCCCGGCGAACTGGAGCGCGTCATCCACCGCTCCGCCCGGCTCCTCGACGTCGAGATCGAGGCCGACGGCGCCGCCGAGATCGCCGGCCGCTCCCGCGGCACGCCCCGCATCGCCAACCGCCTGCTGCGCCGCGTCCGCGACTACGCCCAGGTCAAGGCCGACGGCGTGATCACCCGCGAGATCGCCGCCACCGCGCTCGCGGTGTACGAGGTGGACGGCCGCGGTCTCGACCGGCTCGACCGCGCGGTGCTCCAGGCGCTCCTCAAGCTCTTCGGCGGCGGCCCGGTCGGGCTGTCCACGCTCGCCGTCGCCGTGGGCGAGGAGCGCGAGACCGTCGAGGAGGTCGCCGAGCCCTTCCTCGTACGGGAAGGCCTGCTGGCCCGTACGCCCAGGGGGCGGGTCGCGACGCCCGCCGCGTGGGCCCACCTCGGCCTCGTACCGCCGCAGGCCCAGGGCGCGGGAAGCGGACAACAGGGGCTGTTCGGGGCGTGACGGCGAGGTCACTCGCCGGGCCCGGAACCACGGTGCCATGCTGGGCGTTGTTCCATTGATGCGGACTCGCCTAGACTCCGCCGATGCCGACCCTTCGGTCGGCGTACCCACCCCCGAAGACCAGGCCGCGGCCGACCCCGACGCCGACCGCGACCGTGCGAAGGATTTGTCGTCCCGTGGATATCGTGACCCTTCTCCCGTTCATCGTCCTCATCGGGGCCATGTTCCTGATGACCCGCTCCGCCAAGAAGAAGCAGCAGCAGGCAGCGGCGATGCGCAACCAGATGCAGCCCGGTTCCGGCGTGCGGACGATCGGGGGGATGTACGCCACCGTCAAGGAGGTCGGCGACGACACGGTCCTCCTCGAGGTCGCCCCGGGCGTCCACGCCGTCTACGCGAAGAACGCGATCGGCGCCGTCCTCGAGGACGAGGAGTACAACCGCATCGTCCACGGTGACACGACCGGCACCGACGCCGATGCCGACGAGGCCGTCGTCCCGGACGACATCTCCTCGCTCACCGAGGGTGACAAGATCGACCTGGGCAAGAAGGACGCGGCCGACGACGCCGGCACCGCTCCCGAGGCGATCGACGCGACCAAGGACGCCAAGGACGCCAAGAGCGACGACAAGAGCGACGGCGACACCGACGCGAAGTAAGGCTGGCATCATCCGGGGACCGCGCGACGCCGCGTAGCGGCGGACCGCGGTCCGCGCGTCCGTGCCGACACACGCGGGGGAATCCCCACACCACTTCGTGGCCGCCTCGACGCTCACCCGGCGCGTGGCGGTTGGACAGGGAGAAACGAGAAGGTGGCAGCACCCAAGAAGGGCAGAGGACAGGCGACGGGGGGCCAGGGCAGGCCAGGGCGTGCCCTGGCCCTGATCCTGATCGTCATGGGCGCCCTGATCGGCGGGATGTTCGCGTCCGGGGACCTCACCCCGCGCCTGGGCATCGACCTCGCCGGCGGCACGAGCATCACGCTCAGGGCGGAGAACCAGCCCGGTAAGCCGGACTCCATCAACGACACCAACATGCAGACCGCGATCGGCATCATCGAGCGCCGCGTCAACGGTCTGGGTGTCTCGGAGTCGGAGGTCCAGCAGCAGGGCGAGCGGCACATCATCGTCAACATCCCCAAGGCGACGGACCCCAAGCAGGCCCGTGAGCAGGTCGGCACCACCGCCCAGCTGTACTTCCGGCCGGTGCTGACCGCCGCCGGCAGCGGCCCCGTCGGGGAGCCGCCCGCCGCGAGCGGCTCTCCGAGCCCCAGCGCCAGCCCCAGCGGCAAGGCCACGCCCAGTGGGAAGGCGACCCCTTCGCCCAGCGCCACCACCCAGGGCCGTGCCGTCCCGGACGCCCTGAAGAAGGCCCCCTCGCCGTCGGCGACCACCTCCGGCAAGCCGGCCCCGTCCGGCAGCCCCTCCGGCACCCCGTCCGGCGCCCCGAAGCCGTCCGGCTCCGCCGACGCGGGCACCGCCGCCCTGGACGCGCAGTTCGCCGCCCTCGACTGCCGTCCGAAGGGCGAGAACAAGGAAGTGCCCAACCCGGCGCGCAACGCCGACCCGGCCAAGCCCACCGTGGCCTGCGGCAGCGAGGGCGACGCCAAGTACATCCTCGGCCCGTCCGAGGTCGAGGGCACGGACGTCGACGAGGCCAAGGGCGTTCTCGACCCGCAGCGCGGCATCTGGATCGTCCAGCTCGGCTTCACCGACAAGGGCGCCAAGAAGTTCGCCGCCACCACCGGCAAGCTCGCCTCGCAGGCCCCGCCGATGAACCAGTTCGCGATCATGCTCGACGGCCAGGTGGTCTCCGCCCCGTCCGTCAACAGCGTCATCGGCGGCGGCAGCGCCGAGATCACCGGCAGCTTCAACCAGGACACCGCCACCGACCTGGCCAACATCCTGTCCTACGGCGCGCTCCCGCTGTCCTTCGAGGAGGAGAGCGTCGACACCGTCAGCCCGGCGCTCGGCGGTGAGCAGCTCATGGCCGGTCTGATCGCCGGTGCCATCGGCCTCGCGCTCGTCGTGATCTACCTGGTGGTGTACTACCGGGGCCTGGCGCTCATCGCGCTCCTCAGCCTCCTCGCCTCCGCGGTCCTCACCTACGCCCTGATGTCGCTGCTCGGCCCGGCCATCGGCTTCGCGCTGAACCTGCCGGCCGTCTGCGGTGCCATCGTGGCGATCGGCATCACCGCGGACTCGTTCATCGTGTACTTCGAACGCATCCGTGACGAGATCCGCGAGGGCCGCACGCTCCGCCCGGCCGTCGAGCGGGCCTGGCCGCGCGCCCGGCGCACGATCCTCGTCTCCGACTTCGTGTCGTTCCTCGCCGCCGCGGTGCTGTTCATCGTGACCGTCGGCAAGGTCCAGGGCTTCGCGTTCACGCTCGGCCTGACGACCCTCCTCGACGTCGTCGTCGTGTTCCTCTTCACCAAGCCGCTGATGACGCTGTTCGCCCGGACGAAGTTCTTCGGCAGCGGCCACGCGTGGTCGGGTCTGGACCCGAAGCGCCTCGGAGTCAAGCCTCCGCTGCGCCGCTCGCGCCGCTCCGCCTCCGTGACCATCGACCCGAAGGAGGCGTGAGATGTCACGACTCGGCACCCTCGGCGCCCGCCTGTACCGCGGTGAGGTCGGTTACGACTTCGTCGGCAAGCGGATGCTCTGGTACGGCGTCTCCATCCTGATCACCATCACGGCCATCGCCGGCCTGATGGTCCAGGGCCTCAACATGGGCATCGAGTTCAAGGGCGGCGTGGTCATCACGACCCCCAAGACCTCGGTCTCCGTCGCCGAGGCCCGGGACGCCACCGCGGAGGTCTCCGGCCACACCCCGATCGTCCAGGAGCTGGGCAACGGCGGCCTGCGCATCCAGATCAGCGACGTCGACACGGCTCAGGCGGACAAGATCGCCGCAGCCCTCTCCGACGACCTGAAGGTCCCCGAGGACCAGCTCAACGCCCAGCAGGTCGGACCCAGCTGGGGCGAGCAGATCGCCAACAAGGCCTGGACGGGCCTCGGCGTCTTCATGATCCTCGTGGTGATCTACCTCGCGATCGCCTTCGAGTGGCGCATGGCGGTCGCCGCGCTGATCGCCCTGATCCACGACCTCACCATCACGGTCGGCATCTACGCCCTGGTCGGCTTCGAGGTCACGCCCGGCACCGTGATCGGTCTGCTCACGATCCTCGGTTACTCCCTCTACGACACCGTCGTCGTCTTCGACGGTCTCAAGGAGGCGTCGAAGGACATCACCAAGCAGACCCGCTGGACGTACAGCGAGATCGCCAACCGCAGCCTCAACAGCACCCTGGTGCGCTCCATCAACACCACCGTGGTGGCGCTGCTGCCGGTGGCGGGTCTGCTCTTCATCGGCGGCGGCTTCCTGGGCGCCGGCATGCTGAACGACATCTCGCTGTCGCTCTTCGTCGGCCTCGCCGCCGGCGCGTACTCCTCGATCTTCATCGCCACGCCGCTCGTCGCCGACCTCAAGGAGCGCGACCCGAGCATGAAGGCGCTGAAGAAGCGCGTCCTGGCCAAGCGCGCCGCCGCCGCCAAGGGCGAGTCCGCCGGCGCCGACGCCACGGACGGCGGCGCCGAGCCGCAGGACGGCGCGGACCGGGACGCCGAGGACGCGACGCCCGCCGGGGCGGTCGTCGGCCAGCGCCGTCAGCCGACCCGCGGCCGGGGGAAGCGGCGATGACCGTCAGCAGCACACAGGAGCTCCTGCTCAGCCGCATCCGGGACGTCCCGGACTACCCCAAGCCCGGCGTGGTCTTCAAGGACATCACCCCGCTGCTCGCCGACCCGCAGGCGTTCCACGCGCTCACCGGCGCGCTGGCCGAGCTCTGCGTCCGCAGCGGCGCCACCAAGATCGTCGGCCTGGAAGCGCGCGGCTTCATCCTGGCCGCGCCGGTCGCCGTCACGGCGCAGCTGGGCTTCATCCCCGTCCGCAAGGCGGGCAAGCTGCCCGGCGCCACACTGAGCCAGGCGTACGACCTGGAGTACGGCTCCGCCGAGATCGAGGTGCACGCCGAGGACCTCCTCCCCGGTGACCGCGTGATGGTCATCGACGACGTCCTCGCCACCGGCGGCACCGCCGAGGCCTCGCTGGAGCTCATCCGGCGGGCCGGCGCGGAGGTCGCGGGCGTCGCGGTCCTCATGGAGCTCGGCTTCCTGGGCGGCCGGGCCCGCCTGGAGCCCGCTCTGGGCGGCGCGCCGCTGGAGGCCCTCATCACGCTCTGACCACGCGAGGCAGGCACGTACGACGACGGGCGCCCCGGGGAACACCCCCGCGGCGCCCGTCGGCGTACCGCCTTCCCCGTCCGCAACCGCGTGAAGCACCCGGCCGCCCGGGTCGATACCATGGGTGTCCGGGCTCGACCGGGGGACCCGGGACCCGCACGAGGAGCGCTCTTGCCAGACGAGGCCCAGCCACTCTCCGCCGCGAAACCCGACCAGCGGGCCGACCAGGCCGCGGCGTCCCCAGCCACGCCCCAGAACCGGAACGAGCCCGCGGAGGGCGCGCCCAGGCCCCCGGCCACTCCGCAGCGCGCCTCCGGCCCGGCCCCCGTCTCGGCCCCGAAGCCCACCCCGACCGCCGCCGCCCGCTCCGGCGGCTCCTCCAACCGCGTCCGCGCCCGCCTCGCCCGGCTCGGCGTGCAGCGCTCGTCGCCGTACAACCCGGTCCTGGAGCCCCTGCTGCGCATAGTCCGCAGCAACGACCCGAAGATCGAGACGTCGACGCTCCGCCAGATCGAGCGCGCCTACCAGGTCGCCGAGCGCTGGCACCGCGGCCAGAAGCGCAAGAGCGGCGACCCGTACATCACGCACCCGCTCGCCGTCACCACCATCCTCGCCGAGCTCGGCATGGACCCCGCGACGCTGATGGCGGGCCTCCTCCACGACACCGTCGAGGACACCGAGTACGGCCTGGAGCAGCTGCGCAAGGACTTCGGCGACCAGGTCGCCCTCCTCGTCGACGGCGTCACCAAGCTCGACAAGGTCAAGTTCGGCGAGGCGGCGCAGGCCGAGACCGTCCGCAAGATGGTCGTCGCCATGGCCAAGGACCCCCGCGTCCTGGTCATCAAGCTCGCCGACCGCCTGCACAACATGCGCACCATGCGCTACCTCAAGCGGGAGAAGCAGGAGAAGAAGGCGCGCGAGACCCTGGAGATCTACGCGCCGCTCGCCCACCGCCTGGGCATGAACACCATCAAGTGGGAGCTCGAGGACCTCGCCTTCGCGATCCTCTACCCCAAGATGTACGACGAGATCGTCCGCCTCGTCGCCGAGCGCGCCCCCAAGCGCGACGAGTACCTCGCCACCGTCATCGACGAGGTCCAGTCCGACCTGCGCGCCGCCCGCATCAAGGCCACCGTCACCGGGCGGCCGAAGCACTACTACAGCGTGTACCAGAAGATGATCGTCCGCGGCCGCGACTTCGCGGAGATCTACGACCTGGTCGGCATCCGCGTCCTCGTCGACACGGTCCGCGACTGCTACGCCGCCCTCGGCACCGTCCACGCGCGATGGAACCCGGTCCCCGGCCGGTTCAAGGACTACATCGCGATGCCGAAGTTCAACATGTACCAGTCGCTCCACACGACGGTCATCGGCCCCAACGGCAAGCCGGTCGAGCTGCAGATCCGCACCTTCGACATGCACCGCCGCGCCGAGTACGGCATCGCCGCCCACTGGAAGTACAAGCAGGAGGCCGTCGCCGGCGCCTCCAAGGTGCGCACCGACGTACCGAAGAAGCCCGGCAAGGACGACCACATCAACGACATGGCGTGGCTGCGCCAACTGCTCGACTGGCAGAAGGAGACCGAGGACCCGAGCGAGTTCCTGGAGTCGCTGCGCTTCGACCTCTCCCGCAACGAGGTCTTCGTCTTCACCCCGAAGGGCGACGTCATAGCGCTGCCCGCCGGGGCGACGCCGGTCGACTTCGCGTACGCCGTCCACACCGAGGTCGGCCACCGCACCATAGGAGCCCGGGTCAACGGGCGGCTCGTCCCGCTCGAGTCCACCCTCGACAACGGCGACCTGGTGGAGGTCTTCACCTCCAAGGCCGCCGGCGCCGGCCCCTCCCGCGACTGGCTCGGCTTCGTCAAGTCGCCCCGGGCGAGGAACAAGATCCGCGCCTGGTTCTCCAAGGAGCGCCGCGACGAGGCGATCGAGCAGGGCAAGGACGCCATCGCGCGCGCCATGCGCAAGCAGAACCTGCCGATCCAGCGCATCCTCACCGGCGACTCACTGGTCACGCTGGCGCACGAGATGCGCTACAGCGACATCTCGTCGCTGTACGCGGCGATCGGCGAGGGCCATGTCACCGCCCAGTCCATCGTCCAGAAGCTGGTGCAGGCCCTCGGCGGCGAGGAGGCCGCCAGCGAGGACATCGCCGAGTCGGCGCCGCCGAGCCGCGGCCGCGGCAAGCGCCGCACCAAGGCCGACCCGGGCGTCGTGGTCAAGGGCGTCGAGGACGTGTGGGTCAAACTGGCCCGCTGCTGTACGCCGGTGCCGGGCGACCCGATCATCGGCTTCGTCACCCGCGGCAGCGGCGTATCGGTTCACCGCGCCGACTGCGTCAACGTCGACTCGCTCTCGCAGCAGCCCGAGCGGATCCTCGACGTCGAATGGGCGCCGACCCAGTCGTCCGTCTTCCTGGTCGCCATCCAGGTCGAGGCGCTGGACCGCTCCCGGCTCCTGTCGGACGTCACCCGCGTCCTGTCCGACCAGCACGTCAACATCCTGTCGGCGGCCGTCCAGACCTCCCGCGACCGCGTCGCCACCTCACGCTTCACCTTCGAGATGGGCGACCCCAAGCACCTGGGCCACGTCCTGAAGGCGGTGCGCGGCGTGGAGGGCGTGTACGACGTGTACCGCGTGACCTCGGCCCGCCGGCCGTAACAAGGCACGGAAAAGGGCCTCCCCGCCAGGGGAGGCCCTTTTCCGTGTGCGTCGACGTGTGCGTCGATCAGCCGCCGAACTCCTGCAGGCCCTTCAGCGCCTGGTCCAGCAGCGCCTGCCGGCCCTCCAGCTCACGCGCCAGCTTGTCGGCCTTGGCGTCGTTGCCCGCCGCCCGGGCCGCGTCGATCTGCTTCTTCAGCTTGTCGACCGCGTCCTGCAGCTGCCCCGTCAGACCCGCCGCACGCGCGCGTGCCTCCGGGTTCGTACGCCGCCACTCGGCCTCCTCGGCCTCCTGGATGGCCCGCTCCACGGCGTGCATCCGGCCCTCGACCTTCGGCCGGGCGTCGCGCGGTACGTGCCCGATGGCCTCCCAGCGCTCGTTGATGGCCCGGAAGGCCGCGCGGGCCGCCTTCAGGTCCGTCACCGGCACCAGCTTCTCGGCCTCGCCGGCGAGCTCCTCCTTCAGCTTGAGGTTCTCGGCCTGCTCGGCGTCACGCTCCGCGAAGACCTCGCTGCGCGCGGCGAAGAACACGTCCTGGGCGCCGCGGAAACGGTTCCACAGCTCGTCCTCGTGCTCGCGCTGGGCGCGGCCCGCGGCCTTCCACTCCGCCATCAGCTCCCGGTAGCGGGCGGCCGTGACACCCCAGTCCGTGGATCCGGACAGCGCCTCAGCCTCGGCGACCAGCTTCTCCTTGACCTTGCGGGCCTCCTCGCGCTGCGCGTCCAGCGACGCGAAGTGCGCCTTGCGCCGCTTGGAGAACGCCGACCGGGCGTGCGAGAACCGGTGCCACAGCTCGTCGTCGGACTTCCGGTCGAGCCGCGGCAGGCCCTTCCAGGTGTCCACCAGCGCCCGCAGCCGCTCACCGGCGGCCCGCCACTGCTCGCTCTGGGCCAGCTCCTCGGCCTCGACGACCAGCGCCTCCTTGGCCTTGCGGGCCTCGTCGGTCTGCTTGGCCTTCTGGGCCTTGCGCTGCTCGCGCCGCGCCTCGACGGTCGCGACCAGCTGGTCCAGCCGCTTGCGCAGCGCGTCGAGGTCACCCACGGCGTGGTGCTCGTCCACCTGGTGACGGATGTGGTCGATCGCGGCCATCGCGTCCTTGGCCGACAGATCGGTGGTCTTCACCCGCTTCTCGAGGAGGCCGATTTCGACCACCAAGCCCTCGTACTTGCGCTCGAAGTAGGCCAGTGCCTCCTCGGGGGAACCGGCCTGCCACGATCCGACGACCTTCTCGCCGTCGGCTGTACGCACGTACACGGTGCCCGTCTCGTCGACGCGGCCCCACGGGTCGCTGCTCACAGCGCCTCCTCCACATGATGCCGACGAGGGCGGTCACCCCCGGGCATCGTCCACAGTTCCCTGACGGGCCTCGCCCGCCCTCCACAACGCGCCGGTCGAGGTCGCGCTGCACAACGCCAATCTAGGCGACCGGCCGCCCGGCTGTCCGCACTCAGCGCGACCGAAATTCGGCAGTTCACGCGTCACTCCGCCCCGGGCGGGCGGGAGGCGCCTCACGCCTTGCCGACGGTGGCCTTCTCGATGGTGACGGCCTTCTTCGGCGCGCCGTCCGTGGTGCCGCCCTCGACCCCGCCCTCGGCGATCTCCTGGACGGCCTTCAGGCCCGCCGCGTCCATCGTGCCGAAAGGAGTGAACTGCGGGGGCAGCTTGGTGTCCTTGTAGACGAGGAAGAACTGGCTGCCGCCGGTGTTCGGCTGCATGGTGTTGGCCATCGCCACCGTCCCGGCGGGGAAGGTCACCGTGCCGTCCGCGCCCGCCTTGCCCAGCGCGGTCAGGTTCTCGTCCGGGATGGTGTAGCCGGGGCCGCCCGTGCCGTCGCCCTTCGGGTCGCCGCACTGGAGCACGAAGATGCCCTGGGTGGTGAGGCGGTGGCACTTGGTGTTGTCGAAGTACTTCTTGTCCGCGAGGTGCTTGAACGAGTTCACCGTGCGCGGGGTCTTCGCCGCGTCCATGGCGATCTTGATGCCGCCGTGGTTGGTGGTGAGCGCCATCGTGTACTTCGCCTTGGCGTCGATGGCCATCTTCGGCTCCGGCGCGGAGCTCTCGCTCGCCGACGGCGACGGGGGGAGGTCGACGGGCTTCTTCGCGTCCGCGGCGGACTCGGAGCGGAAGGTGGTGTACGCCCCGGCGCCGACCACCAGCACCGCCACGACCGAGGCGATGATGACCGTGTTGCGGCGCTTGGCCTTCTTACGGGCCTCCTCACGGCGCTTCATCTGCCGCTCGTACTTCTCTCTGGCGAGCTGGCGCCGCCGCTGATCGCTGCTGACCACCGGGTGTTTCTCCTTGTCGGTTGTCGGTCGGTTGTCGGCCGTCCGTCCGTTCCCACCTGTCCTGGCGGAGCGTGCCCGTACCGTATACGGGTTGGCTGTGGAATGAGCAGCGCCGGTAGGCTCTGATCTGCTGCATTCTTCCGCCGGACGACTTTTTAAGGACGATCGTGCTCATTGCCGGGTTCCCCGCCGGGGCCTGGGGGACCAATTGCTACCTGGTCGCCCCCGCCGCCGGTGAGGAGTGCGTGATCATCGACCCGGGCCACCAGGCCGCCCAGGGAGTCGAGGAGACGCTCAAGAAGCATCGGCTGAAGCCCGTCGCCGTCGTGCTGACCCACGGCCACATCGACCACGTCGCCTCCGTCGTCCCGGTCTGCGGCGCCCATGACGTACCCGCGTGGATCCACCCCGCCGACCGGTACATGATGAGCGACCCGGAGAGGTCCCTCGGCCGCTCGATCGGGATGCCGCTCATGGGCGAGCTGACCGTGGGGGAGCCGGACGACGTCCACGAGCTCACCGACGGGGCGAAGCTGAGCCTCGCGGGTCTGGAGCTGACCGTGTCGCACGCGCCCGGCCATACCAAGGGGTCGGTGACCTTCGGCATGCCCGAGGCGGCGGACATCCCGCCCGTCTTCTTCTCGGGCGACCTGCTGTTCGCCGGCTCCATCGGACGCACCGACCTGCCGGGCGGTGACATGGACGAGATGCTCGCGTCGCTTGCCCGCGTGTGCCTGCCGCTCGACGACTCGACCGTGGTGCTGTCCGGCCACGGTCCCCAGACGACCATCGGCCGCGAGCGCGCCACCAACCCGTACCTGCGGGAAGTGGCCGCCGGCCTCGGGAGCGTGGACGCTCCCCGACGAGGAATGTGACGAGACTTTCCGTGAGTACTTTCCAGGCCCCCAAGGGCACGTACGACCTGCTTCCGCCGGACTCGGCGACGTACCTGGCGGTACGCGAGGCCATCGCCGCGCCGCTGAAGAACTCCGGCTACGGCTATGTCGAGACCCCCGGCTTCGAGAACGTCGAGCTGTTCGCGCGCGGTGTCGGCGAGTCCACCGACATCGTCACCAAGGAGATGTACGCCTTCGAGACCAAGGGCGGCGACAAGCTGGCCCTGCGCCCCGAGGGCACCGCGTCCGTGCTGCGCGCCGCGCTGGAGGCCAACCTCCACAAGGCGGGCAACCTCCCCGTCAAGCTCTGGTACTCGGGCTCGTACTACCGCTACGAGCGCCCGCAGAAGGGCCGCTACCGCCACTTCTCGCAGGTCGGCGCCGAGGCGATCGGCGCGGAGGACCCGGCGCTCGACGCCGAGCTGATCATCCTCGCCGACCAGGCGTACCGCTCGCTGGGCCTGCGTGAGTTCCGCATCCTGCTGAACTCCCTGGGCTGCCGCGAGTGCCGCCCCGCCTACCGCGAGGCCCTCCAGGGCTTCCTGCGCGACCTCGACCTGGACGAGGACACCCGCCGCCGCGTCGAGATCAACCCGCTGCGGGTCCTCGACGACAAGCGCGCCGAGGTCCAGAAGCAGCTCGTCGGCGCGCCGCTCCTGCGCGACTCCCTGTGCGAGGCGTGCAAGGCGTACCACGAGCAGGTGCGCGAGCTGCTGACGGCGGCGGGTGTCGCCTTCGAGGACGACGAGAAGCTGGTGCGCGGCCTGGACTACTACACGCGCACGACCTTCGAGTTCGTCCACGACGGCCTCGGCTCCCAGTCCGCGGTCGGCGGCGGCGGCCGCTACGACGGCCTCTCCGAGATGATCGGCGGCCCGGCCCTGCCGTCCGTCGGCTGGGCCCTGGGCGTGGACCGCACGGTCCTTGCGCTGGAGGCGGAGGGCCTCACCCTCGACCTGCCGGCGACGACGAGCGTCTTCGCCGTGCCGGTGGGCGAGGAGGCGCGCCGGATCCTGTTCGGCATCGTCACCGAGCTGCGCCGGGCCGGGGTCGCGACGGACTTCGCGTACGGCGGCCGCGGCCTGAAGGGCGCCATGAAGATGGCCAACAGGTCGGGCGCCCGGTACACGCTGGTCGCCGGCGAGCGCGACCTGGCCGACGGCGTGGTCCAGCTCAAGGACATGGAGTCCGGCGAGCAGGAGGCGGTCGCGCTGGACTCGGTCGTCGAGGTGCTCCAGGCGCGCTACGCCTGACACGCACGCCCGGGGCGGGGTCCGGTCATGGCCGGACCCCGCCCTTCTTATGTCCACCGAACGGCGGACGGGGGCCCGGGTGCGGCAAAATGACCCCTGCCCACCAGCCTCCGAACGATGGAACGGCGATATGACGACTGCGACGGTTCAGGACGTGTCCCCGGACTCCCGTGCGGGTACGGGGGCGGGCCGGGCGTTCGCGTGGATGCTGGTGGTCACGGGCGCGGCGGGGCTCCTGGCGGCGTGGGTGATCACGCTGGACAAGTTCAAGCTGCTGGAGGACCCGACCTTCACGCCGGGCTGCAGCCTGAACCCGGTCGTCTCCTGCGGCAACATCATGAAGAGCGAGCAGGCGTCGGCCTTCGGTTTCCCCAACCCGATGCTCGGCCTGGTCACGTACGCCATGGTGATCGCCATCGGCGTCGCGCTGCTCGGCGGCGCCCGCTACCGCCGCTGGTACTGGCTCGGCCTGAACGCGGGCACGCTCTTCGGTGTCGGCTTCTGCATGTGGCTGATGTACCAGTCGCTGTACGAGATCAACGCCCTGTGCCTCTGGTGCTCGCTGGCGTGGGTCGCGACGATCGTCATGTTCTGGTACGTGACCTCGCACAACGTCCGCAACGGGCTGCTGCCCGCGCCCCGCGTGCTGCGCGGCTTCTTCGACGAGTTCACCTGGGTCCTGCCGGCCGTCCACATCGGGATCATCGGGATGCTGATCCTCACCCGCTGGTGGGACTTCTGGACCAGCTGACCGGTCGGCTGACCGGCCCGGCCGGGACTGTCAGTGGGCTGACATAGGCTTCTGGATGTGGAGCCCGACCTCTTTACCGCCGCAGCCGAAGACCGCCAGGAGAAGGATCCGGCCGGCCGCCCCCTGGCCGTCCGGATGCGTCCGCGCACGCTGGACGAGGTCGTCGGCCAGCAGCATCTGCTCAAGCCCGGATCACCGCTGCGCCGCCTGGTCGGCGAGGGCGCCGGCGGCCCGGCGGGCGCTTCCTCCGTGATCCTGTGGGGACCGCCCGGCACCGGGAAGACGACCCTGGCGTACGTCGTCTCGAAGGCGACCAACAAGCGCTTCGTCGAACTGTCCGCGATCACGGCCGGCGTCAAGGAGGTCCGCGCGGTCATCGACGGGGCCCGCCGCGCGGCCGGCGGGTTCGGCAAGGAGACCGTCCTCTTCCTCGACGAGATCCACCGCTTCAGCAAGGCCCAGCAGGACTCGCTCCTGCCGGCGGTCGAGAACCGCTGGGTCACCCTCATCGCCGCCACCACCGAGAACCCGTACTTCTCGGTGATCTCTCCGCTGCTCTCCCGCTCGCTCCTGCTCACCCTGGAGCCGCTCACCGACGACGACATCAGTGGCCTGCTGGAGCGCGCGCTCGTCGACGAGAGGGGCCTGGGCGGCGCGGTCACCCTGCCCGAGGACGCCCGGGCGCATCTGCTGCGGATCGCGGGCGGCGACGCCCGCCGGGCGCTGACCGCCCTGGAGGCGGCCGCCGGTGCGGCGATAGCCAAGGGGGAGCCGGAGATCACCCTCGCCACCGTGGAGGAGACGGTCGACCGGGCAGCGGTGAAGTACGACCGGGACGGCGACCAGCACTACGACGTGGCGAGCGCGCTGATCAAGTCGATCCGCGGGTCGGACGTGGACGCGGCCCTGCACTATCTGGCGCGGATGATCGAGGCGGGGGAGGACCCGCGGTTCATCGCCCGCCGGCTGATGATCTCCGCGAGCGAGGACATCGGGCTCGCGGACCCGACGGCGCTGCCCCTCGCGGTCGCGGCGGCCCAGGCGGTGGCCATGATCGGCTTCCCGGAGGCGGCTCTCACGCTGAGCCACGCCACGATCGCGCTGGCCCTGGCCCCGAAGTCGAACGCCGCTACGACGGCGATCTTCGCCGCCCAGGCGGACGTGCGGAACGGGCTGGCGGGACCGGTGCCGCCCCATCTGCGCGACGGCCACTACAAGGGCGCGGCCAAGCTGGGTCACGCCCAGGGATACGTCTACCCCCACGACGTCCCGGGCGGCATCGCCGCCCAGCAGTACGCGCCGGACGCGATCCACGGCAAGCGGTACTACGAACCGACGCGGTACGGCGCGGAGGCGCGGTACGCGGACGTGGTGGAGAAGGTGCGCGAGCGGCTGCGCGGCGAGGGCACCGCCTAATCGGCGCCGGCGGGTCAGCTCCGCGCCGCCTGGAAGAGGGTGTGCATGGCGCGCCGCAGCCCGTGGACGTCCGTCACCGGCGTGGGGAAGTCGAAGCGCGCGTCGAACGCACCCCCGGCCGCGTCGCGGCACCGCACCCGCAGCCCGAACCGGTCCACCGCGAGCGGCACGACGCTCTTCACGTCATCGCGCCCGAGCAGGGTGCTCAGGGCCTGGACGTGGTCGTCGTGGGCGGCGGCGAGGTGCTGGAGCAGTTCGGTCTCGTACCCGGTGAGCGGGTCGGGCCGGGCCGCCGCGAAGTCCTCGGGCTCGACCGCCGCGTCGCCCCAGAGGTCGTCGACGTACACCTCGCCGACCTCCAGGCGCAGCATCATGTGGCCGGGGGCGGCGATGCCGGGCGCGCTGGTCAGCCAGCCGGAGACCCAGGCGCGGCCACGGATCCGGTCCGGGACGGCGACCGGGGCGACGTCGGTCAGCTCCAGTACGGCGGGCAGTTCGTCGTCCTGCGCGTGCGTCGCGGCGCGTACGGCGGGGGAGTCGGCGGGGTACAGGAGGAAGACCTCGCCGCCGGTGCCGACGGTCCGGGCGTCGGGCACCAGCTGCTCGGGGCGGGCGCCCTCGGTCCCCGGCGCGATGAGTACTGCGGAGCATGTACTCTGTACGAGAGTTCGTGTGCGCTCGGCTGCTGACGGCATCCGGGCGGTTTCAAGCCCGCTGGGACGCGGCTGACCATGAGCTGATCGGACCTCCGTCACATCGATGCTCTGCGAGGCAGGAGCATCGCTCTTTGTGCTGCAGTCTGTGATGCGCGTGGTGTTCCCAGGGCTCGACATGCGATCTCCTTGATTAAGGTAAGCCTAACCTAACCTATATCGGAGGTCTGGAGAACGTGCCTAACCAGTCGCGTCCCAAGGTCAAGAAGTCCCGTGCGCTCGGTATCGCGCTGACGCCGAAGGCCGTCAAGTACTTCGAGGCTCGCCCCTACCCGCCGGGTGAGCACGGCCGTGGCCGCAAGCAGAACTCGGACTACAAGGTCCGTCTGCTCGAGAAGCAGCGTCTGCGCGCCCAGTACGACATCAGCGAGCGCCAGATGGCGCGTGCGTACGACCGCGCCAAGAAGGCCGAGGGCAAGACGGGCGAGGCGCTGGTCGTCGAGCTCGAGCGCCGCCTCGACGCCCTGGTCCTGCGTTCGGGCATCGCCCGCACCATCTACCAGGCCCGCCAGATGGTCGTCCACGGCCACATCGAGGTCAACGGTGGCAAGGTCGACAAGCCGTCCTTCCGCGTGCGCCCCGACGACGTCGTGATGGTCCGCGAGCGCAGCCGCAGCAAGACGCTGTTCCAGGTCGCCCGCGAGGGTGGCTTCGCCCCCGACGGTGAGACCCCGCGCTACCTCCAGGTCAACCTGAAGGCCCTGGCCTTCCGCCTGGACCGCGAGCCGAACCGCAAGGAAATCCCGGTCATCTGCGACGAGCAGCTGGTCGTCGAGTACTACGCCCGCTGACGCAGGCGTAGCCTCACCGGCTTCGAGCCCGCCGCTTCCCGTTGGGGAGGCGGCGGGCTCTCCGCATTTCCGGGCCGCGTTCCCGGGCCGCCTTCCGGGGTCGCCCCCGGGGGCTCCCGCCCCTCAGGCCGACGGCGCCGAGCACGCCCGCGCCTCCTCCGGCCCGCCCGCCAGCGCCCGCGCCACCGTCGCCTCCAGGGGCAGGGCCCGCCCCTCCGCCTCGTACGCGCGATAGCGCTCCGCGCCCAGCAGCTCGGTCGCCCGTCGTTCGCACAGGGCGCGGGGCGCACCGAAGTAGCCGGAGCCGAACAGGGGCAGGCCGACCGCCTCCCACATCGGCGCGGCCGCGCCCTGGAGCACCGCCGCCTCCGCCGGGTCCCCCTCGCTCGCCGTCACCAGCGCGAGCAGCTCCACCGCCAGCACCAGCCCCACCAGGTCGTGGAAGGCGTGGTCGATGGTGATGCACTCGCCGAGCAGGCCCCGCGCCTCGCCGTGCTCGCCGCGCGTCCAGGCCGCGTAGGCCAGCACGTACAGCGCGTACGCCCGGGTCCACCGCTCGCCGCGCTCCTCGCAGGCCTCGCGGACCTCCCGGCACAGCGCCACCGCACCGTCGAGGTCCCCCAGGAACACCTTCGCCATGGCCAGTTCGACCTGGGCCATCAGCACCTGGCTGTTGAGCTCGCCCAGCGCCCGGTAGGCCTCCTGCGCCCGCCCCAGCAGCTCCTCCGCGTACGGCATGTCGTCCGAGATCAGCGCCAGACACCCCATCCGGTGGACGGCGTACGCGGCGGCCAGCGCGTTCCCCGACCGCGCCGCGTCCTCCTCGCAGGTGTAGAGCGCGGCCATCGCCGCGATGGTGTCGCCCTGGAGGATCGCCACATAGCCCAGCACCCACAGCGCCTTCAGCCGCGCCTCGCCGTGGCGGGACTCCAGCGCCACGGCCCGGTCCAGCCAGTGCCGGCCCTCCGCGAGCCGCCCGCACCCCACCCAGTAGAACCACAGCGTTCCGGCGAGGTGCTGCGCCAGGTGCGCTTCGCCGGGCTCCTCCAGGCACAGCTCCAGCGCGGCCCGCAGGTCGGGCAGGGCGCTGTCGGTGCACGCCGCGACCTCGGCCTGGCGCGGGCCGAACCAGTCCAGCTCGCACCACGCGGCCAGGCCCAGGTACCAGTCCCGGTGCCGCCGCCGCAGCCGGTCCTCGTCACCCAGCGCCGACAGCCACTCGGCGCCGTACGCCCGGACCGTGTCGAGCATCCGGTACCGCACGCCCGCCGCCGTGTCCTCGCGCACCACCACCGACTGGGCGATCAGCTCCCCGAGCACGTCCAGCACCCGCTCGGCGGGCAGCTGCGGGCCGGCGCACACGTACTCGACGGCCTCCAGGTCGAACGGCCCGGCGAAGACCGACAGCCGCGCCCACAGCAGCCGCTCCTCGGGCGTGCACAGCTCATGGCTCCAGCCGATGGCGGTCCGCAGCGTGCGATGGCGCGCGAGCTCACCCCTGGCCCCGCAGGTCAGCAGCCGGAAACGGTCGTCCAGCCGGTGCAGCAGGCCCTCGAGGCCGAGGGCCGGCAGCCGCCCCGCCGCCAGCTCCAGCGCCAGCGGGATCCCGTCCAGGCGGCGGCACAGCTCCCGTACGGCGCCGGGGTCGGCGGCCCGGAAGCCGGGCACGGCCGCCGCGGCCCGGTCGAGGAAGAGCCGCACCGCGTCGTCGTCGGACATCGGCGCCAGCGGCAGCACCGCCTCGCCGTCGATCCGCAGCGGCCTGCGCCCGGCGGCCAGCACGGTCAGCCCCGGCGCACGGCACAGCAACTCCCGTACGAGCGCGGCGCACCCCTCCACGAGGTGCTCGAAACCGTCCAGCACGAGCAGCAGCCGCCGCTCGGCGAGGTACTCCACCAGCACCTCGCGCGGCGGCCGGCACGTGTGGTCGGTCAGGCCCAGCGCCTCCATCAGCGCGTGCTCCAGCAGCCCCGCGTCCCGCAGGGTGGCGAGCCCGGCCAGCCGGACCCCGTCGCAGGAGCGTTTCGCCACGCCGTCGGCCACGGTCGCCGCGACGCGCAGCGCCAGCCGGGACTTTCCCACCCCGCCGACGCCCACCACCGTCACGAGCCGAAACTCCGCCAGGAGCCGTCTCAACTCGCCCAGTTCGCCCTCGCGCCCGACGAACCGGTTCAGCTCTGCCGGAAGGTTGCTCCGTCGCATGGAACACGGAGGGTACCGAGACCGCAGCGCTCCGTACAATCGGACGGTACGGCTCCGCGGGGCTCGTCCTCATCTCCGCCCCAGGCCACGCGTAATGCGGTTCGGGGAGCGCGGGCGGGCGCGATAGGCTCGGATCACGACTTTTCGAAGCATCCATTGAGAGAGCGGTGCGCAGTGACCGGTGGAGAGGTTGCCGGGATTCTGGTGGCCGTCTTCTGGGCGATCCTGGTCTCCTTCCTGGCCGTGGTGCTGGTGAGGCTGGCCCAGACGCTGAAGGCGACCACCCGGCTCGTGGCAGAGGTGACGGAGCAGGCGGTTCCGCTACTGGCCGACGCCTCCACGACGGTGCGCGCCGCACAGACCCAGCTGGACCGGGTCGACGCCATCGCGACGGACGTCCAGGAGGTCACCTCCAACGCCTCCGCACTCTCCACCACGGTCGCCTCGACGTTCGGCGGACCGCTGGTCAAGGTCGCGGCGTTCGGCTACGGCGTGCGCCGGGCGATGAGCCGGAGCAGGAACGACACGCCGGCCGAGCGACCCCGGCGCACGGTCGTCGTCGGCCGTACGGTGCCGTCGGCCCGGAGCAGCAGGAAGAAGCGGAAGGGCTGACGCAGGGATGTTCCGCCGTGCTTTCTGGTTCACCGCGGGCGCAGCAGCCGGCGTGTGGGCCACCACCAAGGTCAACCGCAAGCTCAAGCAGCTGACCCCCGAGAGCCTCGCCGCGCAGGCCGCCGACAAGGCGATCGAGACCGGCCACCGGCTCAAGGACTTCGCGCTCGACGTCCGCGCGGGCATGCTCCAGCGCGAGGCCGAGCTGGGCGAGGCGCTGGGTCTTCAGGCGCCGGTCGACGACCGCGCGCTCCCGGCCCCCCGCCGGTCGGCGGCGCTGGAGCCCGGGGCCCACCACCCCGACCGCCGGGACCCGCACCACCCCCGTACCCACCACTCGTACAACCGGAATGAGGACCACTGATGGAGTCGGCTGAAATCCGCCGCCGCTGGCTGAGCTTCTTCGAGGAGCGCGGGCACACCGTCGTCCCTTCGGCGTCGCTCATCGCGGACGACCCGACTCTGCTCCTCGTCCCCGCGGGCATGGTCCCGTTCAAGCCGTACTTCCTGGGTGAGGTCAAGCCGCCGTTCGCGCGCGCCTCCAGCGTCCAGAAGTGCGTGCGCACGCCGGACATCGAGGAGGTCGGCAAGACCACCCGGCACGGCACGTTCTTCCAGATGTGCGGCAACTTCTCCTTCGGCGACTACTTCAAGGAAGGCGCTATCAAGCTCGCCTGGGAGCTGCTGACCAGCTCCGTCGAGCACGGCGGCTACGGCCTGGAGCCGGAGAAGCTCTGGATCACCGTCTACCAGGACGACGACGAGGCCGAGCAGATCTGGCGCGACGTCGTGGGCGTCCCCGCCGAGCGCATCCAGCGCCTGGGCAAGAAGGACAACTTCTGGTCCATGGGCGTCCCCGGCCCCTGCGGCCCCTGCTCCGAGATCAACTACGACCGCGGCCCCGAGTTCGGCGTCGAGGGCGGCCCGGCCGTCAACGACGAGCGGTACGTCGAGATCTGGAACCTCGTCTTCATGCAGTACGAGCGCGGCCAGGGCACCGGCAAGGACGACTTCGAGATCCTCGGCGACCTGCCGAGCAAGAACATCGACACGGGCCTCGGTCTGGAGCGCCTGGCGATGATCCTCCAAGGCGTACAGAACATGTACGAGACCGACACCCTGAAGGTCGTCATCGACAAGGCCACCGAGCTGACCGGTGTGCGCTACGGCCAGTCCCAGGAGAGCGACGTCTCGCTCCGTGTGGTCGCCGACCACATGCGCACCTCCGTGATGCTCATCGGCGACGGCGTCACCCCCGGCAACGAAGGCCGCGGCTACGTACTGCGCCGCATCATGCGCCGCGCCGTCCGCAACATGCGGCTGCTCGGTGCCTCGGGCCCGGTCGTCGGCGCGCTCGTCGACACCGTCATCCGCACGATGGGCGAGCAGTACCCGGAGCTGGAGACCGACCGCAAGCGCATCGAGACGGTCGCGCTCGCCGAGGAGGCCGCGTTCCTCAAGGCCCTCAAGGGCGGCACCAACATCCTCGACACCGCCGTCAACGAGACCAAGGCCGCCGGTGGCACGGTGCTCCCCGGTGACAAGGCGTTCCTGCTCCACGACACCTGGGGCTTCCCGATCGACCTCACCCTGGAGATGGCCGCCGAGCAGGGCCTCTCCGTGGACGAGGAGGGCTTCCGCCGCCTGATGAAGGAGCAGCGGGAGCGCGCCAAGGCCGACGCCCTGGCCAAGAAGACCGGCCACGCCGACGTCTCCGCCTACCGCTCGATCGCCGACACCGCCGGCGCCACCGAGTTCGTGGGCTACACCAACACCGAGGGCGAGACCACGGTCGTCGGCCTGCTCGTCAACGGCGTGTCCTCGCCCGCCGCCACCGAGGGCGACGAGGTCGAGGTCGTCCTCGACCGCACCCCCTTCTACGCCGAGGGCGGCGGCCAGATCGCCGACACCGGCCGCATCCGGCTGCACAGCGGCGCGGTCATCGAGGTGCGCGACGTCCAGCAGCCGGTCCCGGGCGTCTCCGTCCACAAGGGCTCGGTGCAGGTCGGCGAGGTGACCGTGGGCTCCACGGCGTACGCCACGATCGACGTCAAGCGCCGCCGGGCCATCGCCCGCGCCCACAGCGCCACCCACCTCACCCACCAGGCGCTGCGCGACGCCCTCGGCCCGACGGCCGCCCAGGCCGGTTCGGAGAACCAGCCCGGCCGGTTCCGCTTCGACTTCGGCTCGCCGTCCGCCGTGCCGCAGACGGTCATGACCGACGTCGAGCAGAAGATCAACGAGGTCCTCGCCCGCGAGCTCGACGTGCACGCCGAGGTCATGCCGATCGACGAGGCCAAGCGGCAGGGCGCCATCGCCGAGTTCGGCGAGAAGTACGGCGAGAAGGTCCGCGTCGTCACCATCGGCGACTTCTCCAAGGAGCTGTGCGGTGGCACGCACGTCCACAACACCGCCCAGCTGGGCCTGGTGAAGCTGCTCGGCGAGTCGTCGATCGGCTCCGGCGTGCGCCGTATCGAGGCCCTCGTCGGCGTCGACGCGTACCACTTCCTCGCCAAGGAGCACACGGTCGTCGCCCAGCTCCAGGAGCTGGTCAAGGGCCGCCCCGAGGAGCTGCCGGACAAGATCTCCGCCATGCTCGGCAAGCTGAAGGACGCCGAGAAGGAGATCGAGAAGTTCCGCGCCGAGAAGGTCCTCCAGGCCGCCGCCGGGCTCGTCCAGGGCGCCAAGGACGTACGGGGCGTGGCCGTGGTGACGGGCCAGGTGCCGGACGGCACGTCCGCCGACGACCTGCGCAAGCTGGTCCTCGACGTGCGCGGCCGCATCCCGGGTGACCGCCCGGCCGTCGTCGCGCTGTTCACCACCGCCAACGGCCGCCCGCTGACGGTCATCGCCACCAACGAGGCCGCCCGCGAGCGCGGCCTGAAGGCCGGCGAGCTGGTCCGTACGGCCGCCAAGACCCTCGGTGGTGGCGGTGGCGGCAAGCCGGACGTCGCCCAGGGCGGCGGCCAGAACGTCGAGGCGATCGGCGAGGCCGTCGAGGCCGTCGAGCGGCTCGTCGCGGAAACGGCCTGATGCGACGCGGCCGTCGCCTCGCGATAGACGTCGGGGACGCCCGGATCGGGGTCGCCTCGTGCGACCCCGACGGGGTCCTCGCGACGCCGGTGGAGACCGTGCCGGGGCGGGACGTCCCGGCCGCGCACCGGCGGCTGCGGCAGATCGCCGAGGAGTACGAACCGATCGAGATCGTCGTCGGGCTCCCTCGTTCCCTCAGCGGGGGCGAGGGCCCGGCGGCGGTCAAGGTCCGGGCCTTCGCCCAGGAGCTCGCCCGCTCGGTCGCGCCGGTGCCGGTGCGGCTGGTGGACGAGAGGATGACCACAGTGACGGCCACTCAGGGACTCCGCGCGTCGGGCGTCAAGTCCAAAAAAGGCCGGTCTGTGATTGACCAGGCAGCCGCTGTGATCATCCTCCAGAACGCTCTTGAGTCCGAACGGGTATCCGGTAATCCGCCCGGCGAGAGCGTCGAAGTGGTCATCTGATCGCGATACGGTAACGTTCCGCGCGATGCGGCGCGTTCGAACAAGCGCCGTACTACGTAGAGGCGGATGTCCGGAAGCCTCGCGGCCGTTTGGGGATCGATGACTGGATATGGACGGGGCCCCGGCTCCGAGCCGTGGCACCCCGAGGACCCGCTGTATGGGGACCAGGGGTGGAGAGGTCAGCAGACCGACGGCTCGCCCCACCACCACGCCCAGCAGCCGCAGGCGCACCCGGGGCCGCACCCGCAGCCGTACGACGGCCAGCAGTACCAGTACCAGGAGCAGGCCGCGGTATACGGCGCCCAGCAGTACGGCGGACAGCAGTTCACCGGGCAGCAGTACGACGGCCAGCAGCACAACGGCCAGCAGTACGACGGTCAGCAGTACGACGGGGCTTGGGACACCGGCCAGCAGGCGGCGATGCCGTACGGCACCCCGCCTGCCCCGGCCGCCCCGTACGGCGCCGGCGACCCCGACCCGTACCGCACCCCCGAGGCCTACCCGCCGCCGCAGCCCCCGGGCCAGCGGCGCCCGGCCGACCCGCAGCCCGCCTATGCGGAGGAGCGGGAGCCCGAGCACGAGGAGGAGAACCACCCCTTCTTCTCGAACGGCGACGACGCCGACCGCGACGACCCCGAGGCCGACGACCCCGCGTCCACCCGGAGCGAGCGCCGCGGCCGGTCGAGGACCGCCAAGGGCTCCAAGGACTCCAAGAAGGCGAAGAAGCGCAAGAGCCGCAACGGCGTGGCCTGCCTCGTCGTCGCCCTCGTGCTGGTGGGCGGCGCGGGCGGCGTCGCGTACTTCGGCTACCAGTTCTGGCAGAGCCAGTTCGGCGCGGCCCCCGACTTCGAGGGCACGGGCACCAGCGAGACCGTCCAGGTGACGATCCCGCAGGGCGCCGGCGGCTACGAAATCGGCAGCATTCTCGTCAAGAACGGTGTCGTGAAGAGCCAGGGCGCTTTTGTCTCCGCGCAGAGCAAGCACCCCAAGGGCAAGAACATCCAGGCGGGCGTCTACACCCTCAAGAAGGGCATGTCCGCGGCGAGCGCCGTCGAACTGATGCTGAATCCCCAGAGCCAGAGCACCCTCATCATTCCCGAGGGCAGGCGCAATGCCTGGATCTACGAGCAGATCGACAAGAAGCTCCAGCTGAAGGCCGGAACCACCGAAGCGGTGGCCGCGGCGGAGGCGAAGAACCTCGGCCTCCCCGCATGGGCGGTCGGCCACCGCGACGTCAAGGACCCCCTGGAGGGCTTCCTCTTCCCGGCCAGCTATCCGGTCGCGAAGGGCGCCAAGCCGGAGGACGTCCTCAAGAAGATGGTCGCTCGCGCGAAGGCCGAGTACACCAAGGCCGATCTGGAGGGCAAGGCCAAGTCCCTTGGCCTGAAGAACCCTTGGGAGCTGCTCACGGTCGCCAGCCTGGTCCAGGTCGAGGGCAAGACGGACGACGACTTCCGCAGGATGAGCGAGGTCGTGTACAACCGCCTCAAGCCCACCAACACCGAGACCAACCAGCTGCTGCAGTTCGACTCCGCCTTCAATTACCTCCAGGGCGAGAGCAACATCGACATCAGCGAAGCCGAGATCAACAGCAACCAGGACCCGTACAACACGTACACCCAGAAGGGCCTCACCCCCGGGCCGATCAGCAATCCCGGTATCGAGGCGCTGGAAGCCGCCATGAATCCGACGAAGGAAGGCTGGATGTACTTCGTCGCGACCGACGGCATGAACAAGACGGAATTCGCGAAGACGCACGACGAATTCCTGAAACTGAAGGATAAATTCAATGACAGCAAGGGCAGGGGCTGACCCGCGCAGGGCCGCCGTCCTCGGATCGCCCATCGCCCACTCCCTCTCCCCGGTCCTGCACCGGGCCGCCTACGCGGAGCTCGGCCTCACCCACTGGACGTACGACCGGTACGACGTGGACGAGACCGCGCTCCCCGGGTTCTTCGAGAGGATGGACGAGAGCTGGGCGGGGCTGTCGCTGACCATGCCGCTCAAGCGGGCCGTCATACCGCTCCTCGACGAGATCACCGAGACGGCGGCGTCGGTGGAGGCCGTCAACACCGTGGTCCTCAGGCCCGACGGCCGCCGCGTCGGCGGCAACACCGACATCCCGGGCATGGTCGCCGCACTGCGCGAGCGCGGCGTGGAGCGGGTGGACTCCGCCGCGATCCTCGGCGCCGGCGCCACCGCCTCCTCCGCGCTCGCCGCGCTGTCCCGCATCTGTACGGGACCCGTCACCGCGTACGTACGCAGCGAGGCCCGCGCCGCCGAGATGCGCGTCTGGGGCGAGCGGCTCGGCGTCCAGGTCCGTACGGCCCCCTGGAGCGA
Source organism: Streptomyces sp. NPDC093546 (assembly GCF_044765045.1). Taxonomy (NCBI): domain Bacteria; kingdom Bacillati; phylum Actinomycetota; class Actinomycetes; order Kitasatosporales; family Streptomycetaceae; genus Streptomyces; species Streptomyces sp. NPDC093546. The sequence goes on along the minus strand of NZ_JBIWJG010000007.1, from coordinate 78,139 downwards.
CGCCGCCGAGGCTTTCCGGGCGCCGCTCGTCATCGCCACCACGCCCGCCGGGACGGCCGACGCGCTCGCCGTCGCGGTCCCCGACCGGCCGGGCACCCTCTTCGACGTGCTGTACGACCCCTGGCCGACGGCCCTGGCGGCCGCCTGGTCGGCGCGCGGCGGTGCCGTCGTGGGCGGCCTGGACCTGCTTGTCCACCAGGCCGTGCTCCAGGTCGAGCAGATGACCGGCTTGGCCCCGGCCCCGCTGGCGGCCATGAGGGCCGCGGGGGAGCAGGCCCTCGGCGCCCACGAGGACCCCGCCCACGAGGACCCCGCCCACGAGGACCCCGCCCACGAGGACCCCGCCCACGAGGACCCCGCCCACGAGGACCCCGCCCACTAGGATCCGCCGGATCACCCGAACGAGGCGGAGCACGGCATGGACCATGGGCAGCACCTGGCGGCGTCGAACGGCGCCGCGATCACCCGCGCGATCTTCGCCATGCTGCCCAAGTGGGTGATGTGGACCTTCGCCGCGGTCGTCGCGGCCTGCGTCGTGGCCGCTCTGGTGGCGAAGGTCCGGCGCAGATACCGGACCTGATCCTGCTGCGAAGTCGCGTCCGCCTGCTGGACCGGTCGACCGGTCCGGCCCCGGGACATGGGAGGATCGGGGTAAGGCGGGCCAGGGCCGCGCACCCGGTCGCGCCGTCGCAGTCGAGGCGCGAGCAAGAGGAGCACCGTTGAGCAGGTTGCGCTGGCTGACCGCGGGGGAGTCGCACGGCCCCGCACTGGTGGCGACGCTGGAGGGCCTTCCCGCCGGTGTCCCGATCACCACGGAGATGGTGGCGGACCACCTGGCCCGGCGGCGCCTCGGATATGGACGCGGCGCGCGGATGAAGTTCGAGCAGGACGAGGTCACCTTCCTCGGCGGCGTCCGCCACGGTCTCACCATGGGCTCACCGGTCGCGGTCATGGTCGGCAACACCGAGTGGCCCAAGTGGGAGAAGGTCATGGCGGCCGACCCGGTCGACCCGGCCGAGCTCGCCGAGTCCGCCCGCAACGCCCCGCTGACCCGCCCGCGCCCCGGCCACGCCGACCTGGCCGGCATGCAGAAGTACGGCTTCGACGAGGCCCGGCCCGTGCTGGAGCGCGCCTCCGCCCGCGAGACCGCCGCCCGCGTGGCCCTCGGTGCCGTGGCCCGCTCCTACCTCAAGGAGACGGCCGGTATCGAGATCGTCAGCCATGTGGTGGAGCTGGCGGCGGCGAAGGCCCCGTACGGCGTCTACCCGACCCCCGCCGACGTCGAGAAGCTGGACGCCGACCCGGTGCGGTGCCTGGACGCGGACGCGTCGAAGGCGATGGTCGCGGAGATCGACCAGGCCCACAAGGACGGCGACACCCTCGGCGGTGTGGTCGAGGTCCTCGCCTACGGGGTGCCCGTCGGCCTCGGCTCGCACGTCCACTGGGACCGCCGCCTCGACGCCCGTCTCGCGGCCGCGCTCATGGGCATCCAGGCCATCAAGGGTGTCGAGGTCGGTGACGGCTTCGAACTGGCCCGCGTGCCGGGCTCGAAGGCCCACGACGAGATCGTCTCCACGCCCGAGGGCATCAAGCGCACCACCGGCCGCTCCGGCGGTACGGAGGGCGGCCTGACCACAGGCGAGCTGCTGCGCGTGCGGGCGGCGATGAAGCCCATCGCGACCGTTCCGCGGGCGCTCGCCACGGTCGACGTGGTCACCGGCGAGGCCGCCAAGGCCCACCACCAGCGCTCCGACGTCTGCGCCGTACCGGCCGCCGGGATCGTCGCCGAGGCGATGGTGGCGCTGGTCCTCGCGGACGCGGTGGCGGAGAAGTTCGGCGGCGACAGCGTGACGGAGACCCGCCGCAACGTCCGCTCGTACCTCGACAACCTCCAGATCCGGTGAGCACCGGCCCGCTGATCGTCCTGGTCGGACCGATGGGCTCCGGCAAGTCCACCGTGGGCGCGCTGCTCGCCGAGCGGCTCGACACGTCCTACCGGGACACCGACGCCGACATCGTCGCCGCCGAGGGCCGCGAGATCTCCGACATCTTCATCGAGGACGGCGAAGAGCACTTCCGCGAGCTGGAGCGCGAGGCCGTACGGGCCGCCGTCGCCGAACACACGGGCGTCCTCGCCCTCGGCGGCGGCGCCATCCTCGACGCCGGTACCCGGCAGCTCCTCTCCGGGCTCCCGGTCGTCTACCTCTCGATGGACGTCGAGGAAGCGGTCCGCCGCGTCGGCCTCAACACCGCCCGCCCGCTGCTCGCCGTCAACCCGCGCCGCCAGTGGCGCGAGCTGATGGACGCCCGGCGGCACCTGTACACCGAGGTCGCCCGGGTCGTCGTGGCCACGGACGACAAGACCCCCGACGAGGTCGCCCAGGCGGTCCTCGACGCACTGGAGCTTCAGAAGTGACTGACCACGCAGTGACCCGCATCCAGGTCGCCGGCACCGCCGGCACCGACCCGTACGAGGTACTGGTGGGCCGGCAGCTGCTCGGCGAACTCCCCGGCCTCATCGGCCCCAGGGCCAAGCGCGTCGCCGTCATCCACCCCGAGGCGCTCGCCGAGACCGGCGAGGCCCTGCGCGCCGACCTCGCCGAGCAGGGGTACGAGGCGGTCGCCATCCAGGTGCCGAACGCCGAGGAGGCGAAGACCGCCGAGGTCGCCGCGTACTGCTGGAAGGCGCTCGGCCAGACCGGCTTCACCCGCACCGACGTCATCGTCGGCGTGGGCGGCGGCGCCACGACCGACCTCGCCGGGTTCGTGGCGGCGACCTGGCTGCGCGGCGTGCGCTGGATCGCCGTCCCCACCACCGTGCTGGCGATGGTCGACGCGGCCGTCGGCGGCAAGACCGGCATCAACACCGCCGAGGGCAAGAACCTCGTCGGCGCCTTCCACCCGCCCGCCGGCGTCCTGTGCGACCTCGCCGCGCTCGACTCCCTCCCGGTCCACGACTACGTCAGCGGCCTCGCCGAGATCATCAAGGCGGGCTTCATCGCCGACCCGGTGATCCTCGACCTGATCGAGGCCGACCCGGCCGGCGCCCGTGCGCCCGACGGCCCGCACACCGCCGAGCTGATCGAGCGCTCCATCCGCGTCAAGGCCGACGTCGTCTCGTCCGACCTCAAGGAGTCGGGCCTGCGCGAGATCCTCAACTACGGCCACACCCTCGCGCACGCCATCGAGAAGAACGAGCGCTACAAGTGGCGCCACGGCGCCGCCGTCTCCGTCGGCATGGTCTTCGCCGCCGAGCTCGGCCGCCTCGCCGGCCGTCTGGACGACGCCACCGCCGACCGGCACCGCACGGTCCTGGAGGCCGTCGGCCTTCCCCTCACCTACCGCGGCGACCAGTGGCCCAAGCTGCTGGAGACCATGAAGGTCGACAAGAAGTCCCGCGGCGACCTGCTGCGCTTCATCGTCCTCGACGGCCTCGCCAGGCCGACGGTCCTCGAAGGCCCGGATCCGGCCATCCTGGTCGCCGCGTACGGGGAGGTCTCCGCGTGACCGCCCGCCGGGTCCTCGTCCTCAACGGCCCCAACCTCGGCCGCCTCGGCTCGCGCGAGCCAGACGTCTACGGCTCCACCTCCTACGCCGGTCTCGTCGACGCCTGCCGCACGCTCGGCAAGGAGCTCGGCTTCGACGTCGACGTACGCGAGACCAACGACGAGGGCGAGATGATCCGCTGGCTCCACGAGGCGGCCGACGGCTCCCTCCCGGTCGTCCTCAACCCCGGCGCCTTCACGCACTACTCGTACGGCATGAGGGACGCGGCCGCGCAGCGCACCGCCCCGCTCATCGAGGTGCACATCTCCAACCCGTACGCGCGCGAGGAGTTCCGCCACACCTCCGTGGTCGCCGCCGTGGCCAGCGGCACGGTCGCGGGCTTCGGAATCGGCTCATACCGCCTCGCGCTGCGCGCCCTCGCCGAGGAACTGACGGTCTGACGGCCGTACCCTCCCCCTACTCACCCCGGCCGTTCCCATAGGGGCGGCCGGGGAGGGTACGGTTCGGTAACGGGCGGCCCCAACGGCCGTCCGACCAGCGCCGATCGGACGAGACGGAGTGGCACCGGATGCAGCACGCAGTGGGGGCTCCGCTGCCGCCGCCCCACCAGCCGGGGCACGCAGCCGCCGCATGGATGAACCAGCACCAGCACCTCCAGCCCCCCACCCCACCAGGGCCGCCACCCATCCCGCACACCCCGCCCGCACCGGGCTGGACCGCCCCCGGCCCACAGACGCCGCCGCAGGCCGCGCCGCCGCAGGCCATGCCCCCGCAGACCGCGCCGCCGGTCGCGCCCCCGCGTGACGCCACCGGACACATCCAGCTGCCGCCCGGCGGCCCGGTGGCCGTGCCCACCCCGCCGCACACCGGCCACGGCACCGGCAACGCCACCCTCGCCGTCCTCCTCATCGGCCCGGCCGGGGCGGGCAAGACCACGGTGGCCCGCCACTGGGCCAGGAACCGCCAGGTCCCCACGGCGCACATCAGCCTCGACGACGTACGCGAATGGGTCTGCGCGGGCTTCGCCGACCCCCAGGACGGCTGGAACGACCAGTCGGAGGCCCAGTACCGCCTCGCCCGCCGCACCTGCGGCTTCGCCGCCCGGAACTTCCTCGCCAACGGCATCTCCTGCATCCTCGACGACGCCGTGTTCCCCGACCGCCCCGTCGTCGGCCTCGGCGGCTGGAAGCGCCACGTCGGCCCGGGCCTGCTGCCCGTGGTGCTGCTGCCGGGCCTGGAGATCGTCCTGGAGCGCAACGCCGAGCGCAGCGGCAACCGGCGCCTGTCGGACGAGGAGGTCGCGGGCATCCACGGTCGCATGGCCGGGTGGTACGGCTCCGGGCTGCCGATCATCGACAACTCCACGTACGACGTCGAGACCACGGCCCGCGTCCTGGACGACATCCTGGCCCGCTCGATAGCCAGCCCCCCGTCGTACTGACCGGGAACGGACCGGGGCCGGGGGAGCCCCGGCGCCTGTGGAGACGCGCCGCACCCCGTCCGGACCTGCTCGAACTGCCGGGGCGGCGCCGCGATCGTAGGCTCGTGGCATGTCACAGGTGTATGCGGCCCGCCGCGGGCGGCTGCGCGACCGGTGTGCGGCGGCCGGCACAGCGGCGGCTCTGGTCTCCCGTCCCGCGAACGTCCGCTACCTCGCGGGCGGCTCGCCCCCCGGCGCGGTCCTGTTGATCGGTGCCGACGACGACGTGCTGGTGTGCCCCCGGCCCCCCACCGGCGACCTCGTCGAGGGCCGCCTCGACGAGGACCTGCGCCAGGTCGTGCTCCAGGCCTCCGGCGGCGACCCCGCCGTCGCCGCCTGCGACTTCGCCCGCAAGGCGGGCACGGAGACGCTCGCCGTCGAGGAGCACCACCTCAGCGTCGCCCGCTACCGCGCGATGGGCTCCGTCGCGCCCCGCCTGCGTCTGGCCGACCTCGGCCGCGCCATCGAGCAGGAACGTATCGTCAAGGACGAGGACGAGATCACCTGTCTCCGGATCGCCGCCGAGATCACCGACCAGGCCCTCGGTGAGCTCCTCGAGTCGATCCTCGTCGGCCGCACCGAACGCCACCTCGCCCTCGAACTGGAGCGCCGCCTCGTCGACCACGGCGCCGACGGCCCCGCCTTCCCCACCTCCGTCGCCACCGGCCCGCACGCGGGCCGCGGTGGCCACCGCCCCTCCGACCGCCGCGTCGAGGAAGGCGATTTCCTCTCGGTCTGCCTCGGCGCGAACTACCGGGGCTACCGCTGCGAGATCGGCCGCACCTTCGTCATCGGCACCTCTCCGGCCGACTGGCAGATCGAGCTGTACGACCTCGTCTTCGCCGCTCAGCGGGCCGCCCGGGAGACCCTCGCCCCCGGCACCGCGTACCGCGACGTGGACCGCGCCGCCCGCCAGATCCTGGACGCGGCGGGGTACGGTGACGCCATCGCGCCCTTCCTCGGACACGGTGTCGGGCTCGAAATCGAGGAGGACCCGCAGCTGGCACCCGCCGCCATGGGTAAACTGGACGCTTGTGTGCCGGTCACCGTCGAACCGGGGGTCCACCTCCCGGGCCGGGGCGGGGTCCGGATCGATGACACGCTCGTCGTGCGCCAGGAGGCGGACGGCGGACCCGAGCTACTCACCATCACGACCAAGGAGCTGCTCGCGCTCTAGGGCTCGCGCCCTAAATCGGCGCGCAACGCACCACGCCTCGGTCGTCCACCAGCGTCAGTCCAGGAGATTCCGCAACCGTGGCCACCACGAACGACCTCAAGAACGGCATGGTGCTCAAGCTCGACAACGACCAGCTGTGGTCCGTCGTCGAGTTCCAGCACGTCAAGCCCGGCAAGGGCCCGGCCTTCGTGCGCACCAAGCTCAAGAACGTGCTCTCCGGCAAGATCGTCGACAAGACCTTCAACGCCGGTGTGAAGGTCGAGACCGCCACCGTCGACCGCCGCGACATGCAGTTCTCGTACATGGACGGCGAGCACTTCGTCTTCATGGACATGCAGACGTACGACCAGCTGCACGTCGACCGCAAGGCCGTCGGCGACGCCGCCAACTTCCTGATCGAGGGCTTCACCGCCACCGTCGCCACCCACGAGGGCGAGGTGCTCTACGTCGAGCTCCCCGCCGCCGTCGAGCTGACCATCAAGGAGACGGAGCCGGGCGTCCAGGGCGACCGCTCCACCGGTGGCACCAAGCCGGCCACCCTGGAGACCGGCCACCAGATCCAGGTCCCGCTCTTCATCACCACCGGTGAGAAGATCAAGGTCGACACCCGCACCAGCGACTACCTCGGCCGGGTGAACAGCTAACCGTGGCTGCCCGCAACAAGGCCCGCAAGCGGGCCTTCCAGATCCTCTTCGAGGCCGACCAGCGCGGCGTGTCCGTGCAGGAGGTCCTCGCGGACTGGATCCGGCACGCCCGGTCGGACGACCGGCAGCCGCCGGTCAGCGAGTACACGATGGAGCTGGTCGAGGGGTACGCGCCGTACGCCGCCCGCATCGACGAGCTCATCTCCACCTACGCCGAGGGCTGGACGCTCGACCGCATGCCGGTCGTCGACCGGAACATCCTGCGCCTCGGTGCGTACGAACTGGTGTGGGTGGACGGCACCCCGGACGCCGTGGTGATCGACGAGGCGGTACAGCTCGCCAAGGAGTTCTCCACCGACGACTCCCCGTCGTTCGTCAACGGCCTCCTGGGCCGCTTCAAGGACCTGAAGCCCAGCCTCCGCCGGGCCTGAGATCCAAGCCCGTACGAAGGGCCCGCAGCGCCGCCGAGCGCCGCGGGCCCTTCGGCGTACCCGGACGCGTACGCATATACGTACGCATACGAAAGCCGCCAGGTGCGGCAGGAACCCCGCGAGGTCCCGCCGCTCCTGGCGGCAACGTTTCTGCTGTGTACGGACGTGTACGGACGTGTAGGTACGACGTGTACGTACGGGGAAAGGGCCGGCTCAGGCCTCTTCGTGGGCGACTGCCCGCCGCGCGTCCGCGTCCAGCACGCCCCAGCTGATGAGCTGCTCGGTGAGGACCGAGGGCGACTGGTCGTAGATGACCGCGAGCGTGCGCAGGTCGTCCTGGCGGATGGAGAGCACCTTGCCGTTGTAGTCGCCGCGCTGCGACTGGATCGTCGCGGCGTAGCGCTGCAGCGGGCCCGCCTTCTCGGCGGGGACGTGCGCCAGGCGCTCCAGGTCCAGGACCAGCTTCGGCGGCGGCTCGGCGGCCCCGCCCGGCGTGGTGCCCGGCAGCAGCTCCTGCACCGGGACGCCATAGAAGTCGGCCAGCTCGGCGAGGCGCTGTACGGTCACGGCGCGGTCGCCGCGCTCGTACGAACCGACCACGACGGCCTTCCAGCGGCCCTGGGACTTCTCCTCCACCCCGTGGAGGGAGAGGCCCTGCTGGGTGCGGATGGCACGGAGCTTGGCCCCGAGCTGTTTTGCGTATTCGCTGGACATATAGCTCCCGGGACGAAGAGTGGTAACTCACTGTGAGGTTACGCAGCGTTACTTGGCTGCGTCAAGCCGAATGGTCCATACCGACCGTCTTCACGGGGTGGGCGCGGGAGCAGTCGTCGGGGCCTGGTACGGTGGATGGCGCAATGACGACGTCCTTTAAGGTCCGTCCCGTGAGGCGGAGAAGGAGGTCCTTTTCGTATGGACGCCATTCAGCAGTCCGATGCGGCGCGCCCTGTTCTTGAGGGTCCCGACATCGCCCGGGTTCTGACCCGTATCGCCCACGAGATCGTCGAACGTGCCAAGGGCGCCGACGACGTGGTCCTCCTCGGCATTCCCACGCGCGGCGTGTTCCTCGCCCGCCGTCTCGCCGACAAGCTCGACCAGATCACCGGACGCACGGTGCCGGTCGGCTCCCTCGACATCACCATGTACCGCGACGACCTGCGCATGCGCCCGGCGCGCGCGCTGGCCCGCACCGAGATCCCCGGTGACGGCATCGACGGCCGCCTGGTCGTCCTCGTCGACGACGTGCTCTTCTCCGGTCGCACCATCCGCGCCGCCCTCGACGCCCTCGGCGACCTCGGCCGCCCCCGAGCGGTCCAGCTCGCCGTCCTCGTCGACCGCGGCCACCGCGAGCTCCCCATCCGCGCCGACTACGTCGGCAAGAACCTCCCGACGTCGCTCCGGGAGACGGTCAAGGTCCAGCTCGCCGAGGAGGACGGCCGCGACGCCGTGCTGCTCGGCGTCCGCGAGACCACCCCGGCCGCCGAGCGGTAGCACGCACGCCCCGTACGTCCCCGCCGTACGGTGCGCGGCCTCGCTGCGCCCCCGCACGTCTCCTGGGCCCCCGCAGCAGGACTCGCCTCGGCCCTCGAACTCCACGAACCCGGAGAAACACCCCCGATGATGCGCCACCTCATCTCGGCCGCCGACCTCACCCGCGACGACGCCGTCCACATCCTCGACACCGCCGAGGAGATGGCCCGGGTCGCCGACCGGCCGATCAAGAAGCTGCCCACCCTGCGCGGCCGGACCGTGGTCAACCTCTTCTTCGAGGATTCCACCCGCACCCGCATCTCCTTCGAGGCCGCCGAGAAGCGCCTCTCCGCCGACGTCATCAACTTCAGCGCCAAGGGCTCCTCGGTCTCCAAGGGCGAGTCCCTGAAGGACACCGCGCAGACCCTGGAGGCTATGGGCGTCGACGCCGTCGTCATCCGGCACGGCGCCTCCGGCGCCCCGTACCGCCTGGCCACCTCCGGCTGGATCGACGCCGTCGTCATCAACGCCGGCGACGGCACCCACCAGCACCCCACGCAGGCGCTGCTCGACGCCTTCACCATGCGCCGCCGACTGGTCGGCCGCGACGCGGGCCTGGGCCGGGACCTGGCCGGCAAGCACATCACGATCGTCGGCGACGTCCTGCACAGCCGGGTCGCCCGCTCCAACGTCGACCTGCTGCACACCCTCGGCGCCGAGGTCACCCTCGTCGCCCCGCCCACGCTCGTCCCGGTCGGCGTCGAAACGTGGCCCTGTGAGGTGTCGTACGACCTCGACAGCACCCTGCCGAAGTCCGACGCCGTGATGATGCTGCGCGTCCAGCGGGAACGCATGAACGCCGCGTTCTTCCCCACCGAGCGCGAGTACTCGCGCCGCTACGGCCTGGACGGCGACCGCATGGCGAAGATGCCGGAGCACGCCATCGTCATGCACCCCGGGCCCATGGTCCGCGGCATGGAGATCACCGCCGAGGTCGCCGACTCCGACCGCTGCACGGTCGTCGAGCAGGTCGCCAACGGCGTCTCCATCCGCATGGCCGTCCTCTACCTGCTTCTCGGCGGCAACGAGTCCGCCGTCGCCAACCCCCGTACCGAGGAGAAGTAAGACCCATGAGCAAGATCCTGATCCGTGGTGCGCGGGTGCTGGGCGGCGAGGCCCAGGACGTCCTGATCAACGGCGAGACCATCGCCGAGGTCGGCAGCGGGCTCAGCGCCGAGGGCGCGACCGTCGTCGAGGCCGAGGGGCAGGTCCTGCTGCCCGGCCTGGTGGACCTCCACACCCACCTGCGCGAGCCGGGCCGCGAGGACTCCGAGACCGTCCTCACCGGCACCCGCGCCGCCGCCGGCGGCGGCTACACGTCCGTGTTCGCCATGGCCAACACCTTCCCGGTGGCCGACACCGCCGGTGTCGTCGAGCAGGTCTACCGGCTCGGCCAGGAGCACGGCTACTGCGACGTACAGCCCATCGGCGCCGTCACCGTCGGCCTGGAGGGCAAGAAGCTCGCCGAGCTGGGCGCCATGCACGAGTCCGCCGCCGGCGTCACCGTCTTCTCCGACGACGGCAAGTGCGTCGACGACGCCGTGATCATGCGCCGCGCCCTCGAGTACGTGAAGGCCTTCGGCGGCGTCGTCGCCCAGCACGCCCAGGAGCCCCGCCTCACCGAGGGCGCCCAGATGAACGAGGGCGTCGTCTCCGCCGAGCTCGGTCTCGGCGGCTGGCCGGCCGTCGCCGAGGAGTCGATCATCGCCCGCGATGTGCTCCTCGCCGAGCACGTCGGCTCCCGCGTGCACATCTGCCACCTGTCGACCGCCGGGTCCGTCGAGATCGTCCGGTGGGCCAAGTCCCGTGGCATCGACGTCACCGCCGAGGTCACCCCGCACCACCTCCTCCTGACGGACGAGCTGGTCCGCTCGTACAACCCCGTCTACAAGGTCAACCCGCCGCTGCGCACCGAGCGCGACGTGATGGCGCTGCGGGAGGCGCTCGCCGACGGCACGATCGACATCGTCGCCACCGACCACGCCCCGCATCCGCACGAGGACAAGGACTGCGAGTGGGCCGCGGCCGCCATGGGCATGGTCGGCCTGGAGACCGCCCTCTCCGTCGTCCAGCACACGATGGTCGAGACCGGGCTGCTCGACTGGGCCGGCGTCGCCGACCGCATGTCCTTCGCGCCCGCGCGGATCGGCCGCGCCACCGGCCACGGCCGCCCCGTCTCGGCTGGTGAGCCCGCCAACCTCACCCTGGTCGATCCGGCATACCGTGGTGTCGTGGACCCCGCGGGCTTCGCCTCCCGCAGCCGCAACACGCCCTACGAGGGCCGCGAGCTGCCGGGCCGTGTCACCCACACCTTCCTGCGGGGCCGGGCGACGCTCATGGACGGGAAGCTGGCGTGACACTCTTCGAACTGGCGGCGGAACAGAAGTCCGCCGAGGTGACCGACTGGGCCGCCCGGCTCGGCTGGGTCGCCGGACTGCTCCTCTTCGTGGCCTTCGTCTACTGGCTGATGCGCCAGGGCTGGAAATGGCGCGGCACCCTCCAGTCGGACCTCCCGGACCTGCCGGGAATGCCGGACGCGCCCGGTGAGCCGAAACTGACGATGAGCGGCCGCTACCACGGCTCCACCACCGCGGGGCAGTGGCTCGACCGCATCGTCGCCCACGGCCTGGGCACCCGAAGCCGCGTCGAGCTGACGCTCACCGACGCGGGCCTGGCGGTCGTACGCCCGGGGGCGCGCGACTTCTTCGTCCCGGCGGAGCAGCTGCGCGAGGCCCGGCTCGACAAGGGCATCGCGGGCAAGGTCCTCGCCGAGGGCGGTCTGCTGATCGTCACCTGGGCGCACGGCGAGAAGCTGATCGACTCCGGCTTCCGCTCGGACCGGGCGGCGGAGCACGCCACCTGGGTCGACACCTTGAACACCATGATCACTACGACGGAAGGCACCGCACGATGACCACCTCCACAAGGGGAGCTGCCAAGACTCCCGCCGTACTCGTCCTGGAGGACGGCCGCGCCTTCCGCGGCCGCGCCTACGGGGCCGTGGGGGAGACTTTCGGCGAGGCCGTCTTCTCCACCGGTATGACCGGCTACCAGGAGACCCTGACCGACCCGTCGTACCACCGCCAGGTGGTGGTGATGACGGCGCCGCACGTCGGTAATACGGGTGTGAATGACGAGGACCCCGAGTCGAAGAAGATCTGGGTCTCCGGCTACGTCGTCCGCGACCCCGCCCGTATCCCGTCCAGCTGGCGCGCTACGCGGACGCTGGACGAGGAGCTGGCCGCCCAGGGCGTCGTCGGCATCAGCGGCATCGACACCCGCGCGCTCACCCGCCACCTGCGCGAGCGCGGCGCCATGCGCGTCGGCATCTTCTCCGGTGACGCGATCGGCGGCGACGCCGACATGCTGACGAAGGTCCAGGCGCAGCCGCAGATGAAGGGTGCGAACCTGTCGGCCGAGGTCGCCACGAGTGAGCCGTATGTCGTGCCGGCGATCGGCGAGAAGAAGTTCACCGTCGCCGCCATCGACCTTGGCATCAAGGGCATGACCCCGCACCGGATGGCCGAGCGTGGCATCGAGGTGCATGTGCTGCCCGCCACCGCCACCGCCGACGACGTATACGCCGTCAACCCCGACGGTGTGTTCTTCTCCAACGGCCCCGGCGACCCTGCTACCGCCGATCACCCTGTCGCGCTCATGCAGGCCGTCCTGGAGCGCCGGACGCCCCTGTTCGGTATCTGCTTCGGCAACCAGATCCTGGGCCGGGCGCTCGGTTTTGGCACCTACAAGTTGAAGTACGGGCATCGGGGGATCAACCAGCCCGTGCAGGACCGTACGACCGGCAAGGTCGAGGTGACCGCGCACAACCACGGCTTCGCCGTGGACGCTCCGCTGGACAAGCCGTCCGACACCCCCTTCGGCCGGGCTGAGGTTTCCCACGTGTGTTTGAACGACAACGTGGTGGAGGGCCTCCAGCTGCTGGACCAGCCGGCTTTCAGTGTGCAGTACCACCCGGAGGCGGCTGCCGGACCGCACGACGCCGCGTATCTGTTCGACCGTTTTGTATCCCTGATGGAGGCCGAGCGTGCCTAAGCGCACCGATATCCAGTCCGTCCTGGTCATCGGCTCCGGCCCGATCGTGATCGGCCAGGCCGCCGAGTTCGACTATTCCGGTACCCAGGCGTGCCGCGTGCTGAAGGCGGAGGGCCTGCGGGTCATCCTGGTCAACTCCAACCCCGCGACGATCATGACCGACCCGGAGATCGCCGACGCCACCTACGTCGAACCGATCACCCCCGAGTTCGTCGAGAAGATCATCGCCAAGGAACGCCCTGATGCGCTGCTGCCCACCCTGGGTGGTCAGACGGCGCTGAACACCGCGATCTCCATGCACGAGCAGGGTGTGCTGGAGAAGTACGGCGTGGAGCTGATCGGCGCCAACGTGGAGGCCATCCACAAGGGCGAGGACCGCGACCTGTTCAAGGGCGTCGTGGAAGAGGTCCGGAAGAAGATCGGGCACGGTGAGTCGGCCCGTTCGGTGATCTGCCACTCCATGGACGACGTCCTCAAGGGCGTCGACACCCTCGGCGGCTACCCCGTCGTCGTGCGCCCCTCCTTCACCATGGGCGGCGCCGGCTCCGGCTTCGCCCACAACGAGGAGGAGCTGCGCCGCATCGCAGGGCAGGGTCTGACGCTGTCTCCGACTACCGAGGTGCTCCTGGAGGAGTCGATCCTGGGGTGGAAGGAGTACGAGCTGGAGTTGATGCGGGACAAGCACGACAACGTCGTGGTCGTGTGCTCGATTGAGAACTTCGACCCGATGGGCGTGCACACCGGTGACTCGATCACCGTCGCCCCGGCGATGACCCTGACCGACCGCGAGTACCAGATCTTGCGTGATGTCGGTATCGCGATCATCCGCGAGGTCGGCGTGGACACCGGCGGCTGCAACATCCAGTTCGCGGTCAACCCGGTCGATGGCCGGGTCATCGTGATCGAGATGAACCCCCGCGTCTCGCGCTCCTCCGCCCTCGCCTCGAAGGCGACTGGTTTCCCGATCGCCAAGATCGCAGCGAAGCTGGCGGTGGGCTACACGCTCGATGAGATCCCGAACGACATCACGGAGAAGACTCCGGCGTCGTTCGAGCCGACGCTCGACTACGTGGTGGTGAAGGCGCCGCGGTTCGCGTTCGAGAAGTTCCCGTCCGCCGACTCCACGCTGACCACGACCATGAAGTCGGTGGGCGAGGCGATGGCGATTGGCCGTAACTTCACCGAGGCGCTGCAGAAGGCGCTGCGGTCGCTGGAGAAGAAGGGCAGCCAGTTCACGTTCGTGGGGGAGCCGGGAGAGTGTGCCGCTCTTCTGCAGGAGGCCCAGCGGCCTACTGACGGCCGGATCAACACGGTCATGCAGGCGATCCGTGCGGGTGCCACGCCGGAGGAGGTCTTCGACGCGACGAAGATCGACCCGTGGTTCGTCGACCAGCTCTTCCTGATCAAGGAGATCGCCGACGAGCTGGCCGCCGCCGACCGCCTGGATGCCGACCTCCTCGCCGAGGCCAAGCGTCACGGCTTCTCGGACTTCCAGATCGCCGAGATCCGGGGCCTGCGTGAGGACGTGGTGCGCGAGGTCCGCCAGGCTCTTGGTGTGCGCCCGGTCTACAAGACGGTCGACACGTGTGCGGCGGAGTTCGCGGCGAAGACGCCGTATTTCTACTCCTCCTACGACGAGGAGAGCGAGGTCGCGCCGCGGGAGAAGCCCGCCGTGATCATCCTGGGCTCGGGCCCGAACCGCATCGGGCAGGGTATCGAGTTCGACTACTCCTGCGTCCACGCCTCCTTCGCCCTGTCGGAGGCGGGCTACGAGACGGTGATGGTCAACTGCAACCCGGAGACGGTCTCGACGGACTACGACACCTCCGACCGCCTGTATTTCGAGCCGCTGACGCTCGAGGACGTGCTGGAGATCGTCCACGCCGAGTCCCTCGCCGGCCCCATCGCCGGTGTCGTGGTCCAGCTCGGCGGCCAGACGCCGCTGGGTCTGGCCCAGGCGCTGAAGGACAACGGCGTACCGGTCGTGGGTACGTCTCCGGAGGCGATTCACGCCGCTGAGGACCGCGGCGCGTTCGGCCGGGTCCTGCACGAGGCGGGGCTGCCGGCGCCGAAGCACGGTACGGCGACCACGTTCGCCGAGGCCAAGGCGATCGCCGACGAGATCGGCTACCCCGTCCTGGTGCGCCCCTCCTACGTGCTGGGCGGCCGCGGCATGGAGATCGTGTACGACGAGGCGCGCCTGGAGGCGTACATCGCCGAGTCCACCGAGATCTCCCCGACCCGCCCGGTCCTGGTCGACCGGTTCCTGGACGATGCGATCGAGATCGATGTCGACGCGCTGTACGACGGTACCGAGCTCTACCTGGGCGGCGTGATGGAGCACATCGAGGAAGCCGGTATCCACTCCGGTGACTCCGCCTGCGCCCTGCCTCCCATCACCCTGGGCGGGCATGACATCAAGCGCCTGCGCGCCTCCACCGAAGCCATCGCGCGCGGTGTCGGTGTACGCGGGCTGATCAACATCCAGTTCGCGATGGCCGGCGACATCCTCTACGTCCTGGAAGCCAACCCCCGCGCTTCGCGCACGGTGCCCTTCACCTCGAAGGCGACCGCGGTGCCGTTGGCGAAGGCCGCCGCCCGCATCTCCCTGGGAGCGACGATCGCGGAGCTGCGTGCCGAGGGACTGCTGCCGAAGACCGGCGACGGTGGCACCCTGCCGCTGGACGCGCCGATCTCCGTCAAGGAGGCCGTGATGCCGTGGTCGCGCTTCCGCGACGTCCAGGGCCAGGGTGTGGACACCGTCCTGGGTCCGGAGATGCGCTCGACCGGTGAGGTCATGGGCATCGACGCGGTCTTCGGCACCGCGTACGCGAAGTCGCAGGCCGGTGCGTATGGTCCGCTGCCGACCAAGGGGCGGGCGTTCATCTCGGTGGCCAACCGGGACAAGCGGTCGATGATCTTCCCGGCGCGTGAGCTGGTCGCGCACGGTTTCGAGCTGCTGGCCACCTCCGGTACCGCCGAGGTCCTCAAGCGCAACGGCATCAACGCCACCGTCGTGCGCAAGCAGTCCGAAGGTGAAGGGCCGGGCGGGGAGAAGACCATCGTGCGCCTCATCCACGACGGTGAGGTCGACCTGATCGTCAACACCCCCTACGGCACCGGCGGCCGTCTCGACGGCTACGAGATCCGCACCGCCGCCGTCGCCCGCGGGGTGCCGTGCCTGACCACGGTCCAGGCGCTCGCCGCCGCCGTCCAGGGCATCGACGCCCTCAACCACGGCGGCGTGGGCGTCCGTTCCCTCCAGGAACACGCCCAGCACCTGACCGCGGCCCGCGAGGACTAGTCAGCCACGGGGGAGGGGGACACCGGCACAACCGGTGTCCCCCTTCTCATGAAGCCGTTCATGAGGACACACACCATGTACAAGCTCTTCTTCCACCTGGTCTTCAAGCGGATGGACCCCGAGAAGGCCCACTACCTCGCCTTCCGCTGGATCCGCCTGGCCGTCCGCGTCCCCGTGCTGCGCACGTTCCTCGCCGCCGCCCTCGCCCCCCGCTACAAGGAGCTGCGCACCGAGGCGCTCGGCCTGCGCATGCACGGCCCCTTCGGGCTCGCGGCCGGCTTCGACAAGAACGCCGTGGCTGTCGACGGCATGGCGATGCTCGGCTTCGACCACGTCGAGATCGGCACGGTCACCGGCGAGCCGCAGCCCGGCAACCCCAAGAAGCGCCTCTTCCGCCTCGTCGCGGACCGCGCCCTGATCAACCGCATGGGCTTCAACAACGACGGTTCGGCCGCCGTCGCGGACCGCCTCGACGCGCGCGTGCCGGTCTTCAAGACCGTCGTCGGCGTCAACATCGGCAAGACGAAGGTCGTGCCGGAGGCCGAGGCCGTCGGCGACTACGTGAAGTCCACGGAGCGGCTCGCGCGCCACGCCGACTACCTGGTCGTCAACGTCTCCTCGCCGAACACGCCCGGCCTGCGCAACCTCCAGGCCGTGGAGCACCTGCGGCCCCTGCTGAGCGCCGTGCGCGAGGCCGCCGACCGCACGGTCACCGGCCGCCGCGTACCGCTGCTCGTCAAGATCGCGCCCGACCTCGCCGACGAGGACGTCGACGCCGTCGCCGACCTCGCCGTCGAGCTCGGCCTGGACGGCATCATCGCCACCAACACGACCATCGGCCGAGAGGGCCTGAAGTCCCCGGCGTACCTGACGAGCGAGACCGGCGGCCTGTCCGGCGCGCCGCTGAAGGAGCGCTCCCTGGAGGTCCTGCGCCGCCTCTACGCGCGCGTGGGCGACCGCGTCACCCTCGTGGGCGTCGGCGGCATCGAGAACGCCGAGGACGCCTGGCAGAGGATCCTCGCGGGCGCCACGCTCGTCCAGGGCTACAGCGCCTTCATCTACGAGGGCCCGTTCTACGCCCGCACGATCCACAAGGGCCTCGCCGCCCGGCTGAACGCCTCCCCGTACGCCACCCTCGCCGAGGCCGTCGGCGCCGACACCCGAAAGGCCACCGTATGAGCCCGCTCGAACCCTTCGGCGCCCGTCTCCGCCGCGCCATGGACACCCGTGGCCCGCTGTGCGTCGGCATCGACCCGCACAGCTCCCTCCTGGCCGCCTGGGGCCTGAACGACGACGTGGCGGGCCTGGAGACCTTCACCCGCACCGTCGTCGACGCCCTCGCCGGCACCGTCGCCGTCTTCAAGCCGCAGAGCGCCTTCTTCGAGCGGTTCGGCTCGCGCGGCATCGCCGTCCTGGAGCGGGCCGTGGCGGACCTGCGGGACGCGGGCGCGCTGGTCGTCATGGACGCCAAGCGCGGTGACATCGGCTCCACGATGGCGGCGTACGCCGAGACGTACCTGCGCAAGGACTCCCCGCTCTTCTCGGACGCCCTGACCGTCTCGCCCTACCTCGGGTACGGCTCCCTGAAGCCGGCCGTCGACCTGGCGCGCGAGAGCGGCGCCGGGCTGTTCGTGCTCGCCCTGACCTCCAACCCGGAGGGCGCCGAGGTGCAGCGCGCGGTACGCGAGGACGGCCGCACCATCGGCGCCACCATGCTGGCCCACCTCGCCGAGGAGAACGCGGGAGAGACCCCGCTCGGCTCCTTCGGCGCGGTCGTCGGCGCGACGCTCGGCGACCTCTCCTCGTACGACCTGGACATCAACGGCCCGCTGCTCGCCCCCGGCATCGGCGCGCAGGGCGCCACCCCCGCCGACCTCCCGGGCGTCTTCGGCGCGGCCGTGCGGAACGTGGTGCCGAACGTCAGCCGCGGCGTGCTGCGGCACGGCCCGGACGCGGCGGCGCTGCGCGAGGCGGCGGTGCGGTACGCGGACGAGGTGCGCGCGGCGACCGATGCGTGAGACTGTCGTGTGAGCTGCATCACGCCACACGGTGGTGCTGTTCGCGGGTCCATTGACGGCGAGAGGGCGGGAACAGGCCGCAAAACCCGACCGATATGCCCGTATTGTCGTGGTAGAGCGATGCTGACCAGGACTTTTCGTCTGTTCTCGCTGACTCCAGCGGCCATGGCCGCTAGTCTCCGTCGCAGAGCCAACGTGCACTGCGTTGCTCGTTGCTCCCCTGGTGTGGGCCGACTAGGTTCCTCACCGGTCCGTATCCGACAGTTCGACATCCGAGGTGACGTAGGCGTGGCTCTTCCGCCCCTTACCCCTGAACAGCGCGCAGCCGCGCTCGAAAAGGCCGCCGCGGCTCGCCGGGAGCGGGCCGAGGTCAAGAATCGACTCAAGCACTCCGGTGCCTCCCTCCACGACGTCATCCAGCAGGGCCAGAAGAACGACGTCATCGGCAAGATGAAGGTGTCCGCCCTCCTCGAGTCGCTGCCGGGCGTGGGCAAGGTCCGCGCCAAGCAGATCATGGAACGGCTGGGCATCTCCGAGAGCCGTCGCGTGCGAGGGCTCGGCTCCAACCAGATCGCGTCCCTGGAGCGCGAGTTCGGTGGCTCCGGAGCCTGACGACCGGGGCCGGTCCGGGGCATCGAGGTAAACCTGGAATAATCGCCCCATGGCTGCAACATCGGACGTACGTCCGCGGCTGACCGTGCTCTCCGGCCCCTCCGGGGTCGGCAAGAGCACGGTCGTCGCTCATATGCGCAAGGTGCACCCCGAGGTCTGGCTGTCGGTGTCCGCCACGACCCGTAAGCCGCGGCCCGGCGAGCGGGACGGCGTCCAGTACCACTTCGTCAGCGATGACGAGTTCGACAAGCTGATCGCCAACGGCGAGCTGCTGGAGTGGGCCGAGTTCGCGGGCAACCGCTACGGCACCCCCCGCCGCGCCGTCATGGAGCGGCTGGAGGCGGGCGAGCCCGTCCTGCTGGAGATCGACCTCCAGGGCGCCCGGCTCGTCCGCGAGTCGATGCCCGAGGCCCAGTTGGTCTTCCTCGCCCCGCCGAGCTGGGACGAGCTGGTCCGCCGCCTGACCGGGCGCGGCACCGAGCCGCCGGAGGTCATCGAGCGCCGGCTCGCGGTCGCCAAGATCGAACTCGCCGCCGAATCGGAGTTCGACACCACGCTCGTCAACACCTCGGTCGAGGACGTAGCGCGTGAGCTGCTAGCCTTGATGCAAGTTGTTTGATCTTTGTCCCATTTTCCAGAAGTTTTCGGAAGGTAGAGCGTGTCCTCTTCCATCACTGCGCCCGAGGGCATCATCAACCCGCCGATCGACGAGCTGCTCGAGGCCACGGACTCGAAGTACAGCCTCGTGATCTACGCGGCCAAGCGCGCGCGTCAGATCAACGCGTACTACTCGCAGCTCGGTGAGGGCCTGCTGGAGTACGTCGGTCCGCTGGTGGACACCCACGTCCACGAGAAGCCGCTGTCGATCGCGCTGCGCGAGATCAACGCGGGTCTGCTGACGTCCGAGGCCGTTGAGGGCCCGGCGCACTGAAGCAGCGCTTTTCAGCATCAGCACGTCGTTCGCAGGCCCGGCGGTACCCACCGCCGGGCCTGTGGTGTGTCATGTGATGTGCCGTGCGGTGATGTGCCGTGTGGTGGTGTCATCGCGGTGGGAAATGCCTTGAGGAGGCACGAGTGCACAAGCAGAAGGTCGTCCTGGGCGTCAGCGGCGGCATCGCCGCCTACAAGGCGTGCGAGCTGCTGCGGCGGCTGACCGAGTCCGGCCACGACGTCCGCGTCGTCCCGACCGACTCCGCGCTGCACTTCGTGGGCGCCGCCACCTGGTCCGCCCTCTCCGGGAACCCCGTCTCGACCGAGGTCTGGTCCGACGTCCACGAGGTCCCGCACGTCCGGATCGGGCAGCAGGCCGACCTCGTCGTCGTGGCCCCCGCCACCGCCGACATGCTGGCGAAGGCCGCGCACGGCCTCGCCGACGACCTGCTCACCAACACGCTCCTCACCGCCCGGTGTCCGGTCGTCTTCGCGCCCGCCATGCACACCGAGATGTGGGAGCACCCCGCCACCCAGGAGAACGTCGCCACGCTGCGGCGGCGCGGCGCCGTCGTCATCGAGCCCGCCGTCGGCCGCCTGACCGGCGCCGACACGGGCAAGGGCCGGCTGCCCGACCCGGACGAGATCTTCGAGGTCTGCCGCCGCGTGCTCGCCCGGGGCGCTGCCGCGCCCGACCTCGCGGGCCGGCACGTCGTCGTCAGCGCGGGCGGTACGCGCGAGCCGCTGGACCCCGTCCGCTACCTGGGGAACCGTTCCTCCGGCAAGCAGGGCTACGCCCTCGCGCGGACCGCGGCGGCCCGGGGCGCCCGGGTGACGCTCATCGAGGCCAACACCGGCATGCCGGACCCGGCGGGCGTCGACGTGGTCCACGTGGGAACCGCCGTCCAGCTGCGCGAGGCCGTGCTCAAGGCGGCGGCGGACGCGGACGCCGTGGTGATGGCCGCGGCCGTCGCGGACTTCCGTCCCGCCATGTACGCCGAAGGCAAGATCAAGAAGCGCGAGGGCCAGGAGCCCGCGCCCGTCGAGCTGGTCCGCAACCCGGACGTCCTCGCCGAGATCTCCGCCGACCGCGCCCGCCCCGGCCAGGTGGTCGTCGGTTTCGCCGCCGAGACCGACGACGTCCTCGCCAACGGCCGGGACAAGCTCCGCCGCAAGGGCTGCGACCTCCTCGTCGTCAACGAGGTGGGGGAGCGCAAGACCTTCGGCTCCGCCGAGAACGAGGCCGTGGTGCTGGCGGCGGACGGTACCGAGACGCCCGTTCCGTACGGCCCGAAGGAGGCCCTGGCGGACACCGTCTGGGACCTCGTCGTACCCCGTCTGGGGTGAAACGGCTAAAAGCCTGATGAATGTCACATACGCCCCTTTGTGGGGATGAAACCGTAAGAAGACGGGCGTTCTGGGTAGGAACGGGAGCGAATTCGAGCCACGAACGGCTGTGCGTGGCCAATCCGACTCCCACGGTGCGAGACACCTGGTCCGACGATCGAGAGCGCCCGATAAACTGTCCTCGGAACGACGCGGGGCGCAGCCCCCTGCCGGTCCGCAAACGATCAGCCAGCAGCCGCTGCAAACCCAGGGAGCGTTGTGTCCCGTCGTCTCTTCACCTCGGAGTCCGTGACCGAGGGTCACCCCGACAAGATCGCTGACCAGATCAGCGACACGATTCTCGACGCGCTGCTGCGGGAGGACCCCACCTCCCGTGTCGCAGTGGAGACGTTGATCACCACCGGCCTGGTGCACGTGGCCGGCGAGGTGACGACCAAGGCGTACGCCGACATCCCCACGCTCGTGCGCAACAAGATCCTCGAGATCGGCTACGACTCCTCGAAGAAGGGCTTCGACGGCGCGTCCTGCGGCGTCTCGGTCTCCATCGGCGCCCAGTCCCCGGACATCGCGCAGGGTGTCGACACCGCGTACGAGCAGCGGGTCGAGGGCGATGAGGACGAGCTCGACAAGCAGGGCGCCGGCGACCAGGGCCTGATGTTCGGGTACGCGTCGGACGAGACGCCGGAGCTCATGCCGCTCCCGATCCACCTCGCCCACCGGCTCTCCCGCCGCCTGACCGAGGTCCGCAAGAACGGCACCATCCCCTACCTGCGCCCCGACGGCAAGACCCAGGTCACCATCGAGTACGACGGCGACAAGGCCGTCCGCCTCGACACGGTCGTCGTCTCCTCGCAGCACGCCTCCGACATCGACCTCGAGTCGCTGCTCGCGCCCGACATCCGCGAGTTCGTCGTCGAGCACGTGCTCAAGCAGCTCCTGGACGACGGCATCAAGCTGGAGACCGAGGGCTACCGCCTGCTGGTCAACCCGACCGGCCGCTTCGAGATCGGCGGCCCGATGGGCGACGCCGGCCTGACCGGCCGCAAGATCATCATCGACACCTACGGCGGCATGGCCCGCCACGGCGGCGGCGCCTTCTCCGGCAAGGACCCGTCCAAGGTCGACCGCTCGGCCGCCTACGCCATGCGCTGGGTCGCCAAGAACGTCGTGGCGGCCGGCCTGGCCTCCCGCTGCGAGGTCCAGGTCGCCTACGCCATCGGCAAGGCCGAGCCCGTCGGCCTCTTCGTCGAGACCTTCGGCACCGCCAAGGTGGACGTCGAGAAGATCGAGACCGCCATCGCCGAGGTCTTCGACCTCCGCCCGGCCGCGATCATCCGCGACCTCGACCTGCTGCGCCCGATCTACTCCCAGACGGCCGCCTACGGCCACTTCGGCCGCGAGCTCCCCGACTTCACCTGGGAGCGCACGGACCGCGTGGACGCGCTGCGCGCGGCCGCCGGTCTGTAACGACTGTATTGATGTGGTGCGATGGCCCCGGACCCACACGGTCCGGGGCCATCGCGTGCCTGTCAGGCCCTTTTCGGCGCGTCAGTGCGGTGCGTCACCGAGGCCGGACGCTTCGCCGGTCATGGGAGCGTGGCCGTTCATGGAGAAGGGCTGTGGTTGAGGCGGGACCGGCTCCGTGTGCGGAGCCGGTGTGTCATCGAAGCGCCGCCGGATCGCGGCCGCCACATCAGGCTTGAGCTGTTCCAGGGTCTCCGCAGCCTGAGCACTGAGGAAGAAGTACTCTGCGTCCGCGGGGCTGAAGCCCGCAGCATCCAGGAACTCGGCGAGAACATCCTCCGGAGCCCTCGCGGAGGCCTCGGTACCCACCTTTGTTTCCGGGGAAGCGGGGGAGGCGCCGGAGCGATCACCCTCGAAGCTGCCGCTGCCGGGGTCAGGAGCGGCATCCGGGACGAGATGCCTGAACGGCTCGGCTACGTGCTCGTTCTTCGAAGCCGAGGTGAGCTGGGCCAGAAGCCCTATGTCCTGCACCGTCCTGGCCACCTGGTCGTCGTTCTTGTGCAGCCACCACACGACCGCACTTCCCGTGTCCTTGAGCACGTCCTCCCCCAGATACGCACGGCGGCTCTGTTCGTACTTCCGCTCATGCGCCCACACCGCCTCGTCCTTCCGGACAGCCGCCAGCTTGTCCAGACGCTCCTGATCGTCCTTCGACAGGACCAGCGAGACGTCGAGCGCCATGGCCTGGAGCTGTCCACTCTCATCCGGGTGCATGGTCGCCAGAGCACCGGCGAGCTCATGCTGGATGAAGGTGCTGACGGAGGGAGCCCGGCTTGCTGTGACGGAACGCGCCCTGTTGAGGATCGCCTCCACAGCCAGACCGCTGGCATTCACCGTCGGGGACTCCGCTGATGGCTCCAGGGGACACCAGCGCACCGTGGCGGAGAAGAGGAAGTCGTAGTCCTGCTCCGCGCTGGGCAGGGCCACGTCACAAACCCGCAGTTCCCGCCGTTCTACCGGAGGGATCGGCAGATCCGGATCCGGCAGTGTGCCGGGCGGAAACGGCTCGGGGTTCCGGCTCCCTGCCCTGATGGCCAGCGCTGGCGCCAGGCACAGGACAGCCGCTGCCACCGGCCACGCCCAACCAGGCCACCGCTGGTACAGCCCGAGGATGGTCACGAGCAAGGCAGCGATCACGGTGACGAAGAGGATGATGGTCTTCTGGCCGGTGGTCATGGCGCGGCTGCCTCCTGCTGCACTGCCGAACGAAGATTTCGTTTCGTCATGATCGATTTGAGGAGCGCGGCCGCCAGACCGGCACGCTCTGGACCTGGATGCGGATGGGCTCGCGCCCAGTCACGGGCGGAAGCGTGGAGGCGGGCCTGGACGCCTACGTCCTCCGTGCATGCCGCGGTGAGGATGTCGAGGAACCGGTGCCCGTACGGTAGGCCGTCGCATGCTGCGTCGAACCAGCTCTCCGCCCGACTCCGCCATTCCCCCCAGGGGCGGCTGCGGAAGACGTTTCGCCACCCCTCCGTGAGCCAGTGACCCACGTGTGCTTCGGCCAGTAGGGGAAACGCACGGAGGCCTGCCTCGGTCAACGCTCGGGGGTCCGCCAGTTCCAGGAACAGGCTGACGTCCGTAACCGCGTCCCGCTGCGACGACGGGGATGCCAGCCGCTCCAGCATGCGGCGGTGGAGCCGATGATCGCCGAGGACGAGCTCAACCAGTGCCCGGCGGGCCTCGTCGCCGGGAGTCTCCCGTGCGGCGAGATGATGCAGCCGGACCATGGCCGCGTACGGATGCCGCACGGGCATCACTTCCAGGCATACGCTGATCAGCACTCGGCGGAGCCCTCTGGAGAGCCGCTGTCCCGTGGCCCAGGTGTAGATCCGGCTGCGGCAAGCGCGACCCAGCTCCGCGTTGTCCAAACCGTGCTTCAGCAGCTGGGCCGCCGCGCGAATGCCAGGACCCCGGTCGCTTGTGCCCGCCCACCGTTCCACGAGTCCGAACAGGTCCTCAGCACGGCGGGTACGACAGCACTGCTCGGCGAAACGCTGTACCAGACGGTCCCGGTCGGCGTCGGTGAGGCCGGGCAGTGCGAGCGCCCCGCCGATCCACGTGCGGAGGGATGGCCTGAGATCGGGGTGGTTGTCCCAGAAGTGATGACGGACGGCCTCATCGAAGCGAAGCTGATCAAACCTGACGAGTCTTCGTGTGTCCGTGGCTGCCTTGATCGCCTGGAGCCGCTCGTCCAGCCCACGTCGTTCCAGCAAGGAAGTGGCGTCCTCTGGGTGTCCGACGGCGGCCAGCAGATCGACCGAGGCCTTGTGCACACTGTCAGCCCGTGCCCCGTGCAGCATCGCGGCTGACAGGAGGAGTGCCCGCTCGGGCGCCTGAGACAGGCCCTCGAGGAGCTCCGCCACCTGCGGTTCGCGGCGCGTCGCCGCATCCACCGCCGCCGCGCACCAGTCGTCGAACGAGCGTGCGGGCGTAGGTAAGCGTGCCGCTTCTTCGCACAGCAACCGTGCCAGACCGGCGACCTCGCGCAGGGGCGGTCGCTGGACCAGGTAGTCGCGGAGGGTATCCGGCACCGACTCGGCCACAGTGGGGTCGACCCCTGCGTACCGAAGGCGCCTTCGGATGATGTCCAGCTCCAGCCGCATGCCCGGCGGGCGGCTGATCTCCACCCGCAAGGCCGCGTACTCCTGGTGTAGGTGGTGCCCCACCTGTGGCGGCAGGACGACCACCAGATGGGCGCGCTTCTGGCTGACGGACGCGCGGAAGCCCGAAAGCTCGGCCTGGATTCCCCGCCACACCTGTTGATCCGCGTCCGACAGATCGAGTAACAGCTGGTCCGCCTCGCCCACCCTGTCCGGGTCGAGGCGCCGCTCCTCCTCGTCCCCGTCCGGCAGGAGTTCCAGGAACTTTCCGCCGGCACGAGGCACATCTCGCAGAAGCATCCAAGCGGTGGCAGTGCGTCCACTCCCCGGGTGCCCATCGAGCAGGACCGTGTGCCGTCGTTCGAGGAGTTCGTACGCCCGGTCGTAGCCGCGCGGATGGATGAAATGCCGCCGCAGCCATATGAGCTCGTCCTCGGCGACGGCGCGAGGAGCCTTGCCCTCGCTGTTGTTGAGCAGTGTGCGGGGATCATCGGGGCCGACGGGCCGGCCGGGGTATTGGTGGTAAATGTTGTACTGCGATCCTGTTCCAGAGTGGACCGACCCCGTGACCCCGTGGACCCATGCCGGGGGAACGTCGTTCACCGGCTCCCGTCCTCCTTGCGCCGCTCCCGGTTCCAGGAGTGGTGGACACCGCCGTTGTTGTCGCCGGCTACGTACTGGGCGCCGTCGCCGGAGAGATGAGGCGCGTGGTTGTGCTGGGCCCCGGAACCGAGGTGCAGCGAGGCGTGTACGTCCTTGATGATCGTGCCTCCTGCGTCTCCGCCGATATCCCTGGCCTGGATGTTCGTGCCGCCCGAGACATTGGCCATGGAGTTGTAGGGGCTCGTTCCTGGGTCGGCGTCGGGCCCGGCCTGCCGCGCGTAGGACGCGAGCCCGGGAACCAGGTCGGCGACGGCGTCACCGATGCGCCGCAGGCCGTACTCCGCGTCGTGGGTGTCGAAGCGGATGGAGTGGCATGCGGCAAGCGGCGCCAGAGAAGGCGGCAGGCCCTCCTCCCTGAGCCGTTCCGTTGTTCGGCCGACTAGCACGGGGATTACCGGCACGGCGCAGCGGAACGCCTCCTCGATCTCCTTGCGCACCCAGTCGCCCGCATCGTGCAGCTGGGTGTACTCCGTCCAACGCGGCCCGATGACGGCGATGAGGGCGCCGCTGCGCCGCACATTCGTGATCAGGTCGGGGCCGAAGGGCCGTCCTGGTGTCAGCGACTTGCCGGCGCGAAAAATGCGCCCACCGGGAAAGCGATGCGACAGTTCCCGTTCGATCGCGACAGCGGTTTCTTCGCCGTCTCCCGTGCGGTAGTTGACGAATACATCAGGCATGGCGGAGCTCCTCTGCTAGACGGGAATCGTGAGGGGACAGGAGGTAAAGCGGGTGGACGGGCGGCAGGCACAGCCTCGTCAACGCTTATCCGCTCCACGGGCGGTGGCCAGGCAGGCGGCGAGCTGCGGTGCGATCGCCAGATATGCGGGGTGCCGAGAATGCCGGGACAGGGCTCGGGCCAGGCGCCTTACGTCAGTGGCGATGGTTGCCGATCCGACCAGCTCGGTCGTCAGGAGGAGCCGGCCGGTCACCTCGCAGGCGACCTCCAGCTCTCCTGACAGCGCATGAGCCAAGGCCTGCCTGATTCCATACCGCGCTTGTGTGCGGAGGGCCTGAGCGGGGATGCGCGCGCACTCACGATCCAGTACCTCGGCGGCCTCTGCCGGACGTCCCAGATCGAGGAGACACCAGCCGATCGTCATGTCGGCCGGATTGCGGAGGTTCGTGGTGCCGAGGACCGGCGTCTCCTCCGATCGCGCGGAGACTTCCAGCAGTTCGCGGGCAGTGTCGAGCGCCCGCATACAGGCGCTGTAGTCGCCGGCGAGGGCATATCCCTGCGCCTGACGCTGAGCCGCGAGCCCCCGGATGCGGGGAGGCAGAGAACCCGAGCGGGCACCTCCTGCCAGATCGATCGTGGCCGAGGCATCACCGCGGTAGTACGCCACCAGCGCTCGGCGCACCAGGGCGTACGAGGACAGGTGCCGATCTCCCGAGGCCGTGGCGAGCTCGACAGCCTGTTCCGTCCAGCGGAGGGCGTCCCGCTCCTCTCCCGCCTCCTGAGCCATCCAGCCTGCGAACTCGGCGTATCGCGCCGCCAGGGCCACCAGCTCCATGGCAGTGCGGGAACCTGTACGCCTGGCGAGCGAACGCAGCAACCGGACGTGCCCCTCAAGAGCCGGAAGAAGGGCCTCCGGCGGCGTGGACTGTCCGAGTAGCCGGAATTGATCGAACAGCGTCCGGACGACGTCCAGTAGTGTCTCGCCGCCCGTCTCGGCGATGTCCTGGTCGGGGGAGACGGCGCCCAGACCCAGCACACCCATCGCTCCGGCCGTCATGACCTGGCGTCGGCCCAGTTCCTGTCCAGTGGTGCTTGCAGGCTGTCCTTGCCCCGGGGGCAGGGCCGGGACCCGGGCCATCGGGCCCGGGCTCCGTAACAGTGCCTCCAGTTCCCCTCCCGTTTCGAGCACGACGTCGCAGAGGCGGGCCAGCTCGGCAGTAGGGCGCTTCTGCCCTGTCTCGACCTTGCTGAGCTGACCCTTGCTGTAGTGGATGCGCGACGCCAGGTCGGTCAGCGTCAGACCGGCGGCAATCCGGAGCCTTCGAAGCGCACCACCGAACGTGCGTGGCTGCAGAGTCACCCGTACCCCTCCGGTTTCGCCTTCGTCTTGACGCCGTCACGTCGTTGCTTGCCGCGTGCAAGATTCGATGCAAAGCGATGCCGTGAGCAAGGCACTCGGTGATGTTTCCCGTTTCCTCTTGTAGTGGTTCATCGTGAGCGCCCTGGATTTCAGCCATGTTGGCTCCGCCGCTCCCGCTGTGCGGCGTTCTCAGTGGCCGGCGCGCGGATAGCCGATGGTCGCGAGGTCGTCGGCCAGGTCCGCGAGGGTGCGGTCCGGGCGCAGGGCCGTGACCACCTCGGTGGTGAGCGGGCGCAGGGCGAGGACGTGGCGTACGGCGGTCAGGTCGACCGGGACCTGGTGGCGCTCGACGGCGAACTCCTGGTACGCCTCGGCGGAGCGGTCCGTCAGGTGCTGGAAGAGGTACGCCGCGCCGTCCGGGTCGTCGCCGTCGTTGTCGTTCTCCGGGAAGTCGATCGTGCCCGTGCGCCAGGTGTCGTCGTCGGTAGTTCGCCACAGGCAGGCGGTCACCACTGGGAACCCGTCGGGGTCCGAGAACGCGGGCTCCTCCACATAGCGCCGGAAGTCCTCCGGGACCTCGTCGACGACTCCGGGCCACGGCGCGTCGTCGACGTACGGGCTCATCGGGGAGAAGTGGTCGAACCCCCGGATCCAGGCGCCGGCCGGGGAGAAGACGATGGAGAACTCGTCACCCCAGCCCGTGCTCATGGTGGCGAGCTCCTCGGCCGCGGACCAGCGTGCGTCGAAGGCGTACCGGCGGAAGAAGGGATCGTCCGCGCGGATGATCGCCTCCAGCGTGGCGAGCGCGCGGCAGTGGTCGCGCAGGGCGGATATCGAGGGCAGCAGCTTCGCGGTGTCGTAGACGGTCACGCGATCATCCAAGCCCATGCCACTGACGGCAGCGGGCGTTGTCAGTGGGCTCTGGTAGGAATGGGGCTGTGAGCAGCGACAACGGGAAGCCGGAGGGCGGCGGTCGGGAGGCGGCCGAGCCGCCCGAGCAGCTCGCGCTCATACGCGAGACCGTGCGCAGGGCCAAGGTGCCGCGGGCCAAGCCGCGGACCTGGCGGGGGGCCGCGCTGGCCAAGGAGCTGCCGGTCGCGCGGGTCGTGGTCAACAAGGGCGTGCTCCACCTGGACCAGTTCTTCGACTACGCCGTGCCCGAGGAGCTCGACGCCGTAGCGCGGCCGGGCGTGCGGGTGCGGGTGCGGTTCGGGGCCGGGTCCCACCAGGTGCGCGACGGGCGGCGCGAGGGCGGGCGGCTCATCGACGGGTTCCTGATCGAGCGGCGCGCCGAGTCCGACTACTCCGGGCCGCTCGCCGCGCTCGCCGACGTCGTGTCGCCCGAGCCGGTGCTCAGCGACGAGCTGCTGCGGCTCGCGCGCGCGGTGGCCGACCGGTACGCCGGGAGCCTCGCCGATGTGCTCCAGCTGGCGATCCCGCCGCGCAACGCCCGCGCCGAGGCCCGGCCGTCGCCCGCACCGCTGCCGCCGCCCGCCGCGCCCGAGCCCGGCACCTGGGAGCGGTACGCGCAGGGGCCGGCCTTCCTGCGGGCGCTCGCCCAGGGGGGCGCGCCCCGGGCGGTGTGGAACGCCCTGCCCGGGCCCCACTGGGCGGAGGAGCTCGCCCGCGCGGTGGCCGCCACGCTCGCCTCCGGGCGCGGCGCGCTCGTCGTCGTGCCCGACGGGCGGGCCGCCGCGCGCGTCGACACCGCCCTGACGGGCGTGCTGGGGGAGGGGCGGCACGCCCTGCTCACCGCCGAGGCGGGCCCCGAGAAGCGGTACGCGCAGTGGCTCGCCGTACGGCGCGGGGCCGTGCGCGCGGTCGTCGGGACGCGCGCGGCGATGTTCGCGCCGGTGGCCGACCTCGGTCTCGTCGCCCTGTGGGACGACGGCGACGGAAGTCACAGCGAGCCCCACGCGCCGCTGCCGCACGCCCGCGAGGTGCTGCTGCTGCGCGCCGCCCACGACAAGTGCGGCTTCCTCCTGGGCTCCACCAGCTGCACGGTGGAGGCCGCGCAGCTCGTCGAGACCGGCTGGGCCCGGCCCCTCCTGGCGCCCCGCGAACAGGTGCGGGCCGCCGCACCGCTGGTACGGACCGTGGGGGACGGGGAGCTGGCGCGCGACGAGGCCGCCCGCGCCGCCCGGCTGCCGTCGCTGGCCTGGCAGGCCGTACGCGAGGGCCTGAAGACCGGGCCGGTGCTCGTGCAGGTGCCGCGCCGGGGCTACGTACCGAGGCTGGCGTGCGAGCGGTGCCGTACGCCCGCGCGCTGCCGGCACTGCGCGGGACCGCTGGAGGCGCCCGAGCAGCGCGACCTGCGGTGCGGCTGGTGCGGGCGCGGCGCGCCGGACTGGAGTTGCGTGGAGTGCGGTGCCGTGCGGCTGCGGGCGCAGGTGGTGGGCGCGCGGCGCACGGCGGAGGAGCTGGGCCGGGCGTTCCCGGCCGTTCCGGTGCGGACGTCGGGGCGCGACCACGTGCTGGACACCGTGCCCGCGCGGCCGGCGCTGGTGGTGAGCACGCCGGGCGCCGAACCGGTCGCCGAGGGCGGCGGCTACGCGGCGGCGCTGCTGCTCGACGGCTGGGCCATGCTCGGCCGGCCCGACCTGCGGGCGGGCGAGGAGGCGCTGCGGCGCTGGATCGACGCGGCGTCGCTGGTGCGCGGGCAGGCCGAGGGCGGCACCGTGGTCGTGGTGGCCGAGCCGACCCTGCGGCCGGTGCAGGCGCTGGTGCGCTGGGACCCGGTGGGCCACGCCCAGCGGGAGCTGGCCGAGCGCGCGGAGCTCGGGTTCCCGCCGGTGTCGCGGATGGCGGCGGTGACGGGGTGCGCGGAGGCGGTGGCGGCGTTCCTCGCGGCGGCCGAGCTGCCGCGCGAGACCGAGGTGCTGGGGCCGGTGCCGCTGCCGCCCCCGCCGCCGGGGGCCCCGCGCCGCCCCGGCGACCCCCCGCCCGGCGAGGTGTGGGAGCGGGCGCTGCTCCGCGTGCCGCCGGGCAGTGGGGCGGCGCTGGCCGCCGCGCTGAAGGCGGCGCAGGCGGCCCGGCTGGCACGGGGTGGGGGAGACCCGGTACGGGTCCGGGTGGACCCACCGGACATCGGGTGACGGGCGCGACCATCGGCTGACGTGCGTCGGCCCCCGCCCCGCGAGGCCGGCGGGGCGGGGGCCGGGTGACCGCAGCGGCTCCGTGAGCCGCCGCGTAGGTCGGCCGCTGCGTGGATCAGCTGGTGTACGGGTCAGCTGTCGTACGGGTCCGTCGTCGCGCGGGTCAGCCGTTGCGCGGGGAGGGGAACGCGCTCGGGCGGGGCTCCTCGCGGAGCGAGCCGGCCGTCGGCTGGGGCGGCATCGAGCGGGCCGCGGGGACCGCAGGGACCGGGGGGACGACCGGCATGGTGCGGGTGGTGCCGGGCTCGGGCGCGCGGTCCTGCTCCGGCGCGGCCGGCTGACGGCCGCGGGAGCCGTACCGGCGGTGGACCGCCTGCTTCGTGACCCCGAGCGCCGAGCCCACCGCGTCCCACGAGAACCCGAGCGAGCGGTCGAAGTCGACCGCCGCGGTCACCAGTGTCTCGACGCTGTCCCGCAGCTCCTGGGCGAGCCTGACGGTCGGGGCCGGGGCCCTGCCGTAGACGACGAAGCCCGTGGACGGGCCGGATCGCCGCGGGCGGTAGACATTGCCCAGCTGGGCGGTGAGCGTGCGCAGTGCGTCCACCTGCCGGCGGACCCGCTCGATGTCCCGCACCAACAGGTGCAGGCTTGCCCGGGCTTGGGCGTCGTGGGTTGCGTGGTCGGCCATTTACAAGCCTCTCGAACCGGCGTTGAAAAGGGTCGGGCCGCACCTGGGGCACCGGGGCGGCCCGTTTCGGTCAATCTCTGCTTGACCAACGCTCCACCCGTGGTCGGGGTCACGCTGAAGAGGCGTATCCGCATATGCGCGGGGCGCGCATGACTGCGTACGCCCCCCGCGGCCACGACCTAGACTGGTGCGTTGCCCACCACCGCCTCCAACAGACAGGCAGTCAGCCACCGATGAAGCTCGTCTTCGCAGGCACCCCCGAGGTCGCCGTACCCGCCCTGGACGCCCTGATCGCCTCGGACCGGCACGAGGTGGCCGCCGTCGTCACCCGGCCCGACGCGCCCGCCGGGCGGGGGCGCCGGCTGGTCGCCAGTCCCGTCGCGCAGCGCGCCGAGGAGGAGGGGATCGAGGTCCTCAAGCCGGCCAGGCCCCGCGACGAGGCGTTCCAGGCGCGGCTGCGGGAGATCGCGCCGGACTGCTGCCCGGTCGTCGCCTACGGCGCGCTGCTGCCCAAGGCGGCGCTCGACATTCCCGCGCACGGCTGGGTCAACCTCCACTTCTCGCTGCTTCCCGCCTGGCGCGGTGCCGCGCCCGTACAGCACGCGATCATGGCCGGGGACGAGGTGACCGGCGCGTCGACGTTCCGGATCGAGGAGGGCCTGGACTCCGGGCCGGTGTACGGCGTGATCACCGAGGAGGTACGGCCCACCGACACCAGCGGCGACCTGCTCACGCGGCTCGCCTTCGCCGGTGCCGGGCTGCTCGTGGCGACCATGGACGGCATCGAGGACGGCACCCTGAAGGCGGTGCCGCAGCCGGCCGAGGGCATCACCCTCGCCCCGAAGATCACCGTCGAGGACGCGCGGATCGACTGGAACGCCCCGGCGCTCCGCGTGGACCGCGTCGTACGGGGCTGCACGCCCGCGCCCGGCGCCTGGACCGTCTTCCGCGACGAGCGGCTCAAGGTCGTCCAGGCCGCTCCGGTGCCCGACCGCACGGACCTGGCCCCGGGCGAGCTGGCGGCCGCCAAGAACAACGTGTACGTCGGCACCGGCTCCCACGCCGTCGAGCTGCTCTGGGTGCAGCCGCAGGGCAAGAAGCCGATGCGCGGCGCCGACTGGGCGCGGGGTGTGCGGATCGCCCCGGGCGAGAAGGCGGGGGTTCACGCGGCGTAGGCTGAAAGGGAACCGGAAACACCGAAAAGCGGAGCACCTTTTGAGCGAGCAGTCCCGTCGCCGTCCGTCCAAGCCGTACCGCCGTCCCAAGAAGGACCCGGTGCGCCTGCTGGCCTTCGAGGCGCTGCGCGCGGTCGACGAGCGGGACGCGTACGCCAACCTCGTCCTGCCGCCCCTGCTGAAGAAGGCGCGCGAGAAGGACGGGTTCGACGGGCGCGACGCGGCGCTCGCGACGGAGCTGGTGTACGGGACGCTGCGCCGGCAGGGCACGTACGACGCGATCATCGCGGCCTGCGTGGACCGGCCGCTGCGCGAGGTCGACCCGCCGGTCCTCGACGTGCTCTCGCTCGGCGCGCACCAGCTGCTGGGGACGCGCATCCCCACGCACGCGGCGGTCTCGGCGAGTGTCGAGCTCGCGCGGGTGGTGCTGGGCGACGGGCGCGCCAAGTTCGTCAACGCCGTCCTGCGGAAGATCGCGCAGCGCGAGCTCGACGACTGGCTGGAGCAGGTGGCTCCGCCGTACGAGGAGGACGCCGAGGACCACCTGGCGGTCGTGCACTCGCACCCGCGCTGGGTCGTCTCGGCGCTCTGGGACGCGCTGGGCGGCGGCCGCGCCGGGATCGAGGACCTGCTGGAGGCCGACAACGAACGGCCCGAGGTCACACTGGTGGCCCGCCCGGGCCGCTCCACCGCGGCCGAGCTGCTGGACGTGCTCGGCGAGGAGGCGGGCCTGCCCGGGCGCTGGTCCCCGTACGCCGTGCGGCTCCCCGAGGGCGGCGAGCCCGGCGCGATCGACGCCGTGCGCGAGGGCCGGGCCGGGGTCCAGGACGAGGGCAGCCAGCTCGTGGCGATCGCCCTCGCCAACGCCCCGCTCGACGGCCCCGACGGGCGCTGGCTCGACGGCTGCGCGGGCCCCGGTGGCAAGGCGGCCCTGCTGGGCGCGCTGGCCGCCGAGCGTGGTGCCGCGCTGCTCGCCTCCGAGAAGCAGCCGCACCGCGCGCGCCTGGTGGACCGGGCGCTGACCGGGAACCCCGGCCCGTACCAGGTGATCGCCGCCGACGGCACGCGTCCGCCGTGGCGCCCCGGCTCCTTCGACCGCGTCCTCGTCGACGTGCCGTGCTCGGGCCTGGGCGCGCTGCGCCGTCGGCCCGAGGCCCGCTGGCGCCGGCGCCCGGAGGACCTCGACAGCTTCGCTCCGCTGCAACGCACCCTGCTCGTCGAGGCGTTGCGGGCGGCGCGGGTCGGCGGCGTGGTCGGGTACGCCACCTGCTCGCCCCACCTGGCCGAGACGCGGGTCGTCGTCGACGACGTACTGAAGAAGCACGGCGGCGCGGAGCTCATCGACGCCAGGCCCCTGATGCCGGGCGTCCCCGCGCTCGGCGACGGCCCCGACGTACAGCTGTGGCCGCATCTGCACGGCACGGACGCGATGTACCTGGCGCTGCTGCGGCGCACGGCGTGACGGCGGGCGTGGCGATTGCGCCGGGAATGCGGCTTGTGCGACCGGTCCGCCGGGACCCGGACCGGCATCGGGTAAAGGAAACGCCATGAGGCATGGCAGGCTTGGCTCATGGCACAGATCAACCCCAGCATCCTGTCCGCCGACTTCGCCCGTCTCGCCGAGGAGGCGCGGGCCGTGGAAGGCGCCGACTGGCTCCACGTCGACGTCATGGACAACCACTTCGTGCCCAACCTGACCCTCGGTGTGCCGATCGTGGAATCGCTGCGGCGCGCGACGGACATCCCGCTGGACTGCCATCTGATGATCGAGGACCCGGACCGCTGGGCCCCGCAGTACGTGGAGGCCGGGGCCGGGTCGGTCACCTTCCACGCGGAGGCGGCCGCCGCGCCCGTGCGGCTGGCGCGGGAGATCCGCGCCAAGGGGGCGCGGGCGTCGATGGCGCTGAAGCCCGCGACGCCGATCGAGCCGTACGAGGACCTGCTGCCCGAGCTCGACATGCTGCTGATCATGACGGTGGAGCCGGGCTTCGGAGGCCAGGCCTTCTTGGACATCATGCTGCCGAAGATCCGCCGCACCCGGGAGCTGATCTCCAAGCACGGCCTCCAGCTGTGGCTCCAGGTCGACGGCGGTGTCTCGGAGTCGACCATCGAGCGCTGCGCCGAGGCCGGCGCCGACGTCTTCGTCGCCGGTTCCGCGGTGTACGGGGCCGAGGACCCGGCCGCCGCCGTACGGGCGCTGCGCGACAAGGCGGAGCGGACCACCGCGTCCGCCGCCTGGGCCTGCGCCCACTGAGTCCGGTCCGGCGAGCAACGGCCCGGTGAACGCAAACCAACAGGACTGATCAAGGAACCCCGGATCTGCAAGGATGGCAATCCGGAGTGCGAACAGCAGTGAGGAGATCGCGGTGTCTGCAATGTCGGCGGGACGGCCAGCCCTGCGGATGGGACCCGCGGAGCTGGTGCAGGCGGCGGCCATGGCCCGTCGCTTCTACCTCGAGGGCAAATCCAAGATCCAGATCGCGGAGGAGTTCGGCGTAAGCCGCTTCAAGGTCGCGCGGGTCCTGGAGACCGCCCTGGAGCGCGATCTCGTACGGATCGAGATCCGGGTGCCCGCCGAGCTCGACGCGGAGCGCTCCGACGCGCTGCGCGCCCGGTACGGGCTGCGCCACGCGGTCGTCGTGGAGTCTCCGCCCGAGGGCGAGGACGAGTCGCCCGACCCGGAGAACCTCGGCGAGGTCGCCGCCGACCTGCTCGGCGAGCTCGTGAACGAGGGCGACGTCCTGGGCCTGGCCTGGGGCCGCTCCACCATCCACATGGCGGCCGCCCTCGACCGGCTGCCGCCCTGCACGGTCGTCCAGCTCACCGGGGTGTACGACGCCGGCACCGCCGAGCGCGGCTCGGTCGAGGCCGTACGCCGTGCCGCCCAGGTCTCCGGCGGCGAGGCGCACCCGATCTACGCGCCGATGCTGCTGCCCGACCCGGCCACCGCCGCCGCGCTGCGCAGCCAGACCGGCATCGCCCGCGCCTTCGAGTACTTCGACAAGGTGACGGTCGCGGCGGTCTCCATCGGCTCGTGGGAGCCGGGCATCTCCACCGTCCACGACATGCTCAGCGACGAGGAGCGGGCCCACTACGCCTCCCTCGGCGTCGCCGCCGAGATGTCGGCCCACCTCTTCGACACCCACGGCCGGCGCGTCGGCCGCGACCTCGGCGAGCGGTGCATCACCGTCGAGGCCGACCGGCTCCGCCGCATCCCCGAGGTGGTGGCCATCGCGGGCGGGCAGCGCAAGGCCGCGGCCATCGGCGCCGTCCTGCGGTCCGGACTGGTCACCAGCCTGGTCACGGACACCTCGGCCGCCGACTACCTGCTCACCGAGTTCACCCCGGGCCCCCGGCCGGCCCTGGACCGCGCCGACCCCGACGCATAGCGACGCACTTGTAGGAAGCTACCAGGGCACCTCGCGTGGCCTGGAGCTTTCGCCTGGGGTCGATACCGGCGGCGCCGTGGGACAATGAAGTACGTGCGTTTTCCCCCCGGCTGAAATGCCCGGGGGCCAACTCCGAACGACTGGGATGTTCAGCACGTGCGTTTCCTCAATGACCTGAAGCCGCCGTACGACCTGACGTACGACGACGTATTCATGGTGCCTAGCCGCTCGGCCGTGGGCTCCCGCCAGGGTGTCGACCTCTCCTCCCCCGACGGGACCGGGACCACCATCCCGCTGGTCGTCGCCAACATGACCGCGATCGCCGGCCGCCGGATGGCCGAGACCGTCGCCCGCCGCGGTGGTCTCGTCGTCATCCCGCAGGACATCCCGATCGAGGTCGTCACAGACGTCATCTCCTGGGTCAAGAGCCGCCACCACGTGCTCGACACCCCGATCGTCCTCGACCCGCACCAGACCGTCGCCGACGCGCTGTCGCTGCTGCCGAAGCGCGCGCACAACGCCGGTGTGGTCGTCGACGCCGACCAGCGTCCCATCGGTGTTGTCACCGACCAGGACCTGACCGGCGTGGACCGCTTCACGCAGCTCTCCGAGGTCATGTCCAAGGACCTGCTGCTCCTCGACGCGGACATCGACCCGCGCGAGGCGTTCAACACGCTGGACCACCACAACCGCCGCTACGCCCCCGCCGTGGACAAGGACGGCCGCCTCGCCGGCATCCTGACCCGCAAGGGCGCCCTGCGCGCGACCCTCTACAGCCCCGCCGTCGACGCCGACGGCAAGCTGCGCATCGCCGCCGCCGTCGGCATCAACGGCGACGTCGAGGGCAAGGCCAAGCAGCTCCTCGACGCGGGGGTCGACACGCTCGTCGTGGACACCGCGCACGGGCACCAGGAGTCGATGATCGCCGCGGTCAAGGCCGTCCGCGGCCTCGACCCGCAGGTGCCGATCGTCGCGGGCAACATCGTCGCCGCCGAGGGCGTGCGCGACCTGATCGAGGCCGGCGCGGACATCATCAAGGTCGGTGTGGGCCCCGGCGCCATGTGCACCACCCGCATGATGACCGGTGTGGGCCGGCCGCAGTTCTCCGCCGTCCTGGAGTGCGCCGCCGAGGCGAAGAAGTACGGCAAGCACGTGTGGGCCGACGGCGGTGTCCGCCACCCGCGCGACGTCGCCATGGCGCTCGCCGCCGGTGCGTCCAACGTGATGATCGGCTCCTGGTTCGCCGGGACGTACGAGTCCCCGGGCGACCTCCAGCAGGACGCCAACGGGCGTCTGTACAAGGAGTCCTTCGGGATGGCGTCCAAGCGCGCCGTCCGCAACCGCACGAGCGAGGAGTCCGCGTACGACCGGGCCCGCAAGGCGATCTTCGAGGAGGGCATCTCGCACTCGCGGATGTTCCTCGACCCGTCCCGGCCGGGCGTCGAGGACCTGATCGACTCGATCATCGCGGGCGTCCGCTCCTCCTGCACCTACGCCGGTGCCGGCTCGCTGGAGGAGTTCGCCGAGAAGGCGATCGTCGGCATCCAGAGCGCCGCGGGTTACGCCGAGGGCAAGCCGCTGCACTCCAGCTGGAGCTGACGCTCCGTAAGCCGCCCGGTCGCTTGCATGACGGCCGGTGCGGCCCCCGCGTCCCCACGCGTCAAGACGACGGGGCCGTTTGCGCCGTTGGCGTAAACGGCCCATCGTTTTTTCCCGGGGCTTGACCGGATTCGGATGCGTGCACTCGGGTGAAGCGGGTACCCGCGCCCTGCGACCGTAGGAGAACGATAGGGAGGGTGCAGTGTCCATGGCGACCACGATCTCGACGGGGACCGACGCTCCGACGACCCAGCTGCCGGACGTGCCGAACCCCGGCGAGGTGGCTCCGAGGGACGCGAAGGAACTTTCGAAGCAGTTCTTCGAACGGATGGCCGTGCTGGAGGAAGGCACGGAGGAATACCAGTACGTTCGCAACACGCTCATCGAGCTCAACCTGTCCCTGGTCAAGTACGCGGCCACGCGCTTCCGCAGCCGCTCCGACCAGATGGAGGACATCATCCAGGTCGGCACCATCGGCCTGATCAAGGCCATCGACCGCTTCGAGCTGAGCCGTGAGGTCGAGTTCACGACCTTCGCGATGCCGTGCGTGGTCGGTGAGATCAAGCGCTTCTTCCGGGACACCAGCTGGTCCGTGCACGTGCCGCGCCGGCTCCAGGAGCTCCGCATCGACCTGGCCCGCGCCACCGACGTGCTGTTCCAGCAGCTGGACCGCTCGCCGACGCCCGCCGAGCTCGCCGCCCACCTGGGCATCGAGGAGGACGAGGTCATCGAGGGCCTCGTCGCCGCCAACGGCTACTCGGCCGGCTCCCTCGACCTGCCCCTGGACGACGCGGGGGACGCCGCCGCGTCGGAGACCCTCGGCGACCGGCTGGGCGAGCCCGACAAGGAGCTGGAGATCGTCGAGAACGTGCAGGCGCTCAAGCCCCTCATCGAGGAGTTCGACGAGCGCGACCGCGAGATCCTGCGGATGCGGTACGTGGAGGAGATGACGCAGTCCCAGATCGGAGCGGAACTGGGTGTGTCGCAGATGCACGTGTCCCGGCTGCTGGCACGGATCACCGCGCGGCTGCGGGAGGGCCTGCTGGCGGTGGAGTGAATCCAGTGGGGTGAGTGGAGTCGCGGGAAGGCGCCGGGCCGTCACGGCCGGGGCCTTCCCGCGTTCCGGTCACGACCGCGCCCATACCGCGCGGACCGTCTTGCCGTACGGGCGGCGCCGGACCTCCACCCGGCCCGCCAGGCTCAGCACCATCGGCCACCCGAAGCCGCCACCGCCGGTGAAGTCCGGGGTGCGCACCTTCGGGGCGCGGGTGCTTCCGTCGTCCAGCTCCACGCACAGTTCGTCGGCCTCGGCGCGCAGGCGCAGGCGCCACCACCCTTGGGTGTGGCGCAGGGCGTTTGCCGTGAGCTCCGTCACGACGAGCTGCACGGCGTCCCGATCGACCCAGGGACAGTGCTCGGCCAGGAAACCGGCGGTCACGGAGCGGACCGAGGTGCTGTCGCCGGGCGGCGACTCCATGACATACATGGGCGGCTCCTCCTCGCGTCAGCTATTCGCCTACCCGGCCCCCGGGGGTTAACCACCCCGGTTGGTGTCGGCACGCCGCACGGTGAGGGCCACCGTGTCGTCCGGGTGCAGGATGACCGTGTGCATCTCCTCGGCGATGGCGGCCGGGATCTCCTCTATCGGCCGGTGCCGGTGGCGTCGCGCCGCCTTCGCCAGTCGCTGCTCGCCCTCGCGCGGGTCGCGGCGGCTCTCGGTGAGCCCGTCGGTGTAGAGCACCAGCAGGTCGCCGGGGTCCAGCCGGTCCCGCAGCAGCCGCTCGCTGCCCGGCAGCGGGAAGCCGATGCCCCGGCCGCGTACCTCCAGCAGCCGGGTGTCACCGTCGCCGCGGACGAGCAGGGCGGGCGGGTGGCTGCCGTTGGCCAGCACGAGCTCGCCGCTCCGCGGATCGAGCCGGACGAGCTGCACCGTGGCCATCAGCTCGTGGTCGAACGTGGCCAGGACCTCGTCCGTGCGGGCCACGATGGACTCCAAGGAGTGCCCCTCCAGCGCCAGCGTCCGTACCGCGTGCGTGACGTTGAGCGCGCTGCGCGTACTGGTCAGCCCGTGCCCCAGCGCGTCGACCACCGTGATGTGCACCGTGCCGTCCGGCAGGACGAACCAGTCGTACAGGTCGCCGCCCGTCGGGGCGTGCTTCTCCGCCGGTTCGTAGTGGACGGCCAGCTCCAGGCCGGGTACCCGCACCGGCGGCGGGCGCAGCGCGTCCTCCAGCTGGCGCAGTATCCGCCCGTGCGCCTGCCGCAGCTGCTCGTCGCGCTCCTCCAGCTGTACGTAGAGGGCCAGCACGCCGCTGTTCGTCTCGGCCAGCTCGTGCTTGAGCCGCTGGTGGTCCGCGGCGAGCGCGTCCATGCGTTCGACCGCCGCGCTCAGCTCCTCCTCCAGGAGCTCCACGAGCCCCGGCGGACCGTCGCCCGACGGCTCCGACGCCGAGGAGGCGGAGGAACCGGAGGAACCGCAGGAGGCGGAGGAAGCGGCGGGCACCCGCCACACGACCGCCGGCCCCGGCAGCCGCTCCGCCGGCAGCGGCAGCCCGTCCAGGGCCGGCCGGTGCGGCGCGTACGGCATGTGGAGCCGTACGGTCAGCCGGCCGTCGCGGTCGCCGTCGCCGTTTCCGGCGCCGTCGGTCTCGGCCGGGCACGGGGGCACCGTCTCCAGGAACACGGGCCGCCCGGCCTGCAGCTCGGGGGCCGCCACCCGGGTCGCCGACAGCGCGAGACGGTAGCGCGTCTCGACGGACAGACCGGCCCGGTGCGCGAGGCGGCGCAAGGTGGTGCGCAGCCCGGCGAGCGAGTGGTGCGTGGTGGTCTGCGGCTTCACGGGGCTTTCGCTCATGGGTCCCTCCGGACCGGGCCGAGGGTCAGGACGGTCGCGTCGTCGCGGCTGCGCCGGTGCGCGTGGACGAGCGCGGCGGCGAGCAGCGGGGCGGGCAGCGAGGTGAGGAACGGCGAGGGGGAGTCCGCCCAGCGGGCGTCGATGCCGTCGCTGTGCAGCAGCGAGACGGTGCCCGGCTCGGCGGGGATCCGCTGCACCCGGGGCTCCGGCATGTTCCAGCCGACGACGCCCGGCTGGCCGCCGAAGCGCTGCCGTACGCCGCCCGGCGTCAGCAGCAGCCCGCGCACATTGCCCACGGAGGACAGCTCCAGCACGTCCGCCGTCCGGCGCAGCACGGCCACCGCGGCGCCCCGGCTGTGCCGCAGCGCCCGGTGCATCGCCCTCATCAGTTGCGGCAGCGGCTGCCCCGGGTCGCGGTGGAAGGTGCGCAGGGCGAGCTCCGCCGCCTCGGAGGCGGCGGAGCCGTGGCCCAGGCCGTCGACGACCAGGGCCGTCTCGGCGCCGTCGGTCACGGCCACGCCCCAGGAGTCCCCGCAGGCGCTCTCGCCGTCGGCGGGGACGCGTACCGCCCCCACCGTCGGAGTCCCGTCCGCCGCCCAGCCGTCGTCGGCACCCGGTTCGCCGAGCCGGGCGCACACCAGCGTCCCGGTGCCCTCCTTCGTACGGAGGGTGAACTCGTCGGCGATCCTGCGGACGGCTCCGAGGCCCGAGCCGAGTGAGCCGCCGGTGCTGTAGCCGTCGGTCATGCAGCGCTCGGGGTCGGCCATGCCCGGGCCCCGGTCCACGGCGAGGATCTCCACGCCCCGGCGCAGCGGCAGCGGCTGGAGGTACAGCGACCCCTGTCGGCCGTGCCGGGACACATTGCTGGCCAGCTCGCTCGCCAGGACGGCCGCCCGGTCCGGCAGGGCGCCGGTGAGCCCCTGGTCGAGCGCCGTCCGGCGCGCGGCGGAGGCGGCGAGCTGGACGGCGCTGTAGTGGTCGACCGGGATGTGGGTGGTGACGGACATCAGCGGTCGTTCCAGCGGGTGACGACGACGGTGGTGCCCCGGCCCGGGGCGCTGTCCACCTGGAACTCGTGCATCAGCCGCCGCGCTCCGCCCAGGCCGTGACCGAGGCCCGTGCCCGTGGTGAAGCCGTCGGTGAGGGCCTTCTCGACGTCCGGGATGCCCGGGCCCTCGTCGCGGACGGTGAGCCGCAGGCCGCGCCGGCCGGACGTGGAGACGAGCCGGATCTCCAGAGTGCCGCCACCGCCGTGTACGCAGGCGTTGCGGGCGAGTTCGCTGGCCGCCGTGACGATCCTGGTCTGGTCGACGAGCCCGAAGCCGGCCGCGACCGTCGCGGCGCGTACGGCGTGACGAGCCGTCAGGAGGTCCTCCTCCGAGGCGACGGTGTAGCGGGCCGCACCGTCCGGGAGGTCCGCGGCGGCGGCTCCGGGGTCGCCCGCTCCGACCTCGGCGGGGTCGGCCTCACCGC
The DNA here is from genome assembly GCF_044765045.1 of Streptomyces sp. NPDC093546. NCBI lineage: Bacteria > Bacillati > Actinomycetota > Actinomycetes > Kitasatosporales > Streptomycetaceae > Streptomyces > Streptomyces sp. NPDC093546. Next base: position 36,007 of record NZ_JBIWJG010000007.1, on the reverse strand, counting down.
TGCTCGCGCCACCGTCCCGGGCGTCACCGCCCCGGGGGTCACCGGGGCGGGGCGTGGGCCGGCCTCTGCCGACGGACTCGGTCACCGGGCCCCGCTGGGGTACCAGCTCGACACCCGGCGCCAGCCGTTCACCGTGGAACGTCACTCAGGACCTCCGCCGGGGGATGGGGGATGGGGCATGCGATGCCAGCCGAGGGCCGTGAGGCCCTGCTCCGCGTTGAGCGCGGTCTCGACACCGGTCAGCTGGAGCCCGAGCTCGACCAGGGTGATGGCGACCGCCGGCCGCATCCCCGCGACGATGACCCGCGCTCCCAGCAGACGGGCCATGGTGGCCAGCTCCATCAGCGTGCGTGCCACGAACGAGTCGATGATGTCCAGGCGGGAGATGTCGATCAGCACGCCGCGGGCGCCGTCGGAGGCGATCCGCTCGGTGAGCTCGTCGGTGAAGGCCAGCGCCGACTGATCGTCCAGCTCGTTGAGCAGCCCGGTGATCAGCACGTCGCCGAGCCGGAGGATGGGAACGCCCGTGGCGCGGCGCGTGGTCACGCGTTCACCGGCCGGGACGAGGCCGAAGCGGAGTCGACGTCGGGCTGGTCGGTGAGCCGGATGGCCGCCGCCAGCGCGTCCGCCAGGGTCGCCCGCGTCAGGATGGTCGACAGGTCGATCCCCAGCTGGGCGATCGTCTGCGCGATCGGCGGCCGGATCCCGCTGATCACGCAGTCGGCGCCCATCAGCCGTACGGCGTTGACGGTGTGCATTAGGTGCTGGGCGACGGCGGTGTCCACGGCCGGTACGCCGGTGATGTCGATGATGGCGACCTGCGCCTCGTTGTCCTGGATGGCCTGCAGCAGGCTCTCCATCACCACCTGCGTCCGCGCGGTGTCCAGCGTGCCGATCAGCGGTACGGCCAGCACGTGCCGCCACAGCCGTACGACGGGCGTCGAGACTTCGAGGAGCTGCCGGCTCTGCCGCTGGATGATCTCCTCGCGCCCCTCCACGTACGTCTCGAAGGAGAGCACACCGGCCGCGTCCAGCAGCCGGTTGATGAGGATCGCGGCGGAGAACAGGTCGGCAGAGTCGCGCGTGGTGTGCTGGACCGCGGAGAGCAGCGCCTCCTTGAGCGACAGCACGGCCAGCGAGGTGGCCGTCGGCGAGACGCCCGCCCGCGCGCGGCGCAGGGACAGCTCTATCACCGTCTGACGCAGCTCGTTGCGGGAGGTGACCAGCCGCTCCATGGGCGTATCGCCCGCCAGGCCGGCGGCCAGGGCGGAGATGAGCAGGTCCGCCTCTTCCCGTACCTCCTGCTCGCTCATGTCGGAGCCGAGCACCGAGGCCTGCTCCAGCTGGAGCCGGACCCACCGGTCCGCGATCTCCTCCTCGCGCTCCCGCAGAGCCTCGCACAGGCGGTCACGCGCGTTGGATTCGCTGATGTTCACAAGCACCTCTCCCAATCGGAAACGGGCGGACGGGTTTCCGGATGCAGGTGCCGGAAGGTCGATGTACGCGGCCCGCTTCTCATGTTCAACGGCCGTTGGATGGTAATGGCGTTCGCGAACCGGAGGAAAACGACCTCGTCGCGCGAGGCGGGAAGGGCGGTGACCGGCGCTCCGGTCACCGCCCTTCCCGCCCGCCTCAGCGCGCGGCCGTGGTCAGGGAGGGGGCGGTGGTCCGGCCGCCTCCCGCCTCCAGCGCTCGTCTCGCCACCCGCAGCGCGTCCTGCACGTCCCGGGTCCCCGTCGACACGCACAACGTGTAGGCGGTGTCCTCGCGTTGACGCGTGAGCGCCGGATCCGGGGCGGACGCCGCCGCGGTCAACTCCTCGTACCGCGCCACGAGCTTGCGCAGGACCGTCGGATGTGCCATCAGCACGACTGAACCTCCTCGGAGCGATGTCACCGACCGAAGGCGCCCCTACCCCGAGTTCGCGCGCTCATTCCGGTGAGTGCGGCGACTCGCCCCGACCCGTGTACGGGCGCAGCGCCCGCGCCACCGCCGCCGCGATCCGGGCGTGGCCGGTGTCGTCGGGGTGGAGCCCGTCCACCAGGTGCTCCGGCCCCAGTACGTCGCGGCCGGGGAGCAGCGACAGCCGCGCGTCCCCGGCGGCGACCAGGTCCCGTACGGCCTCCTCCATGGCCGTCCGCAGCTCGGACAGCGTCGCGCCCAGCGTGTTGGGCGTGGCCTCGGCGTCCGGGCGGAGCAGTGGCGAGACCACCAGCAGCGGCGTGTCCGGATGGCCGCGCCGTACGAGCGCGACGAAGGCCCGCACCGTCTCGTACAGCAGCGGCGCGGAGTACGGGGTGCCGGACCAGCAGTTCGTGCCGAACGCGAGGGTCAGCAGCTCGGCGGGGAGGGCCGCGAGCTGCTCGGCCACCGGCAGCTCGCCGCGCGCGGAGCCCGCGTAGCCGAGGTTCACCGCGTCCACGCCGAGCAGGCGCCCGGCGACGGCGGGCCACGCGTGCGCGGGGCGGGTCGACCACCAGCCCTCGGTGATCGAGTCGCCGTGCACCACCCAGCGCGGTCGCGGCGCGGCGGGCGCGATGCCGCCGCCGACCGCCCGCACTCCGAGGATCACGGGTCCGAGGGCCTCGGGCGGGTGGACGGTGAAGGGCCCGGGGTGGGCTCCGGGCAGCTCCAGGGTGATCACGGTCTCCTCGGCGCCGTCCTCCGGTTTCGTACACGTCTCGCCGAGGCACCGGTCGTCCTGCCAGAGCGCGAAGCAGTGGCCGAGCGCACCCAGCGCCTCTGCGCCGTCCCCGTGGTCGCGGCCGTCCGGCCCCGCCTCGCCGTCCCCGTGGTCGCGGCCGTCCGGCTCCTGTGCGCCGTCCCCGGGGTCGCCGCCGCCCTCCGGTACGGCCGTCCGGTAGCGGATCTCGACGGCGCGGGTGCCCGGCGACGCCGTGAACTCCAGGCGCACCCCGATGGGCAGCGCGGCCCGCTGGGCGGTGTCCCACGGCAGCCGGGGCAGCACGTCCGGCGCTGCGCGCACCGCGACGCGGCCGTCGTCCGCCTCGTCGAACCAGGCCGTACCGCGCAGAAACGGCGCCGGGTCCAGCCACCTCATACGGATCTCCTCGTGCCGGTGAAAAGTGCCTGCTCCCGGCCCCAATGTGTCGATTCGTGCGGCAGGGCGCAATGTTTCCCCGTCCGTGCCCCAAGTGCGCAATGATCATGCGTCGATGCGCAACAACGCTGCATTACAAGCGCGAAGCTCGGCGCTTAGGCTCGTGCCCCGTACCAGGAGTGGCGGCGACCGCCTGCTCGGCGGTCCCCTTCCCCCGCGGGTTGCGCGCTGCGCCCCGTGAGCCGCCGCGGAGTCGCCGTCGCCGACCCCCGCAGCGATGAAGGAGCCACCGCAGTGCTGGACCAAGGCGCAGCCCCTCCCGCCACCGAGCCATCCGCGCCCAAGGCGTCCGGGCTCTCCGCTCTCACCCGGCGCAAGCCGGTGGATGTGCTGGTCGCAGAGGGTGGGCAGGGTGAGGGCGGCAGCCTCCGCCGCTCGCTCTCCATGTGGCAGCTGACCATGATCAGCATCGGTGCCACGCTCGGCACCGGCATCTTCGTCGTCCTCGGCGAAGCCGTCCCGCTGGCCGGCCCCGCCGTCACCCTGGCCTTCGTCTTCGCCGGTCTCACGGCGCTCTTCTCGGCCCTCTCGTACGCCGAGCTGGCGGGCACCATCCCCGTCGCCGGCTCGTCGTACTCGTACGCGTACGCAACGATGGGCGAACTCGTCGCCTGGGTCTGCGGCTGGTGCCTGCTCCTGGAGTACGGCGTGTCCGTCGCCGCCGTGGCGGTCGGCTGGGGCGACTACCTCAACCAGCTCCTCGACGGCACGGTCGGCGTCACCCTGCCCGCGGCGCTCACCGCGCCCCCCGGCGAGGGCGGCATATTCAACCTGCCGGCCCTGATCGTCGTGATGCTGGCGATGGTGTTCCTGCTCGGCGGCGCCAAGGAGTCCGCCCGCGCCAACACCATCATGGTGGCCGTCAAGATCGCGGCGCTCGTCCTCTTCTGCGTCATCGGCTTCATGGGCTTCTCGTCCGGCAACTACTCCGACTTCATGCCGCTCGGCGTGAGCAGCGTCGGTGCCGCGGGCGCCATCCTCTTCTTCTCGTACATCGGCTTCGACGCCGCCTCCACCGCCGGTGAGGAGGCCAAGGACCCGAAGCGCGACCTGCCGCGGGCGATCATGCTCTCGCTGGTCATCGTCACCGCGCTGTACGTGCTCGTCGCGGCCGTCGCCGTGGGCGCCTGGGACTGGAAGAAGTTCGAGGGCTCCGAGGCCTCGCTCGCCGCGATCATGAACGACGTCACCGGTCAGAGCTTCTGGGGCACCCTGCTCGCCGCCGGCGCGGTCATCTCCATCGCCAGCGTCGTCCTGACCGTGCTCTACGGCCAGACCCGCATCCTCTTCGCGATGTCCCGCGACGGCCTGGTGCCGAAGGTCTTCGGCAAGGTCAGCCCCAAGACCGGCACCCCGCGCGTCAACACCGTGATCGTCTCGCTCTTCTGCGGCATCCTCGCCGCGGCGATCCCGCTCGGCGAGCTCGTCAACGCCACCAGCATCGGCACGCTGTTCGCCTTCGCGCTGGTCAACATCGCGGTCGTCGTGCTCCGCTTCACCAGGCCCGAGCTGTCGCGCACCTTCAAGGTGCCGTTCGGCCCGGTCTTCCCGGTGCTGGGCTTCCTCTTCTGCGGCTACAGCATGTACAGCCTCGACATGATCACCTGGGTCTACTTCGGTATCTGGATGGCCGTGGGTCTCGTGGTCTACTTCGTGTACGGCATGAGCCGCTCCAGACTGGCGACCGCAGAGAAGTGACCCACCCGTAGTGCGACTGAACGATCTCGACGAACGCATCGTCCACGCCCTGGCTGAGGACGCCCGCCGCTCCTACGCCGACATCGGCTCGCTCGTGGGCCTGTCCGCACCCGCCGTCAAGCGGCGCGTGGACAGGCTGCGGGCGGAGGGCGCCATCACCGGCTTCACGGTGCGGGTCGACCCGGCGGCGCTCGGCTGGGAGACCGAGGGCTTCATCGAGATCTACGCACGCGGCAACACCTCGCCCGAGACCATCCAGCGCGGTCTCGAGCGCTACCCGGAGATCGCGTCCGCGTCCACCGTCACCGGTGACGCGGACGCGATCGTCCAGGTCTTCGCCTCCGACATGCGTCACTTCGAGCGGGTGCTGGAGCGGATCGCGGGCGAGCCGTTCGTGGAGCGCACCAAGTCGGTCCTGGTCCTCTCCCCGCTGCTGCGCCGCTTCTCGTCCGGCTCGCCGGCGTAGCTCCCGTACGAAGCCTCCCTCCTCCTCCACCGCCGCGGTCGCCAGGGCAGCGCCGCGGCGTTCGTGCGTGCGCGGCCGGTCCTACGGGGGCCCGGGCGCGGCGGCGCGCAATGAATCTCCGCAGAGGGGGAGATCCACGCAATGGATCGATCGTCGGTCCGCAACGCTCACGCCTTGTCCGGGGAGAACGCCGGACCGTACCGTTTTGAAGGTCTTCTCGACGCTCTTTTCCTCCCCGTTCACGCACCCCGACAGAGGTCTGCCGATGCCGCCGCTGCGCACCGCCCTGCTCCAGAGCTCCGGACAGCCCGGTGACGTCGCCGCCAACCTCAAGGTCCTCGACGAGGCCGCCGCCCGTGCCGCCGCCACCGGCGCCGGCCTGCTGGTCGCCCCCGAGATGTTCCTCACCGGGTACGCGATCGGCGACGGCGTCGCCCGGCTGGCCGAGCCCGCCGACGGTGAGGGGGCCGACGCGATCGCCGACCTCGCCGTACGCCACGGCGTGGCCGTCGCCTACGGCTACCCGGAGCGCGACGGGGAGAAGGTGTACAACTCCGCGCAGCTGATCGGCCCGGACGGCACCCGGCTGCTGAGCTACCGCAAGACCCACCTCTACGGTGGCTTCGAGAGCGACTCGTTCACGCCCGGCGACCAGCCCGTCGTGCAGACCGAGCTCGGCGGCCTGCGCGTCGGCCTGATGATCTGCTACGACGTGGAGTTCCCCGAGAACGTCCGGGCGCACGCCCTGGCCGGCACCGACCTCCTCCTGGTGCCGACCGCGCTGATGCACCCGGCCGAGGTCGTCGCCGAGTCCGTCGTACCGGTGCGCGCCTTCGAGAACCAGCTGTACATCGCGTACGCCAACCGGATCGGTCAGGAGGGCGACTTCGAGTTCGTCGGCCTGTCCGCCCTCGCCGGCCCCGACGGCACCGCCCGCGCCCGCGCGGGCCGCGCCGAGGAACTGGTCACCGGCGACGCCGACCCGGAGCTGCTGCGGGCCTCGCGCGAGGCCAACCCGTACCTGCGCGACCGCCGCCCCGGCCTCTACACCTCGCTGATCTGAGCCCCCTGACTCGCCGATCTCAGGCCCCTGACCCGAGCCCCCGCTCGCCCCTCTTTCTTCACCCGTGCAAGGAGTCCGTACCCCATGACGTCCACGGTGCCCACCGCCGTCCAGCACACCGACGCGCAGCCGCCGATCACCATGTTCGGACCGGACTTCCCGTACGCGTACGACGACTTCCTGGCCCACCCGGCCGGGCTCGGCCAGATACCCGCGACCGAGCACGGCACCGAGGTCGCCGTCATCGGCGGCGGGCTCTCCGGCATCGTCGCCGCGTACGAGCTGATGAAGATGGGCCTCAAGCCGGTCGTCTACGAGGCCGACCAGATCGGCGGCCGCCTGCGCACCGTCGGCTTCGAGGGCACCGGCACCGAGGGCCTGACCGCCGAGATGGGCGCCATGCGCTTCCCGCCCTCCTCGACCGCGCTCCAGCACTACATCGACCTCGTGGGCCTGGAGACCCGGCCGTTCCCGAACCCGCTGGCCGAGGCCACCCCGTCGACCGTCGTCGACCTCAAGGGCGAGTCCCACTACGCGGAGACCATCGACGACCTGCCGCAGGTCTACCGCGACGTCGCCAAGGCGTGGAACGACTGCCTGGAGGAGGGCGCGGACTTCTCCGACATGAACCGCGCCATGCGCGAGCGCGACGTCCCGCGCATCCGCGAGATCTGGGCCAAGCTCGTCGAGAAGCTCGACAACCAGACCTTCTACGGCTTCCTGTGCGAGTCCGAGGCCTTCAAGTCCTTCCGGCACCGCGAGATCTTCGGCCAGGTCGGCTTCGGCACCGGCGGCTGGGACACCGACTTCCCCAACTCCATCCTGGAGATCCTCCGCGTCGTCTACACCGAGGCCGACGACCACCACCGCGGCATCGTCGGCGGCTCGCAGCAGCTGCCGCTGCGCCTGTGGGAGCGCGAGCCGGAGAAGATCGTCCACTGGGAGCAGGGCACCTCGCTGGCGAAGCTGCACGGCGGCGACCCCAAGCCCGCCGTGACCCGCCTGCACCGCACCGCCGGCAACCGCATCACCGTCACCGACGCGAACGGCGACATCCGCACCTACCAGGCGGCGATCTTCACCGCCCAGTCCTGGATGCTGCTGTCCAAGATCGCCTGTGACGACTCGCTCTTCCCCATCGACCACTGGACGGCGATGGAGCGCACCCACTACATGGAGTCGTCCAAGCTCTTCGTCCCGGTCGACCGCCCCTTCTGGCTGGACAAGGACGAGGAGACCGGCCGGGACGTCATGTCGATGACGCTCACCGACCGTATGACCCGCGGCACGTACCTGCTGGACGACGGCCCGGACAAGCCGGCCGTCATCTGCCTCTCGTACACCTGGTGCGACGACAGCCTCAAGTGGCTCCCGCTGTCCGCGCAGGAGCGCATGGAGGTCATGCTCAAGTCGCTCGGCGAGATCTACCCGAAGGTCGACATCCGCAAGCACATCATCGGCAACCCGGTGACCGTGTCCTGGGAGAACGAGCCCTACTTCATGGGCGCGTTCAAGGCCAACCTGCCCGGCCACTACCGCTACCAGCGCCGCCTGTTCACGCACTTCATGCAGGACCGGCTGCCCGAGGACAAGCGGGGCATCTTCCTCGCCGGTGACGACATCTCGTGGACGGCCGGCTGGGCCGAGGGCGCCGTGCAGACCGCGCTGAACGCCGTGTGGGGCGTCATGCACCACTTCGGCGGCGAGACCGACCCGTCCAACCCGGGCCCGGGCGACGTCTACGACGAGATCGCGCCGGTCGAGCTGCCGGAGGACTGAGCGCAGAGGGGACCCCTGGGGGAAGCCCCCAGGGGGGTCAGCAGCATCCGGCTCACCAGGCCCACGGAGCGGTCGAGGCGTTCGGTGAACTCCTCGGCCAGCTCCGGCAGGCCGGGGAACCGGTGCAGCTGCCAGAGGGAGCGGGCCGCGAGCCAGGCCGCGTCGCGGGCCCGCTCCAGGCTCCAGCAGCCGAGCAGATGCGTCAGCGGGTCCGCGACCTCCAGCAGGTCGGGGCCCGGCATCACCTCTTCGCGGATGCGCTCCTCCAACAGCGTGAGGATGTCGCCCACGCGATCGAACTCCCCCTCCAGGTCGGCCGGTTCGCAGCGGAGCGTACGGCAGGTGTCCACCACCGCCAGCGCCAGGTCGTGCCCGATGTGCGCGTTGATGCCGGCGAGCGCGAACTGCAGCGGCCGTACGCCGGGATGGCGGCGGTACTGGAACAGCGGCCGCCAGCACTCCGGCGGGCGCCCGCCCGCGGCGACCGTGTCCACCGCCGCGAGATAGCGCTCCGCGAAGCGGACGTCCAAGGTGACGGCGGCCCGCCGGTCCGCGAAGCAGCCCGCGTCGATGTGCTGGTCGATCTCCTCGGTGACCGCCAGATAGACCCGGTTGAAGACCGCCACCCCGTCGCTCTCCGGCCACAGCGAACGCAGCGCCCGCATCCGGGCCACCACGGGGTCGACGGAGCCGGCCGCCGACGTGAACTGCTGGGTCTGTGCCATGGGTGCAGGGTCGCAGTCGGTACGCTTCCGGCGGCGCCATCGAGCCGGGGCTTCCCCGAAACGGGGAAACCGCCGGCCGGGGGAAGGGCCTTGGGGGGCGCCTTCGTGGGAGGGGGATCTCACGGTGTCAGGCGTGCGCGCACCCTCGGCCACGGCGAAGCCCGGCACCAAGGAGCCGAAGGAGCCGGCCCCGCGGGCCCGCAACGGCGCACCGCCGCGCGGCGAGTGGTGCGACCCGTCCGGCCGCGCCCTGGGCCGTACGCCCACGACCACGACCGGCGAGGCCCGGATCGACGCCTACCTGTGGATCAAGCTGCCGGGGGGAGTCGGACGGCTGCTCGGGGTCGCCGGGGGAGTTCTCCGCCGACGGCGCCTACGACTTGGCGACCGGCTGAGCGTCGTCGCCCTCGTCGGTGTCGTACGCGGACGTGCCCGAGTCCAGCAGTGGCTCCTGCCCCTTGAGGTGGGCGGGCGCGAAGGCGCGCAGCACGTGGTAGCCGGTGATGACGACGATCGTGCCGAGCGCGATGCCGCCCAGCTCGAAGTTGTCGGTGATCTTCAGGTTGACGCCACCGACGCCGATGATGATGCCCGCGGCGGCCGGGACCAGGTTGAGCGGGCTGCGCAGGTCGACCTTGGCGTTGATCCAGATCTGCGCGCCCAGCAGGCCGATCATGCCGTACAGGATGACGGTGATCCCGCCCAGGACACCGCCGGGGATGGCGGCGACGACCGCGCCGAACTTGGGGCACAGGCCGAAGAGGAGCGCGAAGCCCGCGGCGGCCCAGTAGGCGGCGGTCGAGTAGACGCGGGTGGCGGCCATGACGCCGATGTTCTCGGAGTACGTGGTGTTCGGCGGGCCGCCCACGGCGGTGGACAGCACGGACGCGGCGCCGTCGGCGGCGATGGCGGTGCCCAGCTTGTCGTCGAGCGGGTCGCCGGTCATCTCGCCGACGGCCTTGACGTGCCCGGCGTTCTCCGCGACGAGCGCGATGACGACCGGGAGGGCGACGAGGATCGCGGACCACTCGAAGGCGGGGGCGTGGAAGGACGGCAGGCCGATCCAGTCGGCCTTGGCCACGCCGGACAGGTCCAGGCGCCAGTGGTCGACGGCCTCGGCACCGCCCAGCGGCGAGTGGATCTTCCCGAAGGCCAGGTCGAAGAGCCAGGAGACGGCGTAGCCGAAGATCAGGCCCAGGAAGATCGCCACGCGCGACCAGAAGCCGCGCAGGCAGACGACCGCGAGCCCGGTGAAGAGCATCACCAGCAGCGCGGTCCACTGGTCCTGCGGCCAGTACGTCGACGCGGTGACCGGTGCCAGGTTGAACCCGATCAGCATGACGACGGCACCGGTCACGACCGGCGGCATCGCCGCGTGGATGATCCGCGCCCCGAAGCGCCGTACCGCCAGCCCCACCAGGAACAGCACGGCGCCGACCACCAGCACCGCGCCGGTGACCGTGGCGCTGTCGCCGCCGGTGGCCCGGATGGTGGCGGCCACGCCGACGAAGGAGAGCGAGCAGCCCAGGTAGCTGGGGACCTTGCCCCGGGTGGCGAGCAGGAAGATGACCGTCGCCACGCCGGACATCATGATCGCGAGGTTCGGGTCGAGCCCCATCAGGACGGGCGCCACGAACGACGCGCCGAACATGGCCACCACGTGCTGTGCGCCGAGGCCGACCGTACGCGGCCAGGAGAGCCGCTCGTCGGGCCGGACGACGGCTCCGGGCGCGGGGGTCCGGCCGTCGCCGTGCAGGCTCCAGCGCACGCCGAGGTTCATGGGGGTGGCTCCACTTCTCCGGTTCGTTCTCCGGTTCGGCGGCCGCGGCCTCGCGGCCGGGTCCCGGCCGGGGAGCGGCCGAAAAAGACCGGTCGCCATGGTAGTGCGACTTTCCTACGAACCTGGACGGGCGTGCCTGTGCGGACTGCCTCGCTACCGCCGGGCCTCCGCGCCCGCGTCCGAGCGGGCCGCCGTCCGGTCGCCCGTGCGCAGCACGCCCGCGCCCAGGACCAGGCCGAACGCCAGCAGCGTGACCAGGCCGAACGACACCGTCAACGACGTCACGTCGGCCACACCGCCGATCGCCGAGGGGGCGATGAGACCCGAGGTGTACGTGATGGTGGCCACGCCCGCGATCGCCTGGCTCGGGTTCGGGCCGCTGCGCCCCGCCGCGGCGAAGGCCAGCGGTACGACGGCGGCGACGCCGAGCCCGATGAGCCCGAAGCCCGCGAGCGCCACCGCCGGGTGCGGCGCCAGCACCACCAGGGCGCCGCCGAGCGTCGCCGCGAGGCCCCCGACCCGTACCGTGCGCACCGCGCCGAACCGGTCCACGACCTTGTCGCCGACCAGCCGTGTCACCGCCATGGTCAGCGCGAACGCGGTCGTGGAGGCGGCCGCGAGGCCCGCCGACGTACCGAGCTGCTCCTTCAGGTAGACCGCCGACCAGTCCAGGCTGGCGCCCTCCGCGAACACACCGCAGAAGCCGACCAGGCCGATCACCAGCGCCGAGCGCGGCGGCAGCGCGAACCGCGGCGGCGGCTCCTCGTCCGGCGCGCTGCGCAGGTCCAGTACGCCCTGGCAGAACACCGCCCCGAGGACGGTGAGGACGATCGCCGCGGCGAGGTGGTGCAGCCGGGCGTCGCCGCCGAGGTGCGCGGCGAGTGTGCCGGTGGCCGAGCCGATCAGCGCGCCCGCGCTCCACATGCCGTGCAGGCTCGACATGATCGACTTGTCGAGGCGGTTCTCGACCTCGACGCCCAGCGCGTTCATGGCCACGTCGGACATGCCGGCGGTGGCGCCGTAGACGAACAGCGCGGCGCACAGGGCGTAGACGTTCGGCGCGAGGGAGGGCAGGGCGAGCGAGAGGGTCCACAGGGCCAGCAGGCCGCGCAGCGCGGCGCGGGCGCCGAAGCGGTGGCTGATCGCGCTGGCCAGCGGCATCACCAGCGAGGCGCCGATCGCCGGGAAGGCGAGCGCGAGGCCGAGCTGGCCGGCGCTGACCCCGGCGTGCTCCTGGATCCAGGGGATGCGGGTGGCGAAGCTGCCGGTGACGGCGCCGTGCACACAGAAGACGGCGGCCACGGCGTACCGTGCCCGCTTCAGCCGCTCCTTGCCGAACGCCACGTCCTGTGCCATCGGCCCCTCCGTCCATCCCGTCGCTTCCCCGGTCCCGTAAATTATCAGGAAGCCTGCCTGATAGTAAGCTGGTATGACGAGCCCTGAGAGGATGACGGCATGCCCGCATCGCCCAGCACCGCCCGGGCCATCAACGACCGGCTCGCGCTGCGACTCCTCCAGGAGGAGGGTCCGCTGACGGCGGGCCGGCTGAAGGAACTGACCGGGCTGTCCCGGCCCACCGTCGCCGACCTGGTGGAACGGCTCCAGGACGCCGGACTGATCCAGGTCGTCGGGGAGACCGGCGGCGACCGGCGCGGCCCGAACGCCCGGCTGTACGGGATCGTCGCCGACCGCGCCCACCTCGCCGCCCTCGACGTCCGCACCCGCAGCGTCTCCGTCGTCGTCACCGACCTGCTGGGCGCCCCGCTCGCCGAGGCGTCACTGCCCATGGAGGGCCTCGGCGACGAGCCGGCCGTCGAGCGCGCGGCGGCCCTCCTGGAGCGCACCACGCGGAAGGCCGGCGCCGCGCGGCTGCACACCATCGGCATCGGGGCGCCCGGACTCGTCGACCCGGCCACCGGCGAACTGCGGGACTCGGCCCAACTGCCCGCCTGGCACCGGCGGCTCGTCCCCGTCCTGCAGAAGCGCCTGCCCGGCGTGGCCGTCCACGTCGAGAACGAGACCAATGTCGCCGCCGTCGCCGAACAGCGCGAAGGCGCCGCGCGCGACCGCGACACCTTCGTCCTGCTGTGGCTCGGGCACGGCGTCGGCGCGGCCGTCGTCCTGGAGGGCAGGCTGCGGCGCGGCGCGTCCGGCGGCGCCGGCGAGATCGGCTTCCTGCCGGTGCCGGGCACGGGCGGGCTGCCGTCGGCGACCGGCTGCGACGGCGGCTTCCACGCGCTGGCGGGCTCCGCGGCGATCCACGCGCTCGCGAGCCGGTACGCCATCGAGGCCGACGACACCGCCGGGGGCCAGGAACCGCCGGGCGCGGCGGCGGTCCGCACGGCACTCGCGCAGACCGGTTCGCCGGCCGCGGGCGCCTTCCTGGACGCGCTCGCCGAACGCATCGCCCTCGGCGCGGCCGCCGTCAGCGCCGTACTGGACCCCGGCTGCGTCGTTCTGGGCGGCGAGATCGGCCTCGCGGGCGGCCCCGCCCTCGCCGCCCGCGTCGAGACCCGGCTGGCCGCCCTCTCGCCGCTGCGCACCGAGGTCCGCGCGAGCGCCCTCGGCGGAGCGGCGGTCCTGCGCGGTGCGCTGCTGACCGTCCGCGACCGGGCGCAGGACGAACTGTTCGGCGCCCCGCGCTGAGGACTTCCGCGCGGTGCGCCGGCCAACGCCAAGAGGCCCGGCGGCGGCAAGGGCCGTTCATCCGCCGCCGGGCTCCGTCCCGCTACCGGGTCAGCAGGCGCCGAGGTCCTGCCAGACACCCCACTCGCCGGTGGTGCCGGGCTCCTCGCCCTTTGTCCACCACTTCGCCTTCCAGGTGCGGGACGCATGGGACACCGTGGTGCCGGAGCCGTACGCGGTGGCCGCGCTCCACGCGGGCGCGGTGCACGCACCCGGCGTCGGCGTCGGCGTGGGGGTCGGGTTCGTCGGGTCGGGCGACGGACCGGTGCCCGAGCCCGGCTCGACCACCGTCGTGCCCCGCGCCAGGTCCCCGGCCAGCGCGTACGTCGTGCCGCCGATGTTCACGGTCCAGTTCCACGGCGTCGACACCGGCAGGTAGTAGTTGAAGGACAGCTCCACCGACGCACCCGGCGCCAGCGTCTGCCACGCCGGCAGCTTCAGCGACACGCGGTGGAAGTCACCCTTGAGCCCGCCCACATTGGACCCGGTGTGATCGCTGCTGATCACCTTCGTACCGAAGCCGGACTGGTCCGAGGCGTTGCCCGGGGCCGAGGTGGAGTAGTCGAACTGGAACTCCGTACCGCCCGGCAGCGTCGTCTTCGTGTGGTTGGTGATCTTCACCTTCGGCGTGATCGGGTAGTTGGAGTCACCGAGCTTGAACTCGCCGAACTCCACACCGATGTTGACGGCCTTGGTGGGCAGCGCCTTGTTCGCGACCTTCGCGCCGTACGGCGTGGCCGCCTTGAACTTGTCGTACATCAGCGAGGTCAGCGTGGAGCCGGGCTCGTACTGCCCCTTGGCCGCGTTCCAGCCGTAGTCGCCGGCCAGCTCCCACACCATCGTGCCGCCGATGCCCTTGTCCACGACGTAGTCCGCCTTGCGCGCGACCGACTGCTCGTCCTCGGTCGACAGGAAGACCCTCTTCTCGGCGTTCCACAGCCACGGCGCGACCAGCGTCGAGTCGTACTTGCGCGCGTACGTGCCGGTCAGACGGGTGTCGGCGGGGAAGCCGTAGCTCTTCAGGTAGTCGCCCAGAACCCCCTTCTCCAGGTTCTTGGCGTGCCACATGGGGTTGGAGCCGGCCGGCGACTCCTTGCCGTTGTCGTCCTTGTCGTGCCACAGGTTGTCGATGCCGACCGCGCCGTCACCGCACTTGGTCAGGCCGGACCCGGCCGGGCAGGTGGTCGCGGCCGCCTTGCCCCACAGTCCGTCCGTGCCGCCCTGCACGTTCTTGTGGCCGCGGGTGTAGTACGGCAGGCCGATGTTGATGCGCCCGGCCGGCATCGAGCCGCGGAAGTAGTGGTACGCCCAGTCGGTGTTGAGGTAGCCGATGCCGCCGTACTGCTGGCTGCCGTAGACGTTCGCCGCCGCCAGCTCGGCGTCCTTGCCGTCGTCGAAGAGCGAGGCGTTCGGGCCGACGTACTCGTTCCAGGCGCCGTGCAGGTCGTAGGACATGATGTTGACGTAGTCCAGGTACTTCTGGACCTGGAAGGTCTCCATCCCGCGCAGCAGGTAGCCCGAGGAGGGCGCCGCGACGGTCAGCAGGTAGTGCTTGCCGTCGGCCGCGCCCGCCTTGTCCAGCTTCTCGCGCAGGGTCTTCATCAGGGCCGCGTAGCCCTTGACCAGACCCGCCCGGCGGGCGTTGGAGACGGAGTAGTCCAGCGGGTTGCCCGCGTCCTTCATCGACGTCGGGTACTCGTAGTCGATGTCGACGCCGTTGAAGCCGTACTTCTTGATGAAGGCGACCGCCGAGTCGGCGAAGGTGTCGATGCCCGCCTGGTTCACCGAGCCGTCGGCGTTGGTGGCCATCGTGTAGAAGCCGCCGGAGTTGACGCGCTTGCCGCTGTCGTCGAAGTACCCGCCGGTCTCGGCCCAGCCGCCCACCGAGATCAGCGTCTTGACGTCCGGGTGCTGCTTCTTGAATTTGTTCAGCAGGTTGAAATGCCCCTTGTACGTGTACGAGGGGTCCATCTCCGCGCCCGCGACGCCCGGCCAGGTCATGCCGGTGGCGGCGTTGTTCGGGCCGTCCGTGCCGACCGACAGCTTGTTGGCGGAGTCGATGTGACCGAAGGCGTAATTGATGTGGGTGACCTTGTCCCACGGGATGTTCGAGGCGAGGTAGGCGGGCGTGCCGTCCTTGCCGGTGCGCCAGCCGGTGAAGTAGCCGATGACGCGGCGCTGGTGGTCGGCGCCCATCTTCTCGCGGCCCTCGGTGTCGTAGACCGAGCAGTAGGGGACGTCGACGCCGGAGGTCTTGTACAGGCCGTCGGGGCGACAGCTCTCGTGGTCGGTGGCGGCGTGGGAGACGCCACCGGTCAGCGAGCCGAGCAGCAGCCCGGCGGCGGCGACGCCGGATGCGAGCAGCGTGGCTCGTCTGTGTGTGGGGGACAGCACGGTCGGTTCCTCCTGTGGAGGTTCAGGGCACACAACTGGCAAGGGGATGGGTCGTGTTCGGCCCTGGTGTGCGCACACCGGCGGGTGACGCAGAGATTAAAAGGACTAGACCAACGGGTCAATAGGTCTGGACCACCGATCGATGGCCGGCGGGCCGCCGACCGGTCTGTGAGTCAGGACACACCATCCGCCCGCGTGGCCGACGATCGTCCGTGGCACACTTGCCCTGTATCAGCAGCAGCGCACTCCGGGGTCGGTGTAATTCCGAACCGGCGGTTACAGTCCGCGACCCGGCCGCATCCAGTGGCCGGTTGACCAGGTGAAATTCCTGGACCGACGGTGAAAGTCCGGATGGGAGGCAGTGCGCGGCGGGCGACCCCTCAGTGGGTGTGCCGGCCGTAGGTGTGCTGGTCGCCGGTTTTCCGGCGCCCGGTCCCGTCGGCCTCGGCCTCCCTGTGCGATGGTGTCGTCCCGCTCTCTGTCGTCATCGACAGGCCCCGGAGTCCGCGCCCGAAGAGGCAGGAGGACCCGGTGGCCCCCGCAGCGGACGCCCACGTGCCCGGCACGGCAGACGCCGACCGCGTCGACACCGCCGACCGCGCCGCGATGCACCGCGCCCTCGCACTCGCCGCCCGCGGACTCGGCTCCACCAGCCCCAACCCCGTCGTCGGCTGCGTCATCCTCGACGCCTCCGGACACGAGGTCGGCGCCGGCTGGCACGAGCGCGCCGGCGGCCCGCACGCCGAGATCCACGCCCTGCGCCAGGCCGGCGTCCTCGCCCGCGGCGGCACCGCGTACGTCACCCTCGAACCCTGCAACCACACCGGCCGCACCGGCCCCTGCGCGCAGGCCCTCATCGAGGCCGGCATCGCCCGGGTCGTGTACGCGGTCGCCGACCCGAACCCCCAGGCCACCGGCGGCGCCGACACCCTGCGCGCCGCCGGGATCGAGGTCGTCCCCGGAGTCCTGGCCGCCGAGGCCGAGGCCGGGAACGCCGCCTGGCTCACCTCCGTACGCCTCGGCCGCCCCTACGTCCTGTGGAAGTACGCCGCCACCCTCGACGGCCGCATCGCCGCGCAGGACCGCACCAGCCGCTGGATCTCCTCCGCGGAGTCCCGCGCCGACGTCCACCGGCTGCGCGCCGAGGCCGACGCCGTCGTCGTCGGCGCCGGCACCGCCCGCGCGGACGACCCGCACCTCGCGGTACGCGGCATTGAGGGCGCCGTCCAGCCGCTGCGGGTCGTCGTCGACACCGAGGCCACCGCCGTCAAGCCCGGCGCCCGCGTCCTGGACGACGCCGCGCCGACCCTGATCGCGGTCGCCGAGGACGCCGAGACCCGCCTGCCCGAGGCCGTGCGGCTGCCCCGCTCGGCGGACGGCCGGGGGCTGTCCGTCCCGGCGCTGCTCGCCGCCCTGCACGACCGCGGCGTCCGCTCCGTACTCCTGGAAGGCGGCCCGACCCTCGCCGGGGCCTTCGTCGCCGCGGGGGCCCTCGACAAGGTCGTCGCCTACCTCGCCCCGGTCCTCCTCGGCGCGGGCCCGGCCGCCCTCGCCGACGCCGGGATCACCACCCTCACCGACGCGCTGCGGCTCGACGTCACCGAGACCGTCCGCATCGGCCCCGATCTTCGTATCACTGCCACCGTCGCATCGAAGGAGCGCTGAGCGTGTTCACCGGAATCGTCGAAGAGCTGGGTGAGGTCACCGCCGTCGAACGCCTCGGCGACGCCTCCCGCTTCCGTCTGCGCGGCCGCCTCGTCACCGAGGGCGCCAAGCACGGCGACTCGATCGCCGTCAACGGCGTCTGCCTCACCGTCGTGGACACCGCCGACGGCGAGTTCACCGCCGACGTGATGGCCGAGACGCTGAACCGCTCCAGCCTCGGCGCGCTGGGCCCCGGCTCCCGCGTCAACCTGGAACGCCCCATGGCGGTCGGCGACCGCCTCGGCGGCCACATCGTCCAGGGCCACGTCGACGGCACCGGCACCATCCTGGCGCGCACCCCCTCCGAGAACTGGGAGATCATCAAGATCTCCCTCCCGGCGGAGCTGAG
Organism: Streptomyces sp. NPDC093546; assembly: GCF_044765045.1. Classification (NCBI taxonomy): domain Bacteria; kingdom Bacillati; phylum Actinomycetota; class Actinomycetes; order Kitasatosporales; family Streptomycetaceae; genus Streptomyces; species Streptomyces sp. NPDC093546. Next base: position 18,243 of record NZ_JBIWJG010000007.1, on the reverse strand, counting down.
CCGCTACGTCGTCGAGAAGGGCTCCATCACGGTCGACGGCGTCAGCCTCACGGTCGTCGACGCGGGCCCCGACTACTTCACGGTCAGCCTCATCCCGACCACCCTCGCCCTCACCACGCTCGGCCTCAAGGAGCCCGGCGACCCGGTGAACCTCGAGGTCGACGTGATCGCCAAGTACGTCGAGCGCATGCTCGGCGACCGCAGCCGGGAGGCAGCCCAGTGAACTGGCTCAACTCCGAGGCCTTCACCGCCTTCGGCCAGCACATCCTCTGGTCGGACATGCTCGGCAACACCATCGGCCTGATCGCCCTCGCGCTCGGCTGGCGCCGCTCCATCCTGACCTGGCCGGCGCAGTTCCTGTCCGGGGTCATCCTGATCGCCGCCTACGCCTCCGCCCAGCTCAGCGGCGGTGTGGGCAAGCAGCTCCTGGTCATCGGCGTCGCCCTGTGGGGATGGCGGCAGTGGCACCAGGGCAGGCAGCAGGCACAGGACGGCTCCATCGCCGTCCGGTTCGCCTCCTGGAAGGAGCGCGGGCTGCTGCTGGCCGGCGCCGTCCTCGGCACCCTCGCCGTGGGTGGGCTGTTCACCCTGTACCCGACACTCTCCTGGAGCCCCTGGGCCGACGCGTACATCTTCGTCGGCACGCTCGTCGCGATGGTGGCCCAGGCCCGTGGCCTGGTGGAGTTCTGGTTCGCCTGGCTCCTCGTCGACCTGGTCGGCGTCCCCCTCGCGTTCAGCAGCGGCCTCGCCTTCTCCGGCCTGGTGTACGTGATCTACTTCGCCCTCGTCATCTGGGGCATGCGCGACTGGTGGCTTCGGACGCGCACTCCCGCCCTGGAAGGAGCACCCGCATGACCGCCCTCAGCATCTGGGACGCCACCGACCTCGCCCTCGACCCCGTCGAGCAGGCCATCCGTGACATCGCCGCCGGCCGCCCCGTCGTGGTCGTCGACGACGAGGACCGGGAGAACGAGGGCGACCTCGTCATCGCCGCCGAGAAGGCCACCCCCGAGATCGTCGCCTTCATGATGAGCGAGTGCCGCGGCCTTATCTGTGCCCCCATGGAGGCCGACGAGCTCGACCGGCTCCAGCTGCCGCAGATGGTCACCGACAACACCGAGTCGATGAAGACGGCCTTCACCGTCTCCGTCGACGCGGCCCCCGTCCACGGCGTCACCACCGGCATCTCCGCCGCCGACCGCGCCACCACCCTCCAGCTGCTGGCGGCCGGCACCTCCGAGCCGTCGGACTTCGTCCGCCCCGGCCACATCTTCCCGCTGCGCGCCCGGCCCGGCGGCGTCCTCGTCCGCAACGGCCACACCGAGGCCGCCGTCGACCTCGCCCGCCTCGCCGGGCTGCGCCCGGCCGGCGCGATCGTCGAGATCGCCGGCGAGGACGGCGTGATGCTGCGCCTGCCCGAGCTGGTGCCCTTCGCCCGCAAGCACGGCCTGACGATCATCTCCATCGAGGACCTGATCGCCTACCGCCGCAGCAACGAGCCCACCGTCCGCCGCGAGGCCGAGGTCCGCCTCCCGACGGCGTACGGCGACTTCACCGCGTACGGCTACCGCTCCACCGTCGACGGCGTGGAGCACGTCGCGCTCGTCCACGGCGAGGTCGGCGACGGCGACGACGTCCTCGTACGCCTCCACTCCGAGTGCCTGACCGGCGACATCTTCCACTCGCAGCGCTGCGACTGCGGCCCCCAGCTCGAGGAGTCCATGCGCCGCGTCACCGAGGCCGGCCGCGGCGTCGTCGTCTACCTGCGCGGCCACGAGGGCCGCGGCATCGGCCTGCTGTCCAAGCTGCGCGCGTACGAACTCCAGGAGCGCGGCCACGACACCCTCGACGCCAACCTGGAGCTCGGCCTGCCCGCCGACGCCCGCGACTACGCCGCCGGCGCGCAGATGCTCGCCGACCTCGGCGTACGCAGCCTGCGCCTGATGACCAACAACCCCGACAAGATGACCGCGCTCGTCCGGCACGGACTCACGGTCAACGGCCGCGAGCCCATGCCCGTCCAGGCCGGCGAGCACAACCTGCGCTACCTGCGGACCAAGCGCGACCGGATGGGCCACGACCTGCCCTGGCTCGACGCCGCCGCCGGCGCGTCCCCCTGCAACAACCAGTAACCCCGAGAACGAAGCACGAGGAGAGTACGCACGTGAGCGGCAAGGGTGCACCCGAACTGAGCGTGAAGAACTGCGGCGACCTCCGCGTCGCCGTGGTCGCGGCCCAGTGGCACGAGAAGATCATGGACGGCCTCGTCAACGGTGCCCTGCGCGCCCTGCACGAGCTCGGCATCGACGAGCCGACCCTGCTCCGGGTCCCCGGCAGCTTCGAGCTCCCCGTCGTCGCCAAGGTCCTCGCCGGCCGCGGCTACGACGCGGTCGTCGCGCTCGGCGTCGTCATCCGCGGCGGCACCCCCCACTTCGAGTACGTCTGCCAGGGCGTCACCCAGGGGCTCGTCCAGGTCTCCGTCGACACCGGCGTTCCCGTCGGCTTCGGCGTGCTGACCTGCGACACCGAGGAGCAGGCCCTCGACCGCGCCGGTCTGGAGGGATCCAACGAGGACAAGGGCCACGAGGCCGTCACCGCCGCCGTCGCCACCGCCGCCACACTGCGTACGGTGAGCGAACCCTGGCGCTGAGCGCGCCCACCCGTCGCCCACCACCACCCCATCAACGGAGGCGCTACGCGCCCGCCTTTTGGCACCCCGTACTCTTAGGACCATCATGGCGAACAAAACCTTCGAAGAGCTCTTCGCCGAGCTGGAGCTCAAGGCCAAGACCGGCGACCCCGCCTCCTCCCGCACCGCCGAGCTGGTGGACAAGGGCGTGCATGCCATCGGCAAGAAGGTCGTCGAGGAGGCCGCCGAGGTCTGGATGGCCGCCGAGTACGAGAGCAAGGACGCCGCCGCCGAGGAGATCTCGCAGCTGCTGTACCACGTCCAGGTGATGATGGTCGCGCGCGGGATCTCCCTCGACGACGTCTACGCCCACCTCTGAGCCGCTCCTCTTTCAACGAGAACCTCCTTTTCACAGTTAGGAAGCCCACCCCATGCTGCGCATCGCCGTCCCCAACAAGGGTTCACTGTCCGGACCTGCGTCGGCGATGCTCCATGAGGCCGGCTACCAGCAGCGCAAGGAGTCCAAAGAGCTGGTGCTGGTGGACCCGGAGAACGAGGTCGAGTTCTTCTACCTCCGCCCCCGCGACATCGCCATCTACGTCAGCTCCGGCAAGCTCGACATCGGCATCACCGGCCGCGACCTGCTGCTGGACTCCGGCGCCAACGCCGAGGAGATCCTCCAGCTCGGCTTCGCCCGCTCCACCTTCCGGTACGCCACGAAGCCCGGCACCGCGAGCGGCCCCGCCGACTTCGGCGGCATGACGATCGCGACCTCCTACGAGGGCATCGTCGCCAAGCACCTCGCGGACCAGGGCATCGACGCCTCCGTCGTCCACCTCGACGGCGCGGTCGAGACCGCCATCGAGCTCGGCGTCGCCCAGGTCATCGCGGACGTCGTCGAGACCGGCACCTCCCTGCGCAACGCGGGCCTGGAGGTCATCGGCGAGCCGATCCTGAAGTCCGAGGCGGTCGTCATCCGCCGCACCGGCGCCCCGGCCGACGACCCGAAGGTGCAGCAGTTCCTGCGCCGCCTCCAGGGGGTCCTGGTCGCCCGCAGTTACGTGATGATGGACTACGACTGCCGCGTCGAGCACCTGGAGCAGGCCGTCGCCCTCACCCCGGGCCTGGAGTCGCCGACCGTATCCCCGCTGCACCACGAGGGCTGGGTCGCCGTGCGCGCCATGGTCCCCGCCCGGGAGGCGCAGCGGATCATGGACGACCTGTACGCCCTCGGCGCGCGGGCGATCCTGACGACCGAGATCCACGCCTGCCGCCTCTGAGACGGCTCCCTGAGAACGGCCCCCATGAGAACGGCGCCCATGTCCGACACCCAGATCCCCGCGCTCCCGGTCACGTTCCGGCCCCTCCGCACAAGAGTGGTGCTCCTGTCCGTGGGCGCGGTGATGTTCGCCGTCATCACGGCGGTCGCCCTCATGCTGGAGCGGCTCAACGCCGGTGAGCGCGCGAGCTTCGTCTTCGTCGCGGCCCTCTTCTTCGCCGTCCTGGCCCTGCTGAGCCGCCCGAAGGTCGTCGCCGACGAGTCCGGCGTCACCGTCGTCAATCTCACCCGCACCCGCCGCCTGGAGTGGGCGGAGATCCTGCGCGTGAACCTCCGCGAGGGCGACCCCTGGGTCTTCCTCGACCTCAGCGACGGCACCAGCCTGCCCGCGCTCGGCATCCAGCCGGGCATCGGCAAGCAGCAGGCCATCCGCGACGCGCGCGCCCTGCGGGCCCTGGCCGAGAGCCGGGGCACGTCGGCGGAGCGCTGACCTGGACGAATCGGTCGCCCGCGGGGCGTATGTCCCTCGTACGGGCGCCGACCCCCTGCCCCACCCGGCCCTGGCGTGTTTACTCTTGTGGCGGTGGCGCCGAGTGCGCCACCGCCTCGCGCATACGGCGGCAGCAGCAGCACCTTTCCGCCGGCGGGGCACCTGCGACCCGAGGAGTGACTCCCTCCAGCAATGGACGGATCGTCCGGTAGTACCTGCGCCGCCCCCTTCGAAGAGGCGGCGGCATGATCATCCCCCTTCTGCTGCTCGCCGCGGCATTCCTTCTGATCCTCGCCAACGGCTTCTTCGTGGCCGCCGAGTTCGGCCTGGTCACGGTGGAGCGGGCGGACGCCGAGCGCGCCGCCGCCGAGGGCGACCGGCGGGCCCGTACCGTCGTCCGGGCGCTGCGGGAGCTGTCGTTCCAGCTCTCCGGCACCCAGCTCGGCATCACCATCACCTCACTCGTCGTCGGCATGCTCGCCGAGCCCGCGCTCGCGCAGCTCCTCGACGGGCCGCTCACCGCGACCGGGCTGCCCCAGGGGGCCGTCTCCGGCGTCGCGGTGGTGATCGGCATGCTGGGCGCGTCCGCCGTCCAGATGGTGATCGGCGAGCTCGTACCCAAGAACTGGGCGGTCTCCCGCCCGCTGCAGGTGGCGCGGTTCGTCGCCGGCCCGCAGCACGCCTTCTCCACCCTCTTCCGGCCGGTCATCGCGCTGCTCAACGCCGTCGCCAACCGGCTGGTACGGCTCCTGGGCGTCGAGCCCACCGAGGAGCTCGCCTCCGCCCGCACGCCCGGCGAGCTGGTCTCGCTCGCCCGGCACTCGGCGCGGGCCGGCGCCCTCGAACAGGACACCGCCGACCTCTTCGTCCGGACGCTCGCCCTCGGCGGGCTGACCGCGCAGCACCTGATGACGCCGCGCGTGAAGGTCAGCGCCCTGCGCTCCGACGCCACCGCCGCGGACGTCGTCAACCTCACCCGCGCGACCGGTCTGTCGCGGTTCCCGGTCTACCGGGACCGCATCGACGAGGTCATCGGCATGGTGCACCTCAAGGACGCGCTCGCCGTGCCCGCCGCCCAGCGGCTGCGCACCCCGGTGGCCGACGTGGCCCTGCCGCCCCTCCTCGTCCCCGAGACGCTGCCCGTCCAGGCACTCCTGGAGCAGCTGCGCAGCGAGCAGCCGATAGCCGTCGTCGTGGACGAGTACGGCGGCACGGCCGGGGTCGTCACCCTGGAGGACATCGTCGAGGAGCTCGTCGGCGAGGTCCGCGACGAGCACGACGCCGAGGGCGACGACCTGCCCGAGCTCGTCTCCGTCCCCGCCGAGGACGGCCACCCCGCCTGGGAGGCCGACGGCAGCTGCCGCGTCCACACGCTCAAGCGGATAGGCCTCGACGTCCCCGACGGGCCGTACGAGACCGTCGCCGGGCTCGTCGCCGACCTGCTCGGCCGCATCCCGGCCCCCGGCGACCGCGCCGAACTGCCCGGCTGGCGCCTGGCCGTCCGCCAGGTCGACCGCTACCGCGCCGAGCGCGTCCGGCTCGTCCGCACCGCCGACCTGGCCCACGCCGTGGAGGCGGCCCGATGAGCGTGCTCCAACTCCTGTTCGCGGGCCTGCTGGTCCTCGCGAACGGCTTCTTCGTCGGCGCCGAGTTCGCCCTCGTGTCCGTGCGCCGCAGCCAGATCGAACCCCTCGCCGCCGCGTCCACGCGGGCCCGCCAGGTGCTGTACGGCCTGGAGAACCTGCCGCAGATGATGGCCGCCGCGCAGTTCGGCATCACCATCTGCTCGCTCACCCTGGGCGCCGTCGCCGAGCCGACCGTGGCGCACCTGCTGGAGCCCGTGTTCCACGCCGTGCACCTGCCCGAGGGACTGATCCATCCCCTCGGCTACGTCATCGCGCTCGCCGTCGTCGTCTTCCTCCACCTCGTCATCGGCGAGATGCTCCCGAAGAATCTGGCCATGGCCGCGCCCGAGCGGACCGCGCTGTGGCTCAGCCCGGGGCTGGTCGGCTTCGCCCGGCTGTGCCGCCCGGTGACGGCGGCGCTCGGGGCGTGCTCCCGGCTCGTCCTGAAGGCCTTCGGCGTCGAGCCCAAGGACGAGGTCGAGGCCGTGTTCACCAGCGCCGAACTCGGACGGCTCGTCGAGGACTCCCGCCAGGCCGGGCTGCTCGACCCGGCCGAGCAGGAGCGCCTGGAGGACGCGCTGGAGCTGGGCAGCCGCCCCGTCTCCGACGTCCTCATCCCGCGTACGTCCCTGGTGACGGTCACCCCGTCGGTCACCCCGGCGCAGGTCGAGGCGCTGACGGTCCGGACCGGGTACTCCCGCTTCCCCGTGCGCGCGGAAGGCGGCGGCGGGGTCTTCATGGGGTTCGTGCACGTCAAGGACGTGCTGGACCTGGAGGACGCCGACAAGGCCGTACCGCAGCGTGTGTGGCGGCCGATGGCCACCCTGCGGGCCGAGCTGCCGCTCGACGACGCCCTCACGGTGATGCGCCGCGCGGCCACGCACCTCGCGCAGGTCGCGGACGCGTCCGGACGGGTCCTCGGGCTGGTGGCGCTGGAGGACGTGCTGGAGATGCTGGTCGGCGAGGTACGCGACCCCGCGCACCGCGCGCCGGCGCCCGCGCCCGCGGCAGTGGAGCCGGCGGCCGACGCGTTCACCGGGGCCGTCCGCGGCTCCGAGGCCGTCGGGCCGCGCCCGGCCGCTGCGGAGGGCGTGCTCGCCGCGCAGTAGCGGGGCCGGTCCGGGTGCCGGCCCGGTAACCCGGCTCAGTAACCCGGCGGCTCCTGCGGGCCGCGGTCCACCGGACCGCGGCCCGACAGCACCTCGCCGTACGCCTGCATCAGGTCCGGCAGCCGCAGCGTGGCCAGGTCCTCGCGGCCGGGCGTCCCGGTGTAGCCCGACAACCGCAGATCGCGGTACGCGCACGACTTCTCGTACAGCGTGCGCAGGAACCGGCCGTTGCCCAGCTCGTCGATCCAGCCCTGCTCCACCACGTGCGCGCTGATCGAGCGCAGCTCCTCCAGCGCCTCCTCGTCCCACGCGTCGCCGTTCGCCGCGGCCAGCACCTCGCCGATCGCGGTCAGTTCGAGCGGCCGGTACGACGGGAAGTCCACGCGCGTCGTGAACCGCGACGACAGGCCGGGGTTGGTGGCCAGGAGCCGGTCCATGCCCTCGGGGTAGCCGGCCAGGATCACCACCAGGTGGTCGCGGTTGTCCTCGGCGCGCTTGAGCAGCACCTGGAGCGCTTCGTCGCCGTACGCGTCGCCCTTGCTGTAGCCGGAGTTGGAGAGGGCGTACGCCTCGTCGACGAAGAGCACCCCGCCGAGGGCGGAGTCGATCAGCTCGTTGGCCTTCACCGCCGTCTGGCCCAGGAACTCACCCACCAGGTCCGCGCGTTGCGCCTCCACCAGGTGGTCGCCGCCGAGCAGCCCCAGCGCGTAGAAGACCCGCCCGAGGATCCGGGCCACGGTGGTCTTCCCGGTACCGGAGGGACCCGAGAACACAAAGTGACGTTTCGGCGGCTGGACCGGAAGCCCCTGCGCCGCGCGCAGCCTGGCCATCTCCAGCTGCGCCGACAGTGCCTTCACCTGCCGCTTCACCGGCTCCAGGCCCACCATCCGCTCCAGCTCGGCGAGCGCCTCGGCGAGCAGCGCCGGGTCGGTCGGACTCGCCGGGAACGGCGGCGACTTCGGCCGGCCGGGGCCCGCCGCCTTCTCCCGTACGCCGTGGACGGGGGGTACCGCCCCGCCCCGCGGCGGCTGGGACGGCGGCGAGGACGGCGGGGGCGGGGCCTGAGGCCCTTGCGGTGTCTGAGGCGGCGCGTCCACGCCGCCCTCGGGCAGGTCCCCGGAGTCCCGGCCGTCGAGGACGCCGTCCTGCCCGGCCCCGGCCCCCGTACCGGCCAGCGACACCGCCGCGAGACCGGCCGCCGCGGCCGCCGCTTCGTCCGAGCCGTCGAACCCGTCGTACTCGGCGATCGCGGCCAGCCGCGCCGCGGTGTCCATGAACGCCGGATCCACCCGGTGTACGGCCCGGTACAGCGGGAGCGCGGCGGCGGTGCGCCCGGTGCCCTCATGGGCCCGCGCCAGCCAGTAACGCAGCTCCTTGCGCTGCGGCTGCTCGCTGCGGCAGCGCATCAGCGCGGCGGACAGCATCGGCTCGGCCTGCCCGTACATCTCCAGCCTGACCCGGGCCATGCCGCCGAACAGGCCGGCCTCGATGCCGAGCAGCGGATCGTCGACGAGCGGCTCGGTGTGGCGTACGAGCTGGTCCCAGTCCTTGACCAGGTAGGCCCGGCAGGCGTGCAGGAACCGCACCTGCGGATCGGTGTCGACGGGCGGGAGCCCCGCCAGCGCCCGGTCCAGCTCCGGCACATGGCGGCCGTCCAGCCAGTGCGAGGCGTGCGCGAGCAGCAGGTCGCGCGGGCTCTCCAACACCGGCTGCACCCACCAGCCCAGCCAGTACCAGGAGTTGAGCTTGCGGCGGTGGCGGGCGCGCTGCTCGCCGAAGCGGTCGCGGTTGCGGTACATGCGCAGCAGCGCCGTGGTCGTGTCCACTCTCAGCGCGTGCAGCCCGAGCCAGCCGTCGGCCATGCCGGGATCGATCCGCACCGCGGTGCGGAACTCCTCCTCCGCCTGCGGATACGCGCCCATGGTGTAGGCGTCCACGCCGCGCAGCCAGGCGAGGTCGGCCGGGGCGAGCGCGCCGCCCTGCGTGCCGAAGTCCATCAGGTCCCCCACAAACCGTGCCCTCGTACCTCCTCCCGCCGGGCGTCGCCGCCCGCGGAAGCCTGCCCAATCGCCCTCTTGTGAACGGGATCTGCCGCACCGAGGTGCACCGAGGTGTACCGAGAGGCATCGTACCTGCGCACTGCGTGTGCGACGAAGGGCGCCGAGAGGGTCCGAGGGCGGTGGCGAACGGCTTCGGACGCCCGCCGACCACAGTGACCGACGGTGAGCGGCGGCGGCCCGAGCGGCGGCGGGGGAGGGGGTGGAGGGCAGAACGAAGCCCCCGATCACGGGGGAACAACCGGGGGCTTCGCGTCTGCGGCGGCTCCGGAAAGCCGCACATTGAGAACGTAAGACCAGTACGCCCCGTCGGTCAAGCGAAGTTGAGGCACTCTCGGAGGCTGAATTCCGACTGCTCGGTACGGTGGCCGAAGTCAGTCACACTCAGTGACGACGTGGTTCTGACCGGCTGTCCCGGCAGGCCCTGGCAGCCACTCGTATCCCTCTGGACACTCCCGTACCAGGGTGTCGGCGTAGGGACGGGACGGGTCCGCTTCGAAATGGCGTGTCTCCGCCACTGTCCATCCGTCCCAGAACGCGGACTGCGCCGGTCCGTCCCGGTGACGGCCCCGCGCCCACGACTCGGCGGCCCCGCGCTCCATCCAGAGCAGCCGTGCCAGAGAGGGGCGCAGGTCACGGCGGCCCGCGCCCACGCCCTCGATCAGGGCAACGGGGGCGGGCGGCAGCTCCCGGGCCGGACCGGCGAAGCGGCGCGAAATCCAGTCGTACGAGTGAAAGCGCGCCACCTCGCCGCGGTGCAGCGGATCGAGAACCTGGGCCCGGAAACGGTCCGTCCACGCGAACAGCTCGTCGTGGCTGGCGATGTCGTCCAGATGGAGGACCGGAGCGCCGCCGAGGGCCGCCGCGAGCCGCTCCGCGAACGTGGACTTGCCCGAGCCGGCGTGGCCGTCGACCGCGATGAGACGCACCGGCCCGCAGGAGGGCGGCAGCCCTGCCAGTTCGCCGGCCAGGCGGCGGAGGTCGAGGCGGCGGGGCTGGTCCATGCGGCCACCCTACAAAGCCCCGATCGAAGCCGGTCGGCCGCTCCCCGGCGCCGTTGCTGGTGGATCCGGCCCCGACGTCGGATAGTGGGCGCACCTGTCGTGCACTTGTCGCCCCATCCGTACAGCTGTCCGTACATCCCGACTGGGGGTCACCGCCATGACCAGCTCCACGCCGCCCTCCACGCCACCGTCCACACCGCCCTCCGCATCGGCGGGCGCGGCGCGCAGAACCGTGCTGGCCGCCGCCCTCGCCGCCGCGGGCTCCGCGGCGGCGTCCGCCGCCCCGGCGGTCGCTTCGCCCACCGCCCCCACCACCTCCGCAGCCCCGGCCGCGACGCCCGCCGGCCTCGTCGACAACCGCTTCTGGGCCTCGTACACCGACTGGCGCTCCGGCGACCACGCCGGCACCCGCCCGGTCGCCACACGCCGGCCCGCCCTGGTGATCGGCGCCCCCGCCGGGCGTACCGACCACACCGACCCGCACACCGGCAGCACGTCCGAGTGGGAGTACGCCACCTGGACCTCGCCCCGCCACACCTCCACCGTCCCGGCCACCGAGCTCATCGCCTCCTGGAACGCCGACACCCCGCCCGGCACCTGGATCGCCGTGGAACTGCGCGGCCGGTACGCGGACGGCACCGAGACCCCCTGGTATGTGATGGGCCGCTGGGCGGCGGGTGACACGGACATCCGCCGCACCTCGGTCGACGGGCAGGGCGACGGCCGGAGCACCGTCTTCACCGACACCGTCGCCGTCGACGACGCCGCGAGCGGCGTGCGCCTGGTCGCGTACCGGCTGCGGCTCACCCTCCACCGCCGGCCGGGCAGCGGGCTCACGCCCACGGTGTGGCGGCTCGGCGTGATGGCGTCGGACATCCCGGACCGCTTCACCGTCCCGGCCTCCGAGCCCGGTCCCGCCCGTGAGCTGGTGGTGCCGCGCTACTCCCAGCACACGCACATCGGGCAGTACCCGGAGTACGGGGGCGGTGGCGAGGCCTGGTGCAGCCCCACCTCCTCGCAGATGGTCATCGAGTACTGGGGCCGCCGGCCCACGGCGGCCCAGCTCGCCTGGGTGAACCCCGCCTTCGGGGACCCGCAGGTCTGCCACGCGGCCCGCCACACCTACGACCACCAGTACGACGGCTGCGGCAACTGGCCCTTCAACGCCGCCTACGCCGCCACGTACGACGACCTGAACGCCGTCGTCACGCGGCTGCGGTCGCTGACCGAGCTGGAGACCCTGATCCGGGCCGGCATCCCGGCCATCACCTCGCAGTCCTTCCTCAAGGAGGAGCTGACCGGAGCCGGTTACGGCACGGCGGGCCACCTGATGACGGTGATCGGCTTCACGGACGACGGCGACGTGATCGCCAACGACCCCGCGTCACCGTCGAACGCGGCCGTCCGCCGCGTCTACCGGCGCCGGGAGTGGGAGAACATCTGGCTCCGGACGAAGCGCTACAACGCCGCCGGGAAAGTGGCGTCCGGCACAGGGGGCGTCTGCTACCTGTACTGGCCCGCCCACCCCACGGCCGCGCAGCGCAGGGCATTGGAGGCGGTCGGCGTCCGCTGAGCGGCACCGGGACGGCGCCAGGCGGCCCCGGGGCGTGATGAACGTCTCTACCCCGGGGCCCGCCCGCGCTGGCACTGTGGATGGGCGCCGTGGCGTCGTCCACGGAAGGCCCCGCCCGACCACACCGCACACCGCCCGGAGACCCCCATGACCGCTGCCGCCGCTGCCGCCCCCCGCGTCCGTACCGGAGGGCCGAAGGACGACGGCCCCGAGCTGCTCGAGCACATCCTGGGCTGGGTGCTCGTCGTCGTGTTCGCCATGCTCGTCACCCGCGTCGGCCTCTTCTGAGCCCCGCCCGCGGCCCCCGCCGGTGACCCCGTGACGGGAGACCGCTGATCGGGCATACTCAACGCGCCACAGCCGCTGGCCAGCTCATTTCCGTGATCCGGGAGGGCAGCATCGGCGAGGCAGTGAGATCGGCGGTGCCGCCCACCCTAGTCGCGTGCGTCCGCCGTAGCGCCCGACAGGGAGGAGAGCGCCGCAATGTCCGACCGCGCCCCGCAGCCGGTGGAACGTCAGCTGCCCACCGAGGAGTCCAGGGATCTCATCGCCCTGGTACGCGACATCGCGCAGCGGGAGATCGCTCCCCGCGCGGCCGAGGAGGAGGACGCCGGCCGCTTCCCCCGGGAGATCTTCACCCTGCTCTCCGAAGCGGGCCTGCTCGGCCTGCCGTACGGCTCCGACTTCGGCGGCGGTGACCAGCCGTACGAGGTCTACCTCCAGGTCCTCGAAGAGCTCGCCGCCGCCCGCCTCACCGTCGGCCTCGGCGTCAGCGTCCACTCGCTCTCCTGCCACGGTCTGGCCGCGTACGGCACCAAGGAGCAGCGGACCGAGCACCTGCCCGCCATGCTCGGCGGCGGTCTGCTGGGCGCGTACTGCCTCTCCGAGCCGTCCTCCGGCTCGGACGCGGCCTCGCTGCGCACCAGGGCCGTCCGGGACGGCGACGACTGGGTCATCAGCGGCACCAAGGCCTGGATCACCCACGGCGGCGTCGCCGACTTCTACACGGTCATGGCCCGTACGGGCGGCGAGGGCGCGCGCGGCATCACCGCGTTCCTGGTGCCCGGCGACGCCGAGGGCCTCAGCGCCGCGGCGCCCGAGAAGAAGATGGGCCTGAAGGGCTCGCCCACCGCCCAGCTGCACTTCGACGGCGTCCGCGTCCCGGACGCGCGCCGCATCGGCGACGAGGGCCAGGGCTTCGCCATCGCCCTGTCCGCGCTGGACTCCGGCCGCCTCGGCATCGCGGCCTGCGCCATCGGCGTCGCCCAGGCGGCGCTGGAGGAGGCCGCCGCGTACGCCACGCAGCGGCAGCAGTTCGGCCACCCCATCGCGGACTTCCAGGGCCTGCGGTTCATGCTCGCCGACATGGCCACCCAGATCGCGGCGGGCCGCTCCCTGTACCTCGCCGCGGCCCGGCTGCGCGACGCGGGCCGCCCCTTCTCGCGCGAGGCGGCGATGGCGAAGCTGTTCTGCACGGACGCGGCGATGCGCGTCACCACCGACGCGGTCCAGGTGCTCGGCGGGTACGGCTACACCGCCGACTTCCCGGTGGAGCGCTACCTGCGGGAGGCGAAGGTGCTCCAGATCGTCGAGGGCACCAACCAGATCCAGCGCATGGTCGTCGCCCGGCACCTGCTGGGCCCCGAGTCCCGCTGACGGCACCCAGCGCGGCACGGACGGGCGTGGCCCCCCGTACCGAACCGGGCAGCAATTCGCCCGGTCCCGCACCACGCCGGTGCGGGACCGGGCGACGCCGATCGTCATGGAGCGTCTGGCGCGCGCCTCAGGCGGCCCGCCGCATCTGCGGCACCTGGGGCGCCTGCTGCGCCTCCGCCCTGCGCGGCACCTTGATCGGACGCGAGCCGGGGCCGCCCACGTGCGAGAAGGGCTGCGTCCGCCAGTCGAGCCCCTGAGGGAGCGTCAACAGCAGTCCGGTGTCCTGCTCCTGGAGGTCCAGCGACTCGTCGGCGGGGCGCGCCTCCGAGGCGGGCCGTCCGGTGCCGGAACACACCGACAGCACGAACGGGTTCCACGGTGTGGGGCACAGCGCGTGCTCGGGCAGCACGTCCTCGTCCGCCAGCAGCGCGATGGGCTGTGCGCAGTCCGGGCAGATGACCCGGACCATCTCGTACGTGTCATAGGGGTCGAGCTCGTCCGTCTCGACCGAATCAACAGGCTCCTGCATGGAGAATCTCCCCCTCGGGTGGGCCGACCAGGCTCATGCGGCCTCGACCACAGCAAGCAATTCCCTTCCGGTCCACCGAATAACCATCCGGTTACGGATGACTCGGGCCCCAAACCTGTGGTGTTGGTCACATGCCGCTCGCAGGTGCCCCTCTGACGTGCCTCCGACTGTGCCGTAGGGCACCCGGGGCAATAGGTTGACCGCATGGAGGAGCTGGATCGTCAGATCGTCGAGTTGCTCGTCAAAGACGGGCGCATGAGCTACACCGACCTGGGCAAGGCCACGGGCCTGTCCACTTCGGCGGTGCATCAGCGCGTACGCCGTCTCGAGCAGCGCGGAGTCATCCGCGGCTACGCCGCGGTCGTCGACCCCGAAGCGGTCGGCCTGCCGCTGACGGCGTTCATCTCGGTGAAACCGTTCGACCCCAGCGCCCCCGACGACATCGCGGACCGGCTCGCCGACATCCCCGAGATCGAGGCCTGCCACAGCGTCGCCGGCGACGAGAACTACATCCTGAAGGTGCGCGTGGCGACCCCGCTGGAGCTGGAGCACCTCCTCACCCGGATCCGCTCCCAGTCGGGCGTCTCCACCCGGACGACGGTGGTCCTGTCCACCCCGTACGAGGCCCGGCCGCCGCGCGTCTGAACACGTATCTAGGCTGGTCACCATGACCGAGACCGCACACCGCACCGTGCTCCTGCGCGGTGGAGAAGTCCACAGCCCCGCCGATCCCTTCGCCACCGCGATGGTCGTGGAGCGCGGCCATGTCGCGTGGGTGGGCTCGGAGGGAGCGGCGGACGCCTTCGCCTCGGGTGTGGACGAGGTGATCGACCTCGAAGGCGCCCTGGTGACCCCCGCCTTCACCGACGCCCACGTGCACACCACGGCCACCGGCCTCGCCCTCACCGGCCTCGACCTGTCCGGCGCCCGTACGCTCGCCGAGGCCCTGGAGCTCGTACGGGCGCACAGCGCCGCGCGCCCCGGCGACCGGATCCTCCTCGGGCACGGCTGGGACGCCTCCCGCTGGCCCGAACAGCGCCCCCCGTCCCGTACGGAGCTCGACGAGGCCACCGGAGGACGCCCGCTGTACCTGCCGCGGATCGACGTCCACTCGGCGGTCGTCACCAGCGCCCTGCTCGACCTGGTGCCCGGCGTGACCGGCCTGACCGGCTACCACCCCGAGCGGCCGCTCACCGCCGCCGCCCACCACGCGGTGCGCGCGGCCGCGCACGCCGCTGTCACGCCGGGCCAGCGCGCCGAGGCCCAGCGCGCCACCCTGCGCCGGGCCGCCTCGCTCGGCATCGGCACCCTCCACGAGTGCGGCGGCCCCGAGATCTCCGACGAGGACGACTTCACCGCCCTGCTGGCCCTCGCCGCCGACGAGCCCGGGCCCCGCGTCGTCGGCTACTGGGCCGACACCGACGTGAAGCGGGCGCGGGCCCTCGGTGCCCTCGGCGCGGCCGGCGACCTCTTCGTGGACGGCTCCCTCGGCTCCCACACCGCCTGCCTCCACGAGGCGTACGCCGACGCCGACCACACCGGTACGGCCCACCTCGACGCGTCCGCCGTCGCCGCCCACGTCACCGCCTGCACCGAGGAGGGCCTCCAGGCCGGCTTCCACGCCATCGGGGACGCCGCCGTCGGCGCGGTCGTCGAGGGCGTACGGACGGCCGCCGAGACCCTCGGCCTGGCCCGCGTGCGCGCCGCGCGCCACCGCGTCGAGCACGCCGAGATGCTCACCCCCGAGACCATCGCCGCCTTCGCCGAGCTCGGCCTCACCGCCTCCGTGCAGCCCGCGTTCGACGCGGCCTGGGGCGGCGAGGACGGCATGTACGCCCAGCGGCTCGGCGCCGAGCGGGCACGCACGCTGAACCCGTACGCCGCCCTCCTGCGCGCCGGGGTGCCGCTCGCCTTCGGGTCCGACAGCCCGGTGACCCCGCTGGACCCGTGGGGCACCGTCCGCGCCGCCGCCTTCCACCGCACGCCGGAGCACCGGATCTCCGTACGGGCCGCCTTCACCGCCCACACGCGCGGCGGGTGGCGGGCGATCGGCCGGGACGACGCCGGTGTGCTCGTCCCGGGCGCCCCGGCCGACTACGCGGTCTGGCGCACCGGCGACCTGGTCGTCCAGGCGCCCGACGACCGGGTCGCCCGCTGGTCCACCGACCCGCGCTCCGGGACGCCGGGCCTGCCCGATCTCACGCCGGGGCTGGAGCTCCCCGTCTGCCTGCGCACGGTCGTCGCGGGGCGGACCGTCTTCGTGCGACCGAACGAGTGAGATAGGGACATTTCGTACAGGATTCGCGCCCGGCGGGGGTCCTCCGCGACCTGCGGATCTTCGTCGCTGACCTGGCCGTACGGCCAAGAGCCGCAGGTCGCAGGGGTGTTGACAGCGAACGGTCGGCGGCCGGTAGGTTCGGCCGGGTCCACCACAGGGCGTCCGAGCGACGTCCGTCCGGCCGGCGGGGAACGAGGATTCTTCCGGCCGGTGGTCCCTGCTCCCACGGAGCGGGGGAGGAGGGTGCGACCCGGGTGGGGCCCGGACGTTCAGTAGACAACGGCTCTCGGTCGACCCGCAGCCAGCGGGCCCCAGGTCGGCCCGAAGGACGCCGGGCCCCGGTCCGCGGACCCCTGCGACGCCGCTGGTCGCTATGGTGGAGCCCAGCGTACGGACGTAAGGGGCAGCAGTGAACGACGGTGGTCAGAGTCGCCAGAGTGGCCGGACCGGTCAGAGGCGATACGGTCCGCTCGGCAAGGCCCTGGTGATCATCCCCACCTACAACGAGGCCGAGAACATCAAGCCGATCGTGACCAGGGTGCGGGCCGCCGTGCCCGACGCCCACGTCCTGGTCGCCGACGACAACAGCCCGGACGGCACCGGCAAGCTCGCCGACGAGCTGGCCGCCGAGGACGACCACGTCCACGTCCTGCACCGCAAGGGCAAGGAAGGGCTGGGCGCGGCCTACCTGGCGGGGTTCCGGTGGGGCATCGAGCACGGCTACGGCGTGCTCGTCGAGATGGACGCCGACGGCTCCCACCAGCCCGAGGAGCTGCCGCGCCTGCTGACCGCCCTCAAGGGCGCCGACCTGGTGCTGGGCTCCCGCTGGGTCCCCGGCGGCCGGGTGGTCAACTGGCCCAAGTCCCGCGAGTTCCTCTCCCGCGGCGGCAGCACCTACTCGCGCCTCCTGCTGGACGTCCCCATCCGCGACGTCACCGGCGGCTTCCGGGCCTTCCGCAAGGAGACCCTGGAGGGCCTCGGCCTCGACGACGTGGCGTCCCAGGGCTACTGCTTCCAGGTCGACCTCGCCCGCCGCGCGGTCGCCGCCGGGTACCACGTCGTCGAGGTCCCGATCACCTTCGTCGAGCGCGAGCACGGCGACTCCAAGATGAGCCGGGACATCGTGGTCGAGGCGCTGTGGCGCGTCACCGCCTGGGGCATCGGCTCCCGCGCCGACCGCATCATGGGCCGCAAGCGCTCCTGAGCGCCGCCGCTCGTCCTCCTGGCCACCCCTTTACGTCGCCCTGGCGCGGTCTTGGGCACACTGGGGGGCATGATGACCGGCTCACCGCCCCCTCCTGCCCGTAAGCGCTCACGCGCCCGCACGCTCGTCCCTCTCGCCGTCGCCGCCTGGCTGGTGGTGGAGATCTGGCTGCTGACCCTCGTGGGCGGCGCCGCCGGCGGGCTCACCGTGTTCGCCCTGCTGGTCGGGGCCGGGATCCTCGGCGCCGCGGTGGTCAAGCGGGCGGGCCGGCGGGCCTTCCGGACGCTCACCGAGACGCTCCAGCAGCAGCAGACGGGCGCGGGTCCCGCCCCGGACCGGGGGAGCACCGGAAACGGCTTCCTGATGCTCGGTGGCCTGCTGCTGATGCTGCCCGGGCTGCTGTCGGACGTGGCCGGCCTGCTCCTGCTGCTGCCGCCGGTCCGTGCCATGGCGGGGCGTTACGCGGACCGGGCGCTGGACCGGCGGATGCGCGCGATGGTGCCCGGTTCCCTGAACGACGCCTTCCAGCAGGCCCGTATGCACCGGCCGGACGGCAAGGTCGTGCAGGGCGAGGTCATCCGCCCCGACGCACCGGGACAGAGGCCGGGCCCGAACGGCGACGAGGGCCCCCGCCCGCCGCTGACGCCCTGACCCGTCCTCCGCGTACCGCGCGCATAGCGGGCCGTACGACGCCAAGAGCCGCGGGGGGGGGGGGGGGGGGGGGGGGGGCGGGCCCCCCGCCCCGGCCGGGGGGGGGGGGGGGGGGGGGGGGGGGGCGCCAGCGGGGAAGGGCGCGGGGAGGGGGGGCAC